>JBAUYV010000259.1:0-34631 GCA_049584975.1 Xanthobacteraceae bacterium | reverse complement strand
AACAAACTGACCTTCAAGCTCCTTGGCTTCGACATCCAGGGTGAGTTTCCCGAGCTTGTGGCGCAGCGCAAGGAGATCGCGGCGCCGTTGATCGGTAAGACCATAACTGTCGCAAAAGTCTTCGAATTCTCCGATAAGTTGCAGCAGCTATACGTGCATGCCGGCTATCCGCTGGTGCGCGTGGTGCTTCTCCCCGAGGAGTTCGCCGGCAGTGCGCGGATCAAACTGCGCGTCATCGACGGCTTCGTCGAGCGGATGGACCTGAACGCGATCGGGACGCCGGTGCGCGCGCGGGTGGCGGCGGTTCTCGCCCCGCTCGTACATAAGACGCATCTGCAGCAGTGGGAACTGGAGCGCCGGCTGTTGCTCGCCGGCGAAGCGCCGGGATTGATCCTCAACGCCACTTTCGTCGCCGGCAAGCAAGTGGGCGGCTCGGTTCTGGTGCTGACGGGGCGCTACCGGCCGGTCTCCGCCAGTGTCTATGTCGACGACGCTATGCCGGCGGCGTTCGGAACCGGACAGGTGCTGACAACAGCCTCAGAGAATGGGCTCGCCGGCCTGGGCGAGCAGTTTGCAGTGTCCGTCGCCGGCGATCCGGAGCACGACTTCTTTCGCGAAAATCCCAACCGGCGCTACCTCAGCGCCACCTACACAATGCCGCTGGGCATCGACGGCTGGAAGCTCGAGCTGTTCGCCACCGACGGACGAACCACCCCTTACATCACCATCCCGGGTACGGAGACATTCGGTGTGTTCGATCAGGGTCACGTAAAGGTGGTTTACGAAGCGATCAAGGCGCGCGACTCCGAACTGGCCTTCAACGCCATGTTCGAGCCGGAAAACGAAAG
The DNA here is from genome assembly GCA_049584975.1 of Xanthobacteraceae bacterium. Classification (GTDB taxonomy): domain Bacteria; phylum Pseudomonadota; class Alphaproteobacteria; order Rhizobiales; family Xanthobacteraceae; genus BOG-931. Next base: position 33,783 of record JBAUYV010000259.1, on the reverse strand, counting down.
TCTCGAATCGATCGCGTTCATGCCGCCGGTGCCGATCAGTCTCGACCGCGTGCGGCCGGTGCGCTTCGGCTTCGATGGCATCTCGCGCCAACGCACCGCCGGCCTGACGGTGAATTATGGCGCCGAGTTCTCGCAGGGCCTCAATGCCTTCGGCGCCCGCACCGCCGCGGACGCAGCGCAGAGCACGGTGCCTTTGTCGCAGCAGGGCGCCGATGCTGTGTTCAGCAAGCTCAACGGTCACCTCGAAATCAATCAGGCGCTGCCGTACGACTTCTTTGCCGCGTTCAAGGCCTACGGTCAGACCTCCTTTAACCAACCACTGCTGTTGCCGGAACAGTTCGACATCGATGGCGCCGATATGCTGTCGGGATTCACCGCCGGCGAGTTCTTTGGCGACAGTGCGTGGGTCGTGCGCGCCGAGCTTGGCCGACCATTCTCGGCAACTCTCGTTCCGGGCAGTGCGGCCACGCTGATATTCACGCCGTACCTGTTCGGTGCCACCGGCGAGCGCGACATCTATCAACCGACCGCGGTAGAATTGGGCAGCGTGCACGTTTCCAATTACGGCCTCGGCGCGCGGTTCAACGTGCCATCCTGGACCCCGGATGCTGCCAATACCTACGCTTTCGTCGAAGCAAGCCGCGGCTATGTCAATCAGGTGATCGCGCCGATGCCTAATTACAGCTCGCGGATATTCGCCGGCGCTCTGATTCAGTACTGATATTCCGGTTGCGACAGACGGCTCGGTTGCCCGCCTGTGGGTCGATCTCTCGAATTCTAACAAAGCGTGGCCAGGTCAGTTATTGTTGCGCACCAAAGCCGCGCAGATAATGTCGTCGGATACCGGCGCTCCGTTTGCGAATTCGGCGACGCGTGCCGTCACGTTTTCAGCGAACTTGCGTGCTAAGCACGCCGCCACTTCGCAAATCGCTGCTTCCAGGTGCTCCATGCCGAATTCAGTGGTTTTCCCGTGCGCACCACCGCGGCGCAGATAATGTCGTCGGATTGCGGCGCGCCCTTTGCGAATTCGGCGACGCGCGCCATGACGTTCTCCACGAGTTTGCTTGCCGAGCACTCGGCCACTTCGGAAATCGCTTTCTGCAGGCGCTCCATGCCGAATTGAGCGGCTTGCGGATCTTCGGCCTCGGTGACGCCGTCGGTGTAGAGAAACAGCAAATCGCCCGGTGCCAGCTCAATCGATTTCGGCACACACACGAGTGTGTCCATTATTCCAAGCGGCGGATTTCCCGCCGGTAATCTCTCGTACGGGCCACCGGCCCTGCGCACGACAAGAGGCGGATTGTGGCCGCAATTGCAGTAGGTCAAGGTCCCGGACCGAACATCGAGCACGCCGCAGAACATCGTTGCGAACATCATTTGTTCGTTGCCGGCGACCAAGCGCTCGTTTGCTGCGGCGATTTTGGCCCCAAGCTCTTCGCCGGAACGCACCACCACCCGCATGACGGTTTGCGTGACGGCCATGAAGAGGGCGGCCGGAATTCCCTTGCCGCAGACGTCGCCGACCGTAATGGCGATCCGGTTTTCATCCAGCGGGATGATGTCGTAGAAATCGCCGCCCACCTCGCGCGCCGGCTTGATTTGAATGTGAATGTCGAACCGGCCCTCAATGAGACTTGTCGGCAACCCACTCGGCAGCATGGCGCGTTGGATCGCGGCCGCACTTGCCATTTCAGCCTGCTGACGGCGTTGCCGCACGATCTGCTCGGCCATGCGGCGAAAGCTTTGGGCAAAATCCACAAGTTCGGGAACCGGCTTTCTGAGTTCGTCAAGAATGCTCAAATCGAAATCATCGCGCTCCAACGCGGAAACTGCGTTGGTGTACAGGCCGATGGCATTATTGAAGTTCGCAATCTGTCCGCCAAGCCGACCGATGATGGAGCGCGATAGCTCTGGATCCGTATCGCTCGCCCCCAGCAGGTGAGTGCGGTCGAGGCGGAGAACGCGCGCAGCGCTTTCGGCGCGGATCGTCGCCGTCCTCGGCAACTGAGCAAAGACGCCGATCTCGCCGATAAGCGCACCTGCCGACACGCGTGCAAGCGGCACTTCGCCATAGGTGGTGTCAACGCGAATCTCCAACTCGCCTTCCAGAACCAGATAGGCGCAATCGCTGCTGTCACCCTGGCGGATGAGGATGTCGCCCGGGCGGAGTTTGATGATCTCTCCGGTTTGAATCAGGTTCGCGATCGTTGCCGGCGCCAATGGTGCCAGGACCGGGTTCGATCGCGCTAAGATCGAAATAGAGCCGTCCGCGTCCTTTGTCATTCCCTTGCCAGTCCTTCGCGCGCCCAATCACCTCGCTGAACGCCACCGCCCGCGGTCAGCGAGATCGAGCCGGCAGGCCGGTATCGCAGTCAGATAGCCAAAATGAGCGCCGCGTCGGGTAGCCATAAACAATCGACGGGATACCGCAAGCATAGCCAGTACGACTTAAGGCACACCGGTGCGTATTTTTGGCTATCCCCGGAAGATACCGCTACCGCCACGCGGTTCAACGGACGTCCCTAGGCGCCGGCGGCCACAATTCGAACCGGGCTGGGAGGCCTGCGATGCCGCAGCATGCGCTGCCAAGCTTCGTCCGATGGGCCCAAGATCGGCGCTTCACGCTGGCGGCAGCTTCCGGTTTGTGCCACAAAACCGTACTGTTAGGACATTGTTGGCAGAGGCCTTACGGTTTGCGTGCCGGCGCTCGTCGCCGGAACCTCTGTCAAGGAGTTCGGACATGGAGATCGAAGTCGAGGAGGCCGGTGGCGGCGTCGCTTTTGTCATCTTGCGTGGCCGTCTCGACACCGTTGGCGCCAGCGCCATTGACCTCAAGTTCAACGCCATCGCGGGGGCGCGCCGCGCGATCGTGGTCGACATGTCTCAGGTTGATTTTCTGGCCTCGCTAGGCATTCGCGTGCTGGTGCTAGGCGCGCGTGCCGTGAAGAATAAGGGCGGCAAGCTGGTGATCTTGTCTACCAACGAGGGCGTCAAAAGCGTACTCTCAGCGGCGCGCACCGACACGTTGATCCCGATTTTCCCGGATCGCGCCGCCGCCGTTGCGGCGGTTACTCAATAGGGGAGGGCGGATTGAACGTGCAGCGGGCTTGCCCGTCGCTGCGTGGTCAATCAGTGAATAGTCTCGCTCTGTAATAATTCTTCATCGTTGTCAAAATACAATACGAGCGACACGAGCGGGTGTCTGTATCTAAGTGTCCCAACTCTCTAATTCCCAACCAGACCCACGCGAGCGCATGTTTACGACAACCGAATTAGCGGCGAATGCACTCAGTACTCATCTTGCTTCCCATATGAAGCAACAGTTCGGTTCGTCAGACTCCCGTTTGGCCGATGTAGTCTCGTCAGTCGCCCGGCTTGCGCTTGAATGCATCGGGGACAGCGATGCGCTCTACCACAATGTCGAACATACGATGTTGGTGACCCTCGCCGGGCACGACATTTTGAACGGGCGCTCGATGTTTTCGCCGACGCCACCCGCCGACTATGCGCATTTTATCGTCGCCTGCCTGCTGCATGACATCGGGTATGTCAGGGGTATCATCAATGGCGACGATGCCGAGGGTTACGTCATCGACCAGAGCGGCAGAAAAATTCGTCTGCCGCGCGGCTCTTCCGATGCCGCGCTTACGCCGTATCATGTCGATCGTTCCAAACTTTTTGCCTTGAACCGCGTTGCGCAGATGGAAGGTCTCGACGCCGACAGAATTGCGCGGGCGATCGAGTTTACGAGGTTTCCGGGGTCGGCGAGTACGGAGGTCGCGGCTGCGGACGAAGAGGGATCGTTGTTGCGGGCGGCCGACCTTATCGGGCAGCTCGGCGATCCGCATTATCTGCGCAAGGCCAATGCGCTCTATCACGAATTTGAGGAGATTGGACTGAACAAGCAGTACGGCTATACGTCCCCGGCCGACCTTATTGACCAGTATTCGCAATTTTATTGGAACAGCGTGTCACCTCACATCCAATCCGCGATCCGCTATCTCAATGTAACATCGAGCGGACGCCAATGGGTCGCGAGTCTTTACGGCAACGTTCTCCGGGCGGAATCCGATCGTCCAGCATAATTCAAAGAGATGCGGTGACGCGCCCCCTGTACAAGGCGCGGGCATTGGACCAACGTCTTTTTCCAAACTGCGGGCCAGCCAATCAGCGTGGGGTCGGAGCCCGCATCTTCACGATGCACAATCGTTGAAGTTAGTTTTGTTAGGGGAGGAAACAATGAATTGGCTCAATTTCCTCGGCTATGCGGCGTCAGCAACGGTTTTTGCGACGTTTTGCATGAAAACCATGATACCGCTGCGCGTTCTTGCAATCGCGAGCAACGTCCTATTCTGCGCGTACGGTTATTTCGACCATATCTATCCCGTATTGGTATTGCATCTAGCCTTATTGCCGATCAATGCAGCCCGCCTTATCCAGATCCAAAGGCTCGTTCGGGAAATTCATGCCGCGGGTCGCGCCGAGGTTACGGTCGAGAGTCTGCTCCCGTTTATGACGCCTCGATCGTACAAAGCTGCAGACATGCTTATTCAAAAGGGAGAAATGGCGGACCGCATGTTTTACCTGGCGCAGGGCGAAATCGAAGTGGTGGAAGTCGGCAAGAAAATGTCAGCCGGCGCGATTATTGGCGAAGTTGGTCTGTTTGCCCCCGCCAAACGGAGGACGGCCAGCGTCAAGTGTTTGACCGATTGTCGTGTTTACGAAGTGAGCGAGAGCAAAGCCAAGGAACTTTATTTTCAAGACCGGCGGTTCGGCTTTGCCATGCTGCAACTTATCATCGGCCGCATGTTGGAAAACGCGGAAAAAAGCCAGCCGCACGTCTCTGATCAAGGCGTAACGTCCTGAACAATGTGCCACGAAGATGACGAATGAACCGACGCAGTTGAACGTCCTGATATCCGGCGGCTTCTCCGGCGCGTACGAGCGGCTGTTGCCGGAATTCACGCGTACGAGCGGCATTAACGTCGCGACGGGATCGGGCGCCTCGCAAGGAACCGGGCCGCAAACGATTGCCGCGCAGCTGGCGCGCGGCGTGCCGGCCCACGTGGTGATCCTCTCCAGGGAGGGCCTCAGTGAACTGATCGCAGCGAACAGGATCGTCGCCGGAACGGACGTGGACCTGGCGCAAGTACCGCTCGGCGTGGCGGTGCGGGCGGGGACTCCGAAGCTCGACGTGAGCACCATCGATGCCTTCAAACACGTCGTACTCAAGGCCAAGACCGTCGCCGTCCCCGGAAGCACCAGCGGCATCTGGCTCAGGACCGATCTTTTTCCGCGGCTCGGCATCGCCGGAAAGGTGAGCTTCAAGGTGGCGCCGCGCGGCACGGACGTCACCGCCATAGTCGCGGCGGGAGATGCGGATCTTGCGGTGATGCCGGTCAGTGAAATTGTGCATGCGGCGGGCGTCGACTTTGCAGGAACGATCGCACCGGAGATCCAATTCGTGCAGGTTTTCTCCGCCGCCATCCTGGCCGGTTCGGGAGAAATTGATAGTTCCAAGCGACTAATCGAATTTCTTGCCTCCGCGCGCGCTTTCGAGGCAATCAGGAACAGCGGGATGGAGCCGCTCGCGACCTCAAGGTAGGAGCAAACTCCGCACAAGCATTAGACAATTGCTGAGGAGACGTTTCCTTAAGCGCACCCATGTTAAGGACACGGCCAGATTGAAAGTTGCACCTCAATATATTCGTATCGTGCGTGCGCCTTCGGGCGAAGCTCCGCTTTGGGTGCGTGAGAAATGGATCGGGCTTGAATTGTCTCTTGCCTATGGCGATCGAGGACCACGAGCGGCTTACACGTCGGGTGTGCTGTTCGGACCTCGCAATCGATTTTTCGCGCTCTTGTGGTGGCTGCTTGGACGGCTCCCGCGCCAATCGGGTTACGCCGTTGACGCCGACGGAGCGCTAGGAGTCCTCGACAAAGCGCACCCCGATGCCGCGTCATGGTGGCGCGAGAATGTGCCGCAATTGGTGGGGCAAAAGCGAAAGTTTCTATTTCAAAGGTCCGTTTGTGAGATCGTAAACGTGGCGTCGAACGCGCCCGACAGAATGGCATAATAGTCGCTTGACGCTGAGTCTAAGCTCATCGCACCATAAAGTGTTGTTGCAATTCAAAAAAAGTTCTAGCGAAGCAATATCTGAAGTCTAGCGATGACAATCTCTACGGCGATGAGCAGAATAATTATTTGCTCCAGTCGCGATGATCGTTCCGTATCAATGATGTCGGCGAACGCCTTTGCGGAATCGGAGATCACCGTCAATTTGCGAGTCAAAACATCCACGCGTTCTTTCAATTCATATTCGTCTTCAAGCCTAGCGTAGAAACGCTCCAAATCGGGCCTCTCCCATAGGACGTCTGGCTTCTCCGCCACAGCCACGAGACCGGAAATACGATGTTGAACAAGCAAAGCGTTGCCAATGTGCTTGAGAATTGCACGACGACCGCCGGGGGTGCGGCCATGCTGCGCTAATTCCCGCGCAATAGGCTGGATGACGTCGAAAACGGTAGCCACATTTGTCTCATCATGCGCCAGTACAACGCTCGTCGCGAGCGCATCCGCGATCAGCAACGCGTGTTCGATTGTCAGAGCCTTCAAAACGATAACGCCTGATGGCATGAGCTGATCGTCTTTATCCGGTGCGATCTCGATTTGGATCGTCTCCTCTTCGCGTAATTTTATCGGGCCGACAACCCGGACATCCAATTGACGGATGACCTCCTCCTCTTCGAGCGGCGACATGCCAAGAAGGACTGCAACTCCATAACGGAATAATGCAACAATTCCGTTCTTTCCGGCGCGAAACGCCAGCGGCAATCTTGATAGCAAATCGTTGCGTTCAAGGCCTGCGGTTTCAATGCGGTCGCCGAGTAGCAGCGCCCTGACGGTAATGCGGCTTTCGCGTGTTACTAGCACACTCATAAAACTCTCGCGGTTTTCGCTACTGTAAGCGCGGATTCTTGTTCGATCCACCCACAATCTTTGGCCGACGCTGGGCGGCGGCGGCGAGAGTATTTCGAGAACTTCTTGTGCAGTGATGATTAGACGGTCAGCTGTCACGCCCACAGCTGGGTTTGCCACTTTGGGACCCGGAGAGGCGCGATATCTCCTCGAGGGACGAAGTGACAGCCGGAATTGCTCGCGTAGAGCGCGCCGGATGAGGGAGACTCACGTGTGGGTGAAGGAGCCGTCCTGGGTCGACTAGCGGAGGCACAACGCCATGAGCGGTTTGCCTTATCACCGCCGCGGGGCATTTCGCTCTTAGGCCGCCTTGGCAAACTCCTCCAGTATGGACTTTTCAAAAGCGAGCAATTTTTGCACGCTTGCTCGTGCGCTCATACGATCGAAGTGTGCCGAGCAGTGCCTGAATGGCGCAAAATCTACCTCGAACTGCTTTGCACGCCGCATACACCAGAAGAAGTGGGCGTCCGGTGCGGTGAAGTGATCGAAAAAGAATTGCCGACCGGCCAGTAAGTCGTCTGCGATCCGGAAGTTTTCGACCAGCTGCGCCTGCGCCAGCCGGCGCACGCTGTCGGCGGCATTCGGAACGTCGCAAACCTTGGCCGGCGAATTGATCCGAGCCAGGAAGGGGTGGATGCCGGAAGAGCACCATGACATTAGTGACAGCGCCTTCAGCTCCTGCCAGGGGTCGCTCGGCAACAGGTTTGCCTGAGGAAAGGCGCGCGCAATCCATGTTTGTATCGCGGCACTTTCGGTCAGCCCTTGGCCGTCGACCACAAGGAGTGGCACCTTGTGCTTTGGATTGAGTTTTAGGTATTCAGACGAATGCTGCTGGTCCTTTCGCAAATTCAGCGAACGCACCTTGAAATCTGCACCAGCTTCCGTAAGCGTGATGTAGGGCGCGAGCGCACAAGTGATGGGTGCATAGTACAGAACGATGTCCATGGTGTTTTCCCGTCAGGTCGACAGTTTTGGTAACTGCTGCAAGGCAAAATTGCCTTGACGTGCGGTGGCGGTCAAGGTCTGCCCAAGACGGGAAACGTTTCTCGGGTACTTTGGGGAGGCGTAAGCGTGGCAGTGACGCGAGGACACCGGGCACTTTTGGTTTGGCCATAGTTCCGGATGTAGCGTTGCGTGGCATCGAGTCGCCGGTTTGGGCCAACGGCCGCCGTCTCTGCGAAGTGGGCAATGGGACAAGATGAGCTAATGAATGTCACACAACTGTCAACGCAACGAGCGAACAATCCGAACCTTCCCACCTGACGGCTAAATTTGGAATCGAGTGCAGCGACTATGAAAACAGAGCAAAAGGCGACGAATTCGCGCCACAAAGGCGGCGCCGTCACGAAAGCAGAGAACGGGCGAATGAAGTTGCGCCGCAAAGGCGCCGCCCCTCGCCACGGTCGCATTCACGATGAGATGATCGATACCGTCGATGAAGAACTTGAAATGGAAATCGACGACGATAGATTGGCCGGCCTGCTGGAGGAGGTCGCTGACTATCCCAAGCAGGACACCCTCGATCGGCGCGTCTATTTCACGGAACTTCTGAAGCTGCAGCGCGAGCTCATCAAGCTCCAGGACTGGGTCGTGCACCAGCGCCTCAAAGTAGTGGTGGTGTTTGAGGGACGCGATGCCGCGGGCAAAGGCGGGATAATCAAGCGCATCACGCAGAGGCTCAATCCTCGCATCTGCAAGGTGGTGGCGTTGCCGGCGCCCACCGAACGCGAACGAACCCAGTGGTATTTCCAGCGCTACGTGACCCATCTGCCGGCGGCCGGCGAGATCGTGTTGTTTGACCGCAGTTGGTATAACCGCGCCGGCGTCGAACGCGTCATGGGGTTCTGCTCGGAGATCGATTGCGAGGAGTTTTTTCGCACGGTCCCCGAATTCGAACGTATGCTGGTAGGATCGGGGATTATCCTGATCAAATATTGGTTTTCAATCACAGACCAAGAGCAGAACCTGCGCTTCCTTATGCGTATTCACGATCCGCTCAAACAGTGGAAGCTCAGCCCCATGGATTTGGAATCGCGGCGCCGCTGGGAATTTTACACCAAGGCCAAGGAGGAAATGCTGGCGCGCACGCACATTTCCGAAGCCCGTTGGTGGGTGGTCGAGGCCGTCGACAAGAAAAGAGCGCGGCTCAATTGCATTCACCATTTATTGCAGCAGATCCCCTACCAGGACGCTCCGCACAACCCGATTACGCTGCCGACGCGTGAACACAAGCCCGATTATTCGCGGCATCCCGTACCAAAAGAGATGTATGTGCCGACGGTCTACTAGGTTGCGCGGCAGGCACGGCTGCCCTCGTTGCGACGGGCTACCAAGATGCAAGCATAAACGTCCAACGGCCGTCCAGCGCCATTCCCCAGCGCCTAGTTGGCTATGTTTGTCCGCGTGCTCCTTCGATGCATGCTCATGGTGCGCGGCTTTTTCGTGATCTCCGGCTTTGTGATGTTTTGCGGCATCGCGGCGGTGCTTGGCGGCATGTTCATGATGGTGAGCGGTGCGTCGTCCACCGCGTCTTTTAGCGCTGAATATGGACCGGCAAAGTCTGTGAATGCTACCTCGCCGGTTGTGGTTCTAGGTGGTGACCCGCTTCGGCCCCTGTCGCCGCGCGGCGCGGCAACACCGCCGCAATGGCGAGCAGGAACCAAGCTGCAAACATGAGCCAGAAGGCGTGCGACGCGAGAAAGGCCGGAATTGCCGCGGTCGTCACGCCGACAAGCGGGAGCGTCACAACCGGGATCGGAATTGGGGCTCCTACATATTCGCAACCGCTGACAAACGCCATTCCGGACGGCCAGATCGTGCTTCTGACCTTGCTGCGTGAGGGTCAGGAAGCCACGGTTCTCCAGCTGCCGGCAGTGCCGAAGACCTTGGTCGAAACCGAGGCGCAACAGCGGCACGCGGCCTACGTCGGCTGACCGCTCTACGCAAAAATCAAAACCGCGGCCGTTTTGGCAAACGCCGAGATGACAGAGAAGCTCCGGCTCGCGATAGACCCGGGCTTCCTTTCGTCAGTTCTGTCTCGGCGTCGGCCACCGCCACAACAAATCTCGCAACGTTAGACCGTTACTGAACTGATCCGCCCGAATTATCTTTGCTGCGAACTCGTTTAATGAGGGCGTTCCGAACCGAAACGATCGCCTTGCAGTGGGGACACCCAATCTCGAAATCGCCGTAGCGTTTGAGCTTGCCCTCGGAGAACGTCAGCACTTTCCCGCAGCTCGGACAGGGCACATCAACACGCCCTTGCGATCCTTTCATCGGCACATCATCCGGCGGGCTCAACGCGGGCGCTTTCGCCCGCCAGGTCGCCTTACAAGGAGATATTTGAGCACGAAACCGCCGTCGCGCCCCTGGAGTGGCGCAGCGCAACTGACGCAAACGATTTCTCGCTGATTAGGCGTGGGCGGCGCCTCAATCCGAATGACATCGTACTCCGCGCCGCAATTCGCGCAGACGAAGCGTGCATCCTGCGGTTCGCTCATCGCATCGAACATATTTCGATGTCATGACACATATATTTCCGGCCAGGCATCGCGCTTCAATCGTGTTGACGCCAGAAAGGAACCCTTTTGTAGTGCTTGCGGCTATCGCGAATGACGGCGAGAGGCTGCGCCCCGAAATCCAATGAGATTTTCGCATATTTGTCACATAGCTATGCATCGTGTTGGTGGGTTCTAGAATTCCAATACGTTCTGAATCGTGATTTAGGCTGCGCCCAAAGCCCTCAAGTTCTTTGCCTGGGCCCATGCCGAGGGTGACAATGAGACCCGCGGACTAGGCGCTTTGTCTGCTAAGGGGAGGTCCGATGCACCCATTGCTGCTGCCACTGAGCGCGCGGTTCATTGCCTACACGTTCGTTGTTCTGATCACCGCAGTTCTTCTGTGTGGGCTCTTCTGGTCGTGGTCGCTTTATATTGCGATTCCGCTCGTGCTGTTCGCGGCGCTGTCGGTGATAGGCACTATCGATCTAATCCAGACCCGCCATGCGGTGCTGCGCAACTATCCGCTTACCGCGCATATCCGCTTCATCTTGGAAGGGATTCGTCCGGAGATTCGCCAGTATTTTCTCGAAAGCGAGAAAGACGGTACGCCGTTTTCTCGCGACAAGCGCGCCATCGTCTACCAACGCGCCAAGCAGGCCTTGGACAAGCGCCCGTTCGGAACTCAGAATGACGTCTATGCCAGCGGCTACGAGTGGCTGCAACATTCAATCGCGCCAAAACTGCCAGCGAAGGAGCCGTTCCGCGTCCCCATCGGTGGCCCGGACTGCGATAAGCCTTACTCGGCTTCCATTTTCAACATTTCGGCGATGAGTTTCGGCGCGCTCAGTTCGAACGCCATTCGCGCGCTCAATATCGGTGCCAAAAGGGGCGGTTTTGCCCATGATACCGGTGAGGGAGGCTACAGTCCCTACCATCGCGAGAATGGTGGCGACGTTATCTGGGAAATCGGTTCGGGCAATTTCGGTTGCCGCAACAGCGATGGCACATTTTGTGCCGAGAAATTCGAACAAACGGCGCAGCTCGACCAAGTCAAAATGGTCGAGCTTAAGCTTAGCCAGGGTGCAAAACCCGGCCACGGTGGCGTGCTGCCCGGCGCCAAGGTCACCGCCGAAATTGCTGCGAGCCGCGGCGTGCCGATCGGTGTCGACTGTATATCACCGGCTCGTCATTCGGCGTTCTCGACACCGATCGAGATGATGAGGTTTATCGCCACGATGCGGCGTCTATCTGGCGCCAAGCCTACGGGCTTCAAGCTCTGCATCGGCCATCCGTGGGAGTTCCTGGCGATTTGCAAGGCAATGCTGGAGACGGAGATCTACCCAGACTTTATCGTCGTTGACGGCACGGAAGGCGGCACCGGCGCGGCCCCGCTCGAATTCGTCGACCACCTGGGCATGCCGATGCGCGAAGGGCTCAATTTCGTGCACAATGCGCTCATCGGCATCAATGCCCGCGAGCGCATCAAGCTTGGTGCCGCGGGCAAGATCATCAGCGCCTTCGACATCGCGAGCGCGATGGCGTTGGGCGCTGACTGGTGCAATTCGGGGCGCGGCTTCATGTTCGCGCTGGGCTGCATCCAGTCTCTGTCTTGCCACACCGACCGCTGCCCGACCGGCGTCTCGACTCAGGACCGAGTGCGTCAACGCGCGCTTGTGGTCGTCGACAAGTCGGAGCGCGTGTTCAATTTCCACCGCGCTACAATGCAGTCGCTCGCCGAACTCGTAGGCGCGACAGGACTCGATCATCCTGCCGAATTTTGCCCTGCGCATTTTTCGCGGCGTGTTTCAGCCCATGAGGTGATGAGCTTCGCTGAGCTTTATCCATCCTTGCAGCCGGGAGAATTGCTGGCGGGCACCGGCGACAAGCGGTTCGGCGCCGCCTGGGCCATGGCGAGTGCCGCAGAATTCCGGGCCTTGGCGTAATGGCGTCAACGAACGGGAACTCGCCGACTGGCCTGGCCTCAGCGAGCCGACTTTTTCCTGTCCACCTGGACTTCGTCCCGATTTACACGAGAGGCAAACCACATCGCCAAACTGAATATCATCACGACGCTATGTTGGGACGGAAGGTATCATCAATGTGTCACACAAAGCGCCGAAAATTCCGCGCCCTCAACAACCGTAAGATAGCAGTGGCAGCTGGAACTAATGATGTGGTGGCTTGTCCCGTTGCTGTTATTGTTTTTGGCTCTGGACATCTTGGTCAAGTCGGACCACACCCCGCGTCCACCGGACTATCACCATTAAGACAGAAGCCGTGGAAGTCACCGCATCGCCACTTCGGCAATTCCACGGCCATACGGGTCGCAATGGTGACTATGACGGTTATATGACAGCATTAATAGACGATTTCTTCATCCTCAAATTCCACTCTATGTGAGCGGAAAGCTGCCGCGAATCATCTGGCGATTTCGGGTCCAACATCCCGCCACATTGGATCACCTTGATGGATATACTGGCGTTCGCGTCGCGCAAAGGAGGTGCAGGCAAAAGTACCTTAGCGGCGCATCTTGCAGTCCACGTGCATCGGCCGGCGCGGCCCTGTCTGCTTATTGATGATGATCCGCAAGGTTCGTTGTCGCTGTGGAACGAGCAGCGCGCTGAATCTGCCCTGCCGCTAAAGATCGTTAAGCGCGACATTGCTCACATTGTCAAAAAGGCTAAGCAAAATCATATAGAATGGATCTTCATCGATACGCGCCACCGAACAACTCGGTAAGCGTGATCGAGGCCATAGAGGCGCAACAAAGCCGCAATGCATCGGGTTGCGGCCTAGTGGTTGACGCGTTCGACTTAAGATAAATGTTCCCGCAGTGCCGCCGATAGCCGCTCCGCCCCGAGCACGATGACGAATATGATGATCAGCAGCAATGAGACCTCTTGATATTGGAAAAGGTTCATGGCTGTAAGCAATTGGAACCCGATCCCGCCGGCACCAACAAAGCCGAGCACAAGTGAAGACCGTATGTTCTCGTCCAGGCGATAGAGGCTGATTCCCAAGAGCGCGGGGAGAATGCTTGGGATGATACCGTGGACGAAGACCTGGATTCGCCGCGCGCCAGTCAGCTCCAACGCGTGGATCGGCGCCATGTCCATTTGTTCGATCGTCTCCGCGAACAACCGGCCGAGCATCCCGACGGAGTGAACACCGAGTGCCAATCCGCCCGGAAATGGACCGAGGCCGACCGCAGTTACGAACAAGAGCGCCCAGACCAGATCGGGGACGGCGCGCGTGAAACCGATGATCGACCGAGCGGCGTAGTAGGCGAAACGTGAGGGCGTCACGTTCGATGCCGCGAGAAGAGCGAGCGGGACCGCAATGACGATGCCTACGAACGTACCGAACAAGGCAATATCGACGGTTTGCAGCGTTGGCCAAGCTGCGGATGGCAGCTTGGAAAAATCAGGCGGCATGGCGCGCCATATGAGGTCGGCCATTCCATGAACGCCAGTAATAAGATCCTGCGGGCGAGCTTCGACAACGATAAATACTTGAACGGCGACCGCTAGGCTCAGCAAAATGAGAACGAAGCGGCTCGCCATGCCAAGAGCGTGGCTCCAGGCCCCTGTTTTGTGAGCATTTTCCGACACATTATGCGCTACATCGACGCTCATGCGGCCTCGCCGATATAGAGCTGGCGCACCGTGTCACGTGAAAGCTCGCTGCGCGGCAGATTAAAGGCGATGCGGCCGTCACGAATTCCGACCACTCGGTCAGCGTACGCATAGGCGAGTTCGATCTGGTGCAATACGCACAGGACGGCCAGTTGCTCCGACCGCGCCAGCCGCTGGAGCAAGCGCATGATCTCCTCGGCCGCTTCCGGATCGAGGCTCGCAACCGGCTCATCGGCCAACAGGACGCGGGGCCGCTGCGCAAGCGCCCGCGCTATTGCAACGCGCTGAGCCTGGCCGCCCGACAAAGTGCCGGCGTGCTGCCCCGCCAGAGCATCGAGGCCGACGTCGGCCAGACAGTCGCGTGCGGCATCGAGCTCGGCCGGCGGCAGGCCTCGGAATATTGTCCTCAACGTGGAATATCGCCCCAGTGCGCCACTGGCGACATTGGCCAACACGCTGCTGCGGCGAACGAGGCTCGCTTGCTGCCAAACCATCGCAAGCTCAAGGCGCGCCCGTCGCAGCTTTTCGCCTTCGAGCGCGCAAAGATTTGTGGAGCCGAGCCAAACCTCGCCGGAACTGGGCTTCAATGTACGGGTGATGCAACGAAGCAACGTGGACTTGCCGCTGCCATTACCGCCAAGAACAACGACAAACTCGCCCGGATGGACTTCCAACCCGAAATCACTCAGGGCGAGCTTGCCGTTCGGATAGCGTAACGAAAGACCGAGAACTCGCAGCATCGGTGTCGTGATGCCAAGACGTCAGCTCAGCTTCTCAAGATCGATATTAAGGGTCTTAACCAGGTCGCGGATCAGATCGTAAGCCTGGTCGGTCTGCGGCACGACCTGGGTAATCCCGGCGCCGACTAGGATTTTGCGATCGGCGGGGTCAAGACTCATCAAGTCGAGATGTTGCACGGCGTCGGCAAGCCGCTTCTTGAACGCCTCAGGCAAATCGCCGCGAACGGCAAACGGATCGGTGGGAATAGGATCCGATTTCCACAAGAAGACGAAATCGCCGTCCTTGTAGTGGCCTCGCTGGGTCGCCGACTCAACTTGTTCGCTGTTGAGTTCGCCGGCGTCGACCTTGTGGTTGTAGATGGCTTCAAATGATGCCGTATGGCTGCCCGCATAAATCGCCTTGATGTCCTTCTCCGGATCTAGACCGGCCTTGCGCAGACCATACGCGGGAAAGAGGTGCCCGGACGTTGAAGCTGCGTCCGAAAACGCAAGAGAGTGCCCGCGAATCTCGGCCACTGTTTTGATCCCCGACGACGGATAGGTAACGATACTTGCCCAATAGCTGACGGGCTTGTTGTCGACGCCCCCAAAGGCGCCCACCGCCTCTGCCTTCGCGACGCGATGCGCCAACACGTAGCCGAGAGGGCCGAATTCAGCGAGTTCAAGCTTGTCGTTGCGCATCGCTTCGATCTCGGCGTTGTAGCCGGTCGCGACGAAGACCTGCACGTTGCATCCGATCTTGTCGCCAATCATCTTTCCGATCTTCTCGTAAATCGGCACGAGCCGGGTCGCGGTATCATACGGCTCCACACCGAAGCGGACCGTACCGCCATTCGGGCAGTCGGCGGCGGTGGCCTGCTGCGGAGATGCCACCGCTATGGCGGCGACGATAGCCGTTGCTGCAACAACGATGGTGACATTGCTGGCCGAAAAAACTTGCAGCTTCATGGTCAAGCTCCTGTCATCGTCCTCTTGCTGAATGATCGCGTCGATATCGACCACACTCCGCCCAGCCGCAAGATCGCGTCTACGCATAAACGCCCGAGGTGCATGGCTCGCGTAGCCGCGAAGGCCGCCCAAAACCTATTGGAACTCCCAAAGGGTCGATTCCGGAGGTCCCGGCATTTCAAACGACGCTAGAGGGGGGCTGTGACAGCGAGATGAAGCACTCTTTGAGATCGTGGTTGAGCGCAACCGGCGACAGTTCTTTGTCATCAAAACGTCATCATGCGCAGTGCTGAACAGTCGCATCACGATCGGAGGCCTGGTCCTGATCATGTCTGCTGCTTCGGATGCCACCGTCGAGGTCAACGGACGGACCTACGCAATACCGAAGCGCCCCACCGTTGTGATCGTCATCGACGGCTTTGATCCCGGGTATCTCGAGCATGGCGTTGCCAATGGCACGCTGCCGACAATTGGCGCCTTCCAGAAGCATGGCTTCGCCGGCATAGGTAACTGCTCCATACCGAGCACGACAAACACAAACAACACATCGATCGTAACGGGAGTGCCGCCTCGGGTGCACGGTATCAACGGCAACTACTACCTCGATCCTGATACCGGCAAAGAAATCATGATCACCGATGCGACCCGGCTGCGATGTGACATAATTCTCGGCGTTATGAGCCAAGCTGGGGTGCGGACCGCTGTGGTCACAGCCAAGGATAAATTGCTCAAAGTTTTGGCGCACGGGTTGCGAGGGATTGCCTTCTCATCCGAATATGCCCGTAAGGCGAATCTCGTCGAGAACGGGATCGAAAATGTTGAGAGGCTCGTGGGACGGCCGCAGCCTGACCAATACTCGGCAGACCTTTCGCTGTTTGTCATGGATGCCGGCGTGCAGCTGATGTCGACGGTCCGGCCTGATTTGATGTATTTGTCGACTTCCGACTACGTGCAGCACAAGCACGCCCCCGGGGCGCCGGAAGCGGATGCCTACCACCACGCAGTCGACGCCAGCGTCGCCAGACTGATCGAGCTCGGGGCCACCGTCGCGGTCACGGCGGATCATGGAATGAATGACAAAGCCGCGGCCGATGGCACGCCCAACGTCATATATTTGGAAGACGAGTTGAATTCGCGCTTCGGTGTTGGGACCGTTCGCGTTATCTGCCCAATCGCCGATCCGTTCGTGCGGCATCACGGAGCGCTTGGATCGTTCGTTCGCGTGCACTTACGCGAGCCCGCAGACATTGCGCCCATGATGGCTTTTGCACGAACGCTGCCCGGCGTCGAATTGGTGCTCGATAAGCAAGAAGTGTGTGCCCGGTTTGATTTGCCGATCGACCGAGAGGGCGATTTTGCTGTGCTCAGTGATCGCAAGACCGTGGTGGGGGCCCGACGCGAAGATCACGATTTGAGCCAATTGGCGGGACACCGTCTCCGCTCCCACGGTGGCCTCGGCGAACAAAAAGTTCCGTTCTTGCTATCGCGGCCGCTCAATGCGGCCTACCGCAAACATGCAAAGGAGCAGCCGCTGCACAACTACGACATTTTCGATTTTGCGCTCAACGGCGTTGAGTAGGCGAGCAGGAGTGGCAAATTCAGGGAGCAAAGGCCCAATGCGTACCGCGAAGGCCGCTGTTTATGAGTCGCCCAACAGCCCGTTTGTCCTGAAGGTTGGATGCCGTTGATGCCGGAAACGCGATCGTCGGCATGCGAGGCGACATGATCTGGACCGCCGATTGGCTGCGCTATTGCGCCGGCCTGGTGACGGAGATCAAGGGCGAGACCTTTTCGCAGGGCACTCGTCATCTCAATTTGACGCGCCGGCAGCCATTCGGCGTTGTCGCCAAGATCAATCCCTTTAACCACCCATTCCGCTTTTGCGCCGAGAAAGCGGCGGCACCGCTGGCCGCGGGGAATACGGTGGTGATCAAGGGTTCCCGAACAGGCACCGCTTTCAAGCTTCCGCCTTGGCGAACTATGCGAGGGGATATTTCCTTCTGGCGTTGTCAATATCATCGCGGGCGACGGCCACGTCGGGTCCGTGTTGGTGCGTCATCCCGACGTGCGGCGGATCGGCTTCGTTGGTTCAGTGCCGACGGGTCGAGCTATCGCTCAGGAGGTGCCGCCGACCTCAAGCGCGTGAGCCTGGAGCTGGGCGGCAAGAATCCGATCGTGATTTTCCCGGACGCCGACCCGAAGAAGGCGGCGGTAGCCGCCATCAAGGGCATGAATATGAACCGGCAAGGACAATCGTGCAGCTCGACTTCGCGTGTTTTTGTGCACAGGTCGCTGCACGACGACGTCGTAGCCGAACTCGTCGCGCTTGCCGAGGCGCCGCCAGTGGGTCCGCCGTGGCTCAAAGAAAACGAAGTCGGTCCAATCGTCTCGCAACGGCAATTTGATCGTGTCATGGGTTTTATTGAATCGGCCAAAGAGGAGGGCGCACAATTGCTGACCGGCGGACGCAAGCCACGGGATCCAGCACTCTCCGACGGCCTTTTCATCGCGCCAACCGTATTCGACCAGGTGACACCGGCGATGCGCATTGGCCGAGAAGAAATATTCGGCCCGGTCATGTCAGTGATGACCTGGGACAATTACGAAGACATGCTCGCAAAGGTGAACGGCCTCGAATACGGTCTGACTGCGGCCATCGTTACAAACGATCTCAGCCGGGCAATGGAGACTGCGGAGCGGATCGAGGCCGGCTACATCTGGATCAATTCCAACGGACGCTATATGGGCGCTCCGTACGGCGGCTGGAAGCAAAGCGGCATCGGCGAGGAGGAGTGCTTTGGCGAGCTTCTGAGTTATACGCAGGTCAAGAACATAAACATGAGATGGTAAGCGCCGCAGACCCTCGACCCGACCCTAATGCATCCTCGCAGCAAACACACAAGATTGTCGTCTCAATGTAATATTCTTTGCACACTTTGTGCGAATGGTACGTTTCCGACCTGATGCCGGAGCGGGCGCTTGCCGCCATCATCCGACGCCTCACGAGGCTCGATCAAACAGAGGCTTGGGCCGATCTCGAAGCAAGGTGATCAATATCTGAGACGGATTCTCGTGGTCTGAGCCCGGTGCCAGCCGCGGCCACGGCGCCGGGCAATCCTATTCCCGCGCCAGCCTTCCCGGTCTCGGCGGTACGATCCGCTCGAATTCAAGCGGCTCTGCGCCTTCGTTGCTGCGCCCCTGACGCTCGACAGCCGCCACCAATTGCAGAATGTCGGCCACCTCTTGGCGATGCCAAGTCTCCCACCGACCACCATCGGGAATCAGACCTATCGCGCGCGCCAAATCTCCGTATCGCATGGTCGAACCTGTGATCTTAAGCGCGCGCAAAACCGCAACAGCCGCCCTCGCGTATACGAGCCGATCCTGAACATCGAGTCCCTTCATCGCGCGGCCCAGCCGATCATAAGAAGATCAAGAGCACGACCGCGGCGATAAGCAACGCCGAGCAGCCAAAGAGTATGAGTTCGAAACGCGAATCCGAGTCGATAGGAGAGAGCTGCATGTCGCCCTATTTTATTGGGGCGGTGTTAAACTCCAAAGGGGGATGCACGACATGGGACCTATCACAAGCAAACATAGGGCGCACCGCCTTCGCGCTAACCGCAAGCAACCGCCGTTTACTGATAGTTGCAAACAAAAGAGTGGCGCAAGGCTGTGCGAGAAGAGAAAAGGCCGCCAATGCCCGCTGGTGTAAACGCCGAATAAACAACCAGTGTGCCGAGCAGCTTTGGCGGTGCGTGCGACTCAGGTAAACGATCAGCCCAACCTCCAATTTCGATGGTCGTGCTCTTCAGGTGTGTTGTCGTATCTTTCCTGCTCACGCTCCAATTCCGCACGCAGACAAACTCCTCTCCAATCGTTTCTATAATTTCTTCGAGGGTGGGCACATAAGAACAGTCGTTAGCCTCCGCATCATTGATATGCTCGCCGCTGTATTGGATAATGTTAACGTCCCACGGGATGTCTTGAAGTGCAAATAGACCTTGCCCATGAATTGACGAAGGCCCAACCGCAACTAAGGGGTGCTTATTCATAGCGTCTTGAGATAGGCGCGGACTTGCCGTTCAGCTTTAGGGCCAGAAAAGCCCGCAATCATACCGCCAGCTTCACGCTGCTACGTGGAGAGTTTCTCCGCGCCAAAATTCGGACATGTGGCGCGCCAATAAACGATGTGTCCCGCCGGCACCAGGTCGTTGAGTAACGCTATGGCGGCATCAACGACCGGAGGTTTATCGTAAAACTCGATGACGAGCGGCAGGTCGATCATGAGCCGCAGAAGATCGGCGGAATGAACGGCGCCCTTGCTGCCGAAACCGGCAATGCCGCGAAACACGACGACGCCGTGGACGCGATGTTGATCGTGCAGAATATTTAGGATTTCCTCCATCAGCGATTTCTTGCGGCCCTGATCGGACTCCTTCAGGTATATCCTGACGACCGTGACATCATCGTCCATGAAGCGCCTCTCAGAGGTTCCGTGCGATATACGCCCCGCCAAATGCAGCGCCGAATCCCAGGGCAATCGAAAGCACAAGGTATAGGATTGCCTTAATGGGCGCGCCTTGTTCGACGAGCAGCAAAATCTCCATTTCGAAGGTCGAGAACGTCGTATATCCGCCGATGAAGCCCGTAAGAATGCCGGTTCTCACTTCAGGCGACACCGTGAGCCGTTCAAGCGTCTCGACAAAAAGAAATCCCATAAGAAAGCTGCCTCCGACGTTTATGATCAACGTCGCGTAAGGGAACTCTCTGCCGTAGATCGTTTGGATCAAGTTCGTCATTCCGTACCGCGCCCAGCATCCCAGCGTTCCGAATATGGCGATAAGACCGTATGTCCGCATTCACTTACTCTAGAAAAGCATCAGGGCCAGGATGATCACCAGCAATCCGCCGATCAGCGCGAGATAGAAGTTCAGATGACCGGATTGCAACGCTCTCAGCTTGATTGCCAGGTAATAGACTGCCCGAGTCACCGGAGCGAAAAGGTATGGTCCGAAGATCGGCGCAACATCGTGGCTAAAGCGCAAGCGGTGTATGAAGTATTCCGGCCCGACTGCTTCGCTCTCAACCTCTTCGGTCGGTCGGTATACAAAGCTGTAAAAGGTCCGCATGGCATTGGAGAAGGTCAGCGCTGTTGTCGACGCCCGTTCGGGGTCCTGATCAAAGCCGCCGTACCAGACAGGTACGCGGCGCACCGCATATCGCCGATTCGCCAGAACCAGCGCAATTGGAACGACAGCGAGAAGCGGCATGACGATGACGAGGAGGGTCGGCGAGATAAATGCGAACTTTGCGGTCAGCGGCACGAGCAACAGGCCATCGTGCATTTCACCCGCGGCCATCGTTCCGAATTCAGTGGCGACGGCGAAGCGGAGTGCATCGAGCCAGGCCGGCATGCCGACCGCAAGGGTAATAATACACACTCCGAGCAGGCCAACGACGACGGCCGATCCTGCTGATACGGGGACGACCGTTCGCGCCGAGCGGCCAAGGAGCCCTACCCCGAATACTTTGACAAAGGTTGCGAAGGAGACAGCGACGGTGAGGGCAAGTCCCGCGCCCGCGAGCGCCATAGCGAGCCGATCAGCGACCGTGCCGAGATGGAAGCCCTGGAATACCGTCTGGAAGACAAACCATTCGCTGACGAATCCCGCCTGCGGGGGCATCGCCGAAAGACTCATGGCGGCGAACAACGCGCCTAATCCGAAGACCCAAGAACTGCGCCGCAACAGATCGGAATGGAAAATACTGTAGCCACCCGTTGCGCGGTACACCCCATCAGCCGTCAAGAACAATGCTCCCTTGGCGAGGGCATGTGCCGACAAGTGGATGAGCGCGACCGTCCACGCGAGGCTCGCGAGCTCCCGTTGTCCATCGCCACGAAACATTAATGCGGCGCCGAGCATTGCCGCTGCGATGGAACCGTTCTCCGCCGAGGAAAAGCCCAACAGAGACCGCCAGTCTTCCTGCTGAAAGGCATAGAGAGCTGTCAGGATCGCGCTTATGACCGCTACGACGAGGATAAGTGTTCCTAATCCTGCGGTAATGCCCGCGTTACCAGCAGGCAACCAGTCAAGTAGCCCTCGGCTCAATCCGAAGAATGCGGCATTGAGCACGACGCCGGACAATAGAACTCCGGACGCGCCGCTACCTGAGCCATAGAGGTTAGGGAACCACTCATAGAACGGAAGAAGGCCAAGCTTCGCGCCGAACCCGATAATCAACAGCAATCCGACGATGACAGCGATCGTGGCTGGCAGATCTGCTGCACTGCCATGGAAAATTCCGAAGTCAAAGGTGTTCGCGCGGGACGCGAGCAGAAGAATGGCAGCGAGCAACGCGATCGCTCCCACCTCGAGAAGAGCCAACATGAACAGAACGGGCCGCCCAACGTCCACCGATAGCTTCTCGCTGAGGATCATGACGGCCCCGCCGAGGCTCATGATTTCCCAAGCTATGAGAAAGCTCGCGGCATCCTGGAGGCCGAAGACACCCAACGCGCCGATAAGGCTCATTGAGGCGCCAAACAGCCAGCCAGCTTCGCTCTGACGAGAGGGCGTTGAGACGGCGCAGGCCAATGCTGCCGGAGCCAGGCCGAAACCAAGAAGCCAAAGCCCGTCTGGCGTCAGCAGAAACCTGACCGGCTCGCCGGCAAGAGCGGTCGGTAAGTTGATCGCTGGAATTCCTTCGGGTAATCCGGCGATAGCAGCAACAATCGCCGTCACACATCCGGCAAACAGCAACACGCGCGCGGCAATCAGCCCGTGGCCCGTCAGCGAAACAATTGCAGCGATCAGCCAAGCCAGAAAGCCGGCGGCCATCAGCTCATTTGTCAAGCTGACCTCCCTTGACGCGCTGCGGCACGCGATCGAGGAACATCAAGAGAGCATGGATGATAGCCGCGGGGTTTGGCGGACAGCCGGGGAGATACACATCGACGGGAAGAACCTTTTCCAGGCCATGGCCGGACGCATATCCGCCCTCCGCAATGCCCCCAGAAACAGCGCACGTGCCGATCGCCATGACCCAACGCGGCTCTGGCATCGCCTCATACGTAGCGCGCAGCGGGGTGAGCATGGCGTTGGTCACGGGACCGGTCACTAGCAAGAGATCGGCGAAGCGAGGAGAGGCCGTGAAGAAGATGCCAAGGCGATGGAGATTGTAAAACGGATTGTTGAGCGCCTGTAGCTCGGACTCACATCCGTTGCACGACCCTGCATCGACGTGGCGAATGTGCAAACTGCGGTGAAAGCTTCGCGTGCCCCCAACGGCCGGGGAGCTTGGTTCCGACCGTTGCGTTCGCCAAATCAGGTCTTCACGCCGTCTCACCCCAAACGCCCAGTCGGCCGAGGGAGACATCGCGTCAGTCGGGCATGCCTCGGTGCAGAGTTGACAGACGACGCAGCGGCCATAGTCGACGTCGAGCCGCCCCTCTTTGCCGTCGCTCGGCTCACCAGTCTGCCGCATGGTGATCGCCCGGGTCGGACAAACATCGGCGCACGCTTGGCACGCGTCGGTGCAACGCGCGGGATTGTAGCGCGGCATGCCGATAAATCCGGCTTGGCCGTCCGCTCCGTCCACCTGCGGCCAAGGCGCGGTTTGGTTACCTTGCATCAGGCCCAGTAATGTCCAAAGCGGCATAATCGTCTCCTAGCGATCACAGCCGGCGATTGTCAGCCCGAAGCTTGCTTCGTTGATTGCGTAGTCCATCATGTTGCTGCCATGCACGGTGAACGGAAACACGCGCCAATTGGAAAATGAGGGCGACTTGATCTTTACGCGCGCGAGCCTTCCTCGATCGTCGAAATGCACGGCATAAAACAGTGTGCCCCGTGGCGATTCGCTCCAGCCTAAGCCCTCCGATTTTGGTGGGGCGTTACATTCGGCTGCGATTGGTCCATCCGGCAAAAGCAGCAAGACCCGCTGAATGAGGGCGATGCTGGCGTCAATCTCGGCGATGCGTACTTGCACCCGCGCGTGGGCGTCACCCGCCTCGCGCACCGGCACGGTGACCGGAAGCTCGTCATAGGCCGCATAGGGATGGTCACGACGCAGATCGCGGTCGAAGCCCGATGCCCTCTGGATGGGCCCCGTCGCGCCCTGGTCAAACGCGACACGCTGGTTGAGCACTCCGGTCGTGATCAATCGATCGAGATGACTGTCCGTGCTTTCCAGATGCCGCGTGTAGACAGAGTATTCTTCGCGCAGTGCCTCCAGCTCCGCGCCCAGCCATTCCTTCGGTGACAGATCGCGCCGTAAGCCGCCAGCGGTCAGAATGCTGCGGAGAAAACGGCTGCCGGTCAGTCTGGCATTCAGTTGCTTTGCGCGTTCGGCCAGGAGCTTGCCCTGCGCTTCGCCCACTTTAAGGGTTGTGGTGTGGCAGAGATTCCCCAGATAGTGCAGGTGATTGTATAGACGTTCCATTTCGGCGAGCAGCACCCGCAGAAAGCGGGCGCGCCGCGGGACGGAGCAAATGGCCGCCGCCTCGACGGCCTGGCAGTACGCCAGCGCATGGGCCACGCTGCCTACGCCGGACACCCTCTCCGCAAACACGACGCCGCCTGCGGCCGAAAGGCCTTCAAATCGTTTCTCCATGCCGCGATGCTTGAAGAAGAGGCGCGGCTGATAGTGCAGAATAGCCTCGCCGATGTAGAAGAAGAGGAACTCGCCGGATTCGAGAACGTCTCCGCGCACCGGGCCGAACGGCAATAGCTGCACGTCGGTGGCCGCGCCAATCACCTCCGGGACGGATTGCCGCACAGGTTCCACCTGAATCGGCACTTCCGGCGGGTACTTCGGGTCGAAGGGCGGACAGATTGGGTTGGCTCCGTCGTGAAGGACCAGCCGCTGTGGCTGCGGATGCTCGCTGAAATTGAGTCCAAAGAGGTCCATCACCTCGCGTTCGTACCAGCTCATCAACGGCCAAATGCTGGCCAGGCTCGGTACAGGACCCGCGGGTGCACAACGCCAGATCGCAAACTCACGCTGCCCGGTCTCGCTCGAGACGTAACGTAGCTCGATGCGGTCCGGCTCGGGATACCACGCGTACACCATCTGCATGCGACCATCGGCGTCGCGTAAGCGCGTTGCGGCCGCTCTCAACTGCTCGGGCGGGAGCGATGTCTGTTGCGGCACGTTCATGGGGAGCCGTTAGCGAGAACGTGGGCGATGGCGGAGAAATGGTCCCAAATACTCGACGGCCACCAAAGGCCAAGGAGCAGCAGCGGCGCCAGCGCCAGCCACATGGGCGCGACACACCATTTACTCAGCGCCGGGTGCCGTCCTTCGGCGGGCTCCGGGGGTTGAAAATACATTTCGCGAAAATGATTGAGGAAGCCTACGAAAATGACGATCAGAAGTACGAGCATGGCACCCACGGCCCAACCGTAGTGGGCTTCGATGCCGCCGCGCAGGATGACAAGTTCGCTGAGAAACAGGCCAAACGGCGGAGCGCCCGTTATGGCCACCGCCCCGGCGAGCCATAAGGCTCCTTGCACGGGATAACGTCCCCAAACATCGCGAATCCCTGCGATCTCCTTTGTGCCAAAAGCGCGCATGACGTTGCCGGCGCCAAAGAACATCAGCGACTTGTTCAGGGAATGATTGAGCATGTGATACAACGCGCCGGCGACGCCGAATATTCCACCAAAGCCGAACCCAAGCGCGACGACTCCCATATGCTCGACGCTCGAATAGGCCATCAGTCTTTTGATGCCGTCCTGGCGCACGATGAACAGGGCACCGATGAGCAGGGAGAAGAGGCCGAGAGCCACGAGTACGCCGCGGGCAAATGGCCCAACGCCGGCCGCATCCGCTACCGCCAGGTAGCGGACGATTCCGAGCATTGCCCCGTTGAGGAGCGCGCCTGACAGCATGGCTGAGACTGGCGCCGGACTTTCGCTGTGAGCGTCCGGCAACCAAGTGTGCATCGGAGCCAGACCGACTTTCGTTCCGTATCCGATCAGCACCAGCAAATAGGCCAAAGATATGAGTGCCGGGTTCATTTTCGATGCATTTTGCTGCAGCACGGTCCAGGTCATGTCGTAGACGGGGCCGAGGACGAAGCTACCGCTCCAATAGAACAGCACCGTGCCTAGCAGCGCCAAGCTTATCCCTGCAGATACGATAATGATGTACTTCCACGCCGCCTCTACGCTTTCTGCCGCGCGCTCAAAGCCAACGAGAAACGTGCTCACGAGGGTCGTAAGTTCGATGGCAATCCAGTAGAGGCCCGCATTGTTCATGACGGTGCTCACGAGGACTGTAAGCGCGAAGCCTGAGAAGAGCGCGTAAAAGCGCCACAGGTGATCCTCTTCTCCCTCAAGAAGGCGCATGTAGCCGACGGCATAGATCGAAGCGAGCAGATAGACGATGGCCGTGCACAGGGTGACCCATGCGCCGGGCATGTCGACGACGATGTAGTCGGCCCAAAAGAGATAAGGCCCGTTGTGGCTAAGTACCGCAAGGGCGACCGCCGCCACAAAAACGAGAATGCTTGATATAAGATTCAGGCTTTCGGCGACGCTGCGTTGGTGAAAGACCAGGCACCCGACGACGGCCGCAGCCGGCGCACTCGCAATTATGAACAGGAGAAAGCCAACCATCTATCCCACCAGTCGCTTGAGCTCGAGGCTGCTGGTGGTGCCCGCGTGAGCGAGCAAAAACTGGATGAGAACGCCGAAGCATGCCACGACGATAAGAAGATCGAATAGAATCACGATTTCGATAAGCACCGGCATTCCGGGTACAAGAATCTGAGCGCCTAAAAAGACGCCGTTTTCGAGGACCAATAGCCCGAGAATTTGACTCAATGCTTCGTGTCGGACGGCGAGCATCAGGAAGCCAATTAGCTTCATGGATAGCATGACTGTGAGGGCCAGGACGGCCACCGTCGCTGCCAGACCAAGGGATTGGCCGACGCGATAAGCAACCATAAGGGAAAAGATCACGCAGAACGCGGCCGCGACCAGTGCCGAACTCGGCTGAAGGATCACATGGATTTCGCGCGTTACATTGAGGCGCTTGACGATCCTCCACAACAGATAGGGGAGAAACAAACCTCGAAAGAGGGCGGTCAGGATCGCAATCAGGTAGAGTTCGGGATAGCCGCCGTAAAATCCCACCGTCGCCGAAAGCATGGCGATGACCCAGGACTCGGCCGCGAAGGCGTAAAGATAATTGTTAAGCCATCTTGAACCCAGCATGACGAATGCAAGCAGCAAGCTTACGATCGCCATCAAGCTGAAAATCGACGCGGCGAGCGGATCGAGGTGGGCGACGAGCATTGTCAGCTCACTTGGTTTCCGACTATGGACAAGATGGCAAACACAAAGGAGGCTGCTAGCAGCTCCTGGTAACGGTAGAAGCGCAGGCGTGACTGGGAAGTTTCGACGACAACCACGGCAAGCGCGACGACGAGGAACTTTCCGAGTAGCGCAATGATCGATCCGAGCACCCCGATTGGGAGTCCTTGACGTGAAAGGCCCCACGGAAGCAACAGGACATTGCTGAAGATCGTGTACAGGATGAACTGCTTCATCATTGAGGCCCATTTCAGGATCGCCAGCAGCGGTCCCGAATATTCGAGAACACGGGCCTCATCGATCATGTAAATTTCCAGATGCGTACTCGAATGGATCGGCAGCCGATCCGTCTCGACGATGAGAAGCGTGAAGAAGGCTGCAATCAAGAAGAGATGAGCAGGGCTCCAGTAGACGGCAGGGCTTCCGACCAGCAGGTGATTGACGACGAAGGGAAGCATGGCCTTCGCGAGCAGCGCAATACCGACGAAGACAACGATCAGCGTAGGCTCGGCGAGAATTGCCACCATCACGGCCCGGCTCGACCCGATGCCGCCGTAGGCACTGCCGCTGTCCAGACCGGCCAGCACAATCATGAATGAGCCCAGCGTGAGTATCAGCCCGCCGCCGAGAATGTCGCCCATGTCAGAGAGCGGAAGCGGGAAATCGGTCAGGACCGGAATCAGGATTGGGACCGTCAACATCGCTGTGAAAGCGACGATTGGAGTGACCCAGTAAATCCACGACGCCGTCTCTGGGACGACGATCTGCTTGTGAAACAGCTTCCAGAGGTCCCGATAGGGCTGAAAAATGCCCGGACCTCGGGCCATCTGCACGCGCTCCTCGAACTGCAAGATTGCGCCCTGCAACAGCGGAGCAAGGAGCAGGACAGTAAGAACCTGGGCAATTTGCAGAAGGATGTCGCGAGTCATCGTGGTGGCCTTCGAAGCATAAGGCCATCGCTACAGCTGAGCGCTGCGCCCGATGAGGCTACAGTGCTGAGTAACCCTGCCGCGTGTATCTCAGCTGCCATAAAAAAACCCCTCTCCTCCGCGTCCGGAAGGAAAGGAGTCATCAGCCCAAGGCGGTTAAAGGCGGAACTCCATCGCCCGGCCAGCAAAAGCTGACCACGCTCATTTATTACGGATCAGCACTTGCCAAGTCAAGGATGGAAAAGTGGCTAGCGCGCGCCAGAAAGCATCCGATCCTGGAGGTAACACCATGTCAAGCAGCCTCGAAGGCGCAGGCGGTTCGTAACCAAATTAGGGTCGAGACTCATTAAATCCACCATACGAGGCTGGCAACCAGGCAGACGGAAGACAAGTAGTTTCGTCCCAGCCTGTCGTATCGCGTTGCAATGCGCCTGAAGCTCTTTAGCCTGTTGAACGCACTCTCGATGCGCCAGCGAAGTTTGTAGAGACGCTTGCTGAAGCTGAACGGTTGCTTCCTGTTGCAGCGGTTGGGAATGACTGGCTTGGTTCCGCGCTCGGCCAGCTCCTCATGCAGATCGGCGCTGTCGTAAGCCTTGTCGCCGAGCATGCGTTTCGGCGACTTCACTCTGCGGATGAGGCGCTTCGCGACCGGGCAATCGTGCGCTTCACCTCCGGTCAACAGGAGGGCGATGAGGCGTCCTTTAGCATCTGCGAGTGCGTGAATCTTCGTGTTGCGCCCTCCGCGCGAACGGCCAACAGCCTGCTTCTGCTCCCCCCTTTTCAGCCCGCTGCGGAGCGGTGCGCTTTGACGTGGGTGGAGTCGATCATCTGCGTATCTGTGGATCGTCCGTTCCCAGCAAGCTCACGGAACAGGTTTTCCAAATGCCGCGCCGCGCCCAGCGCACGAAGCGGTTATAAACCGTCGGCGGCGGACCATAGGCTTGCGGGCAATCGCACCAACGGCAGCCGCTCTTGAGCACATGCACGATGCCGCTGATGACGCGTCGGTCGTCCGCTCGCTCGACACCACGCACATCCGTCGGTAATTGCGGCTTGATCCGCGCCCACTGTTCATCGCTCAACCAGAACAAATTCCTGCTCATCTTCCTTCCCCAACACGAATCACTACCGTATTGTCGGAGAGGAAGGATTAATGAGTCTCGATCCTAGTCACCGCACCGGACCAGCAACGCCATTGAAGTGGCCAGTGCCTTACCATCTGTAGCGCAGTGTTGCGGTTCCGCCGTAGGTCTGCGCACTCGGAGCCAGCACAGAATCTAACACCGCGCCAACCGTGAGAGATGGCGTAACGTGCACATCGAACCCCGACGAGACAATAGCCGAATCCGACGGCAGCGGCGCAGCGTTGATCGTGAAGCTGCTTGCCGCCCCGGGTAGCGCGCCAGACGACAGCGCCGCGTCGAACGTTGCAGGCAACGCAGGATTGTTCAGCCATTCGTGCTGCCAAGCGAGCCGCCCGCGCCACACCAGCTGCATGTCGCTAAAGAACGGCAAGATGCTGTCAAAGCGTGCGCCAATTTCACTGCTGACGTCGAACGCGGTCGCGGCGTTATAGGCAAGAGCGAATGCCCCCGCGGCGCCGCCGCTAAGATCGCTCTCGGTGTAGTTTGGCGTGTAAAAGGCTTGTGCCTGCCCTGCGGCGTAGGGCGTCACACTTGCCCACGGCATCGCATAGCGATAGCCAGCTTCGACGCGCGCGCCATAACTTTGCGCCATGAAACCCGCTGTAAGATGTTCGCCTGTGAACGCGTAGCGATCGGTAGTCATCCATTGATTTGCAAAACCGAACGACGATGCGAGATAAGCCGAACCAAAGTAGGATTTTGTGTACGCGCCTACCTGCATGCCGTAGCTTCGGCCGCTGCCAAGCGCCTGATCGAGCCCCCATTGCGTGGTACCGGAGCCAATCGCAAAGCCGATGACGTTGTCCGGCGTCCATCGGTAGTCCATCCCGCCGACGAAACCATAAGCCGATGCCGTTAAATCGTGCGTGCCCAACACCGCGTCGCCGTTTGTCGCGCTAGCGGCCCCATAGGCCGAGCCCCACGCCCTCCAACGCTGATCAAAGCTCGCTGCTTTGACCGCCGGAAGCACCGAATCGTAGGCCGATGCTATGTCGAGCGGTTGTACCCCTGGATCCTCGGCGGCGAAGCCGAGAGAGCCTGAGCCCACGCTGCCGTTTCGGCCATTGACGGCCGGTTCAAGCATGAGTTCCAGGAATTGGCCCATCATTTGGAAAGCGCTGTTCGTGGCATCGGCGTTGGCCTCGCCCGTCAGCGTGTCGAAGTCGTGCGGGAGGGACGACGGCTGCTGCGCGAACAGGGCGCCCAAGTCCATGGTCGCGCCCAAGCTGTTGCGCACTCCCGCCGTGCCGCGCAGCGCGTTCACCGCGCCCGCGACCTGACTTTGATTCTCGTTCAGGCTGACGCCCCAATACGATAAGTTCTGATAGTTGGCGGGCGTGACGTACAGAGTGATCGCATTCTCGTTCAGCAACGCCGAAGGAGTGCTCGGGCCGTAAAGAGCGTCGAACCGTGTCCCTGCA
Organism: Xanthobacteraceae bacterium; assembly: GCA_049584975.1. Lineage (GTDB taxonomy): Bacteria > Pseudomonadota > Alphaproteobacteria > Rhizobiales > Xanthobacteraceae > BOG-931. Next base: position 3,162 of record JBAUYV010000259.1, on the reverse strand, counting down.
GCCAGGCCCCCCGATACCCCCGGCACACCTTGCGCCGGCTGCGTGATCGAGGAGAAGCTGCCGAGTACGCCGCCGGCAGCCTGGACGATGACGAAGCTCGCTGTGACCGGCGGAATGTATGTATTGTTGGCCGGGGCTCCGATCCCGGTCAATTGCGGCGCGAGCGTGCCGGCGGCCGTGTAGGTATTGCCCGCCCCCGTGACGACGGTGCTGCTGTATTGGCCGGCGCAACCGACCGGGTTACTACAATTGGTGAAGCTGTTCAGCGGCCCATCGATCTGAACGGTGTAGGTCGCACCGGCCAGATCGGTCACGGACGCGGTGGAGACGATGGTGCCGGGACCGTCGCCGGGTGCATTCGTGCCGCCACCCTGGATCACGGTGGGAACGTTCACGCTGCCGACGCCGACGAGGCTGTCGCCCGGCAGGATGATCAGCTCAGCTCCCGTCGCGGTGCTCACGACGTCAAGCGGACCGACAACGTGCACCGATCCGGTGAACAAATCTGCCGGCGTGCCGCCGCTGCCCGGCGCGACAATGATCGGCGTGCCCGCCAATCCGGCATTGGCGGCGGAAGAGGCGGTAAGCGACGTGCCGGGTCCGAGTACGAGGCCACCGAGATTGCTGACCGAATTTGGCAAAGTCTGATTCAGATTGATCGTGCCGCCATTGATCACGCTGAGAATGGCGGTTCCGTTGCCGGTGATGTTGCCGGTGAATGTGACGTTGTTGGCATTCAGGTTGATCGTGTCGGCGGTGCCGAACACTTTCACCGGCTGCGGGATGGTGATGCTGGCATCGACGACCAAGGTGCCGTTGTTGAGGGTCAGTGGGCTAGTCGCGGCGCCGAGCGACGACGCATTATTGATGCTGAGCGTCGCTCCGTTACTCACGGTGGTGCCACCCGTATAGGTGTTCACGCCCGTCAGTTCTTCATGCCCGCCGGTGATGGCCAGCGCGCCACCCATCCCGCCGCCGATGCCGCCGTCGCCGATGGTGCCGGAGAAAATACCCGCCGGGTCGGTGCCATCAGGTCCGGCCGCACCTGCAGTGATGGTGAGAAGCTGTCCGCCCAATGCCACGCTGCCGCTTCCCGACAGCGTCGTGATCGAAGCACCTGATGAGGTCTGAGAAATATCGAACGTACCGTTGGCGGCGATCGCCAAACCGCTTGAGGTCGCGATGCTGCCGCCGCCTGTGAGAGCCAATGTCGCCGTGCCCGTGGGCGGAGCGACAGTCGTCAGGCCCGTATAGGTATTCACGCCCGCAAGCGTCTGTATGCCGCCGGTGATCGTCAGGTTGCCGCCAGCGCCGCCGCCGATGCCGCCATCGGCGATCACGCCCGAGAAGGTCGTCGAACCGGCGGTGATCGTCAGCGTCTGTGAGCCGAGAAAGACATTCCCGGCTTGGCCGATGGCAGTATCCGCCAAGGTCTTGATCGAGGCGCCCGCCGTGGTCTGCGAAATATCGAACGTACCACCGGTGGCCAGTTGCACCACGCTCGAAGTCGCGATGCTGCCGGTACCGGTGAGCGCCAGCTTGCCGCCGGCGTCTATCGTCGTGTCGCCCGTATAAGTGTTGACCCCCGAAAGCGTTTGGGTTCCGCCGGTCACGATCAAACTACCGGGGTTGGTGTTGTTGAAGCCCCCGTCGGCGATCACGCCTGCAAAGGTGGTCGAGCCGGCAGTGATGGTCAGTTCCTGCGCCCCGAGCGACACCAGACCGTTGCCCGTAAGGGTCGTGATCAAGGCGCCCGATGTTGTCCGCGAAATATCAAACGTGCCGTTGTCAATCACAACGGCGGATCCTGCGATCGAGCCGGTGCCGGCCAGCGCCAGCGTGGCGCCACTACCAATCAGCGTGCCTCCCGTGTAGGTGTTCATCCCCGACAGCGTCTCTACTCCGCCGGTGACGGCCAGCATGCCGCCGGTGCCGGCGACAGCGCCGCCGCTGTCGGCAATAACGCCGGAGAAAACGCCCGGAGTGCCGGTGCCGGACGGCCCCGCGCCTCCTGCGGTGATGAGCAGCAACTCCGAGCCCAGTGCCACTGTGCCGGAACCCGACAGGGTCGTGATCGCTGTGCCCAATGACGTCTGCGAAATATCGAACAGGCCGTTGTCAACGACGCCGGAAGATTGAGAGATCGAACCGGTTCCCGCCATCGCCAGCGTGGCGCTGTTGTCGATGGTCGTGGTCCCGGTGTAGGTGTTGGTGCCGGTCAGCGTTTCGATGCCGCCGCTGATTTCAAGCTTGCCGCCGGTGCCGCCGCCAAAGCCGCCGTCGGAAATCACACCGGCAAAAGCGGTGGAGCCGGCAGCGATTTTCAGCGTGCTCGAACCGAGTGCAGCGATACCGGTGCCGGTCAGCGTTGTGATCGATGCCGCCGTACTCGTAAGCGAAATGTCAAACGTGCCGTTGTCGAGAACGACGATGGAATTGGCGATCGAGCCGGTGCCTTGCAGCGCCAGCGTGGCGCCGCTGTTGATAACGGTTGCGCCGGTGTAGGTGTTGGCGCCCGACAGCGTCTGGCTTCCGCCGCTGATGGCCAGCATGCCGCCGCTGCCGCCGCCGAGGCCGCCGTCGCCGATCACGCCCGCGAAAACGCCGTTCGAATTCGTGCCGGTCGCTCCCGCGGCCCCCGCGGTGATTACCAACATGTTGGAACCAAGAGACACCTGGCCGGTGCTCGACCCAGAAAGGGTCGTGATCGAGGCGCCCAATGCCGTTTGTGATATGTCGAACGAGCCGTTGACCAGGACAGGAGTAGAGGCGGAAATCGAGCCGGTGCCGACGAGCGCCAACGTGCCGTTGAGATCGATGGTGGTGTCACCCGTGTAGGTATTCGTGCCCGACAGCGTTTCTGTTGCACCGCCGCTGATGATCAAGCTGCCCTTCGTACCATTGGGGCCATCGGCAATCACACCGGAGAATGAGCCGCTCTGTAGGACTGTCAGCTCCTGCCCGCCGAGCAGCACGCTGCCGCTGCCTGACAGCGTCGGGACCGTGGCGCCGGACGTTGAGTTCGAAATATCAAGCGAACCGGTGCCCGCAATCGTCAAGCTGGAGGAGTCGGCAATCGAGCCGGCGCCGCTGAGCTCCAAGGTGCCGCTATTGATGACGGTGGCGCCGGTGTAAGTGTTGTCTGCCGTCAGGATCAGAGCG
>JBAUYV010000258.1:0-6667 GCA_049584975.1 Xanthobacteraceae bacterium | reverse complement strand
ATCATTCAACGCGCCCGCCCCTTATTCAGACGTTCCCTAAGGAGGTTCGGCGCCTTCTGCAGGTGGTGCCGCTATTTACATTGAAGGCATCGAGCGTGTAGAAAGGATCGCAATGGCGGCAGGCGGGGGGGGGCGATTATGGGAGTGTGCAGCCCATATCGAGATTATCGATTTCGGGAGCGTCCGCTAAAAATAGCGGTAGCACGGGATTGCACGCGACATCGACTCAATTAAACGAAAGCGCCCATGTTGCAGAAGCGCATTCAGCTATCGGTTCGCGCCGGGCACCGCGCATTTTTGCGGCGGCGATTACCCGGGAGGGTAGCTATATACTTACACTCTACAGCAGGCCGCGAACAGAGGCTCGAGGAACTCCTGTATTTCCTGAGTGAAAGAGGGTACGCATTTACTGGGCCCAGTGAATTATTGACGACCCCGGGTAATACGTGCTTCCTCAGTTTTGACGACAACTACCGCTCGTGGCTGCAGACCTTGCCGATCTTGGAAAGATACAGAGTTCGGGCAACTTTCTATGTCAACTCCTGGCCGTTTCGTGACCGGGTCAGCGAGACGGACGTGCGCCACTACATTGAAAACGCTGGGCTTACGAATGTCGGCCCGGAAGCGGAGACAACGCTGAGCACCGCCGAGTTGCGCGAGATCGCCGTCGCCGGTCACCTGATCGGCGCGCATACCCATACCCACAGAGTGCTGACGGCGTTGCCGCCAGAGACGGCGCGGGACGAGATCCGCATCTCCCGGGAGGAACTCGGTGCGCTTTTGAACCGTCCGCCGGAGCACTTCGCCTATCCCTTTGGGATGCGCCGTCACTTTAGCCGCCCGTTGCGGCGCTATTGTCGTTCTATCGGCTTTGCGACCATAGCCAACGCCATCCCATGCATGCAGTACGCCCCTAGCCGACCGGATAGCCTGCACCGGTCGGTCTGGTTTTTGGAACAGCCGCTGGAATTCAATCTCGACAACCTATGCATCGATGGCCGGCTGTTCTCCTCCTTGACCGGCCGAAGTGCCGTCGGGGGGTGTTCTCTGTAACATTCGAACGCGCGGACCATCGGACGCGCCCTGGGGCTGAGGCATGCCCACAGCTCTCGGGGTGTCCGGTCGATTGTCCTTGCTCGCTGGAATGTTGGAATGTATAAAGCGGTTTCGCAATCGGCGGGAGATAGGATGGGCGATTGCATTGATTGCAGCAGTCGCTTCGTTCCGACAGGCCGGCGCGAGCACGATGACGGGCCCACGGTGTGACGTGATGAGAGTTCTTATCGTCCACAACCGTTATCAGCAGGCCGGCGGCGAAGATACGGTGGCGGCGAACGAGCATGCTCTGCTCGATCAGCATGGTTGGGATACGCGGCTGTGGTCTGTCAGCAATGACGCGATCAGCAGCCCCTGGAGCAAGATGAGTGTGGCCGTGCACGCCCCATATTCCCGCCCTGCGCGCGACGAGCTTGCTCGAGTGATCGCGGATTTCGCGCCAGGGGTCGTTCACGTTCACAACTTCTTCCCGCTGCTGACGCCCTCGGTTTATGACGCGTGTCGCGCTGCCGGGGTCGCCGTGGTGCAGACCTTGCACAACTATCGCACGATTTGCGCGGGGGCGCTCCTGACACGAGACGGACATGCATGCGAGGACTGTATCGGCGCTTCCCCATACCGGGCGGCGGTTCACGGCTGCTATCGCGGCTCCCGCATCGGCTCCTTGGTGGTGGCGAGGATGGTCGACATGCACCGCCGCCGCGGGACCTGGTCACACAAGGTCGACCGCTTCGTCGCCTTGTCGGCATTTGCCAAGGGTAAGTTCGTCGCAGCCGGCTTTCCGGAAGACCGCGTCGCAGTCAAGCCGAATTTTGCGGAAGACCGCCTCGCCGCCGGAGCCACGGCGCGGGCCGGCGCCCTGTACGTTGGCCGGCTGAGCGCGGAGAAGGGCATCGATGCGCTGCTACAGGCGTGGAATGGTCTCGAAATACCGCTGCGGGTGGTCGGGGACGGTCCGCTGCGAGGGCGCCTCGAAAACGCGACCGGTCCGAACATTGTTGCCCTCGGCTGGAAGGCGCCCGCTGAGGTTGCTATGGAGATGGCGCAGGCGAGCTTCCTGATCTTGCCTTCGGCTTGGCCCGAAAACTTTCCCATGGTGATCGTCGAGGCGTTTTCTCAGGGGCTGCCGATCATCGCTTCGCGGCTCGAAGCTCTGGAGGAAATAATTGATGACGGCGTGACCGGCCTGTTCTTTTCCCAGAAAGATCCCGACGCTCTGGCGGCCAAGGTTCGGTGGGCCCATCAGCATCCGCAAGCGATGCGCCTCATGGGTGCCAACGCCCGCCGAACCTATGAGGAGAAGTACTCACCCTCCATCAACTTTCAGCAATTGGAGAAGATTTACCAAGCAGCGATCGAGCAAAGCCAGTCGGTTGTCATCGGTTCGGCTCGCGTTGATTGACTATTCTGGGCGGCGGAGGAATCGCAAGCCCTTGCGGGTTTCTGAGCAGCGGCACCGCCGACGCTTCGTCAAGGCGACGGTCGGTCGCCTATTATCCCGATGGGGCGGTATATCGTTTGATTGGGAAGTTGCTGCATCACACCCTGGGCCTGGAAAAAGGATAGGCGTTCCGCAGAATTTTCCGAACGGGTCAGGGGCCAAAGGGCATGAACATCTCCGACAAGCCGCTGACCGGGGAAACCGGGTACGGTACCAGCGACGATACCTACCGGAAGGTCCCGAGCGATACGGTCGATTTGCGCGAAGTCCTGGCGAAGTTCTGGGTTCGGAAAAAGCTCATTCTGACGTCCACTCTGATCTGTGCCGGGTTGGCTTTTGCAATCGCGAAGCTGATCACGCCGACTTATATTGGCGAAGCTTTTCTCATGGTCGAGCCACTGCAGTCCAGTGGGCCGGCTGGCAATGTGGGCATAATGGCCGGTATCGATGACGGATCCGAAGTGGTTCAGACCCAAGCTTTCGTCTTGCGATCCCGCGCTTTGGCCAGCGAAACAATCGAGCGCCTGCACCTTGATCGCGATCCCGAATTCAATCCGTCACTGCGCAAGCCAAATCCTCTCCTCGCGCTCTTAGAGCCGGCGACGGTTCTGTTCGACCGCGTTCGAAGCCGACTCCAGCCGATAACCGCTTTGCTATCCGGCGCGGGAAACGCTCCTGAGGCCGGCGGAGAGATTGTGGCGGCTGCCGTAGCAGATCAAGCTGCCTCCCGCGGGGAGCCGAGCACAGCCATGGTGGATGCGTTTATGAAGCAGCTGCATGTTACAGCGCAGGACCGCTCGGCGGTCATCCAGGTGTCGTTCAACTCGTCTCACCCGACGACCGCGGGCTTGGTACCGAACACCTTGATCCAACTGTATCTCGCGCAACGAATCAGCGAAAAGGACAAAGTGTTGGCGCGGGAAAGTGAACGGCTCGACAAGGTTGTCCTGCCGATGTTGCGCGAGAAGATGCAGACCTCGGAACGCGCGTTGGCAGAGTACCGCCAGAAATCTGGCCTGGTCAGCGACCAAAACCCGACAGCGTTGGGGGAGGAACTGTCCGAGACCGAGGCGCAGCTTGCCGTCGCTCGCGCGCATACGGAGCAAGCCGCCGTTCGGCTTGGCCAGTTCCAGTCGGCCTCGACGACCGCTGCGCCGGATGAACCCCCCTCCCTCCAATACCTGCGCGAGCAGGAGGTGGGGCTCCAGGCTCAGCTGGCCGCCCTCAGGGGCTCTTTCGGAGCGAACTACCCCAAAACGGTGGAACTGGAGGCGAAGCTTAAAAAGCTCAACGACGCGATGAGGCGCGAAAGCGCAGGCGTCGTCGGCAGCCTGAAGGCGGAACTGACTGCTGCTCAGGCGGCCGAGGCAGAGCTCGACAAGCAAGTGACGGAACTCACCCATCGATTCGCGGAGGCCAATGGCGGCGACACCCGGCTGCAGCGCCTTATCGGCAAGGCTGACGCCGATCGCAAGACATACGAGCGGTACTTGGCACGCGCGAACGAGGTTGACAGCAACCTTGGCCGCGCGCAGCCCGATGCGAGGCTGGTTTCGCGTGCCGACGTGCCGCTCAATCCATCCTCTCCCAACACCAGAATGCTGGTGATGGTGGGAATCGGCCTCGGCGCCGGCATCGGCACGATTCTGGCGGCGATGCTCGATACCCTGCTCGGGGGCCTGCGCAACAAGGAGCAAGCCGAGGAGTGCCTCGGCATTAAGTGCCTTGGGCTAGTACCGAGGATCAAGCAGTCGCGTCGCCATCAAAGTCCGGCGCCGTCTCTAGAACCGCAAAACACCGCCTTTGGGCAGGCGATCCGCAATGTAGAGTTGAAGCTTCTCAGTTTTAACGGCCGTAACGATTCACGAGTGGTTTTGGTGACTGCGGCCCTGGCGAACGAAGGCAAGACATGGGTGGCGGTCAGTCTGGCTTCATGTTTTGCGGCCGACGGGTTCAGCGTCGCTATAGTCGATTGTGACTTGCACCGGCCAAACGTGCATCGGACGTTCGACGGAACGCGCGGGCCCGGCCTGACCGACTATTTCGCTGGTGATGTCGCCCTCGATCAGATCGCCCACTATCATCGCGGTTCAGGGGTAACTTACATTCCCGCCGGTACAGCTCTGTCGAAGGAGGCTCGGCGTCTAACCTCCGACCGCCTGCGCCCGCTGATCGAGCGGCTTGTCCAGAAATATGCGTTCGTAATCCTCGACTCGGCTCCGGTGCTTGCGGCCTCAGAGACCATTTTGCTCTCGCAGGTGGCGCAGAAGGCGATTTTGGTGGTCAAGTGGGCGAGCACTTCGCCCGCAGTTGCGCGCCACGCGGCGGTGCAGCTGATGGAGGGCGGTGGTGCGGATACTGCCGTCCTTCTATCGATGGTGGATGTCAGACGTGCTGCGAAATACGGTGATCCGATCGCCCGCGCGTATCAACAATTGGGCAATTATTATGGCCGCTGAGAGCTCGCTAGCATGAACCCGTATCCGCGCAAGGCTGCTGCTATGGCGCTGGCGCTCGTCTTGCCTCTCGGCGCCTGTTCCTCGGGCAGCGAGCTTCCGGAGCTTCCCCCGACGGCGGCGTCGGCGTCGTCCTATTCCCTGGGTCCCGGCGATCAGCTCGACGTCAAAGTGCTCGGCGCCGATGAGTTGACGGGCCATTACACGGTTCAGAACGGTGGTACAATCAGCATGTTGCTGATCGGCAAGGTTCGTGCCGCCGGGCTCACCGCGAACGATCTCGAGAAAGAGATCGCTGTGAAGCTTGCTGAGGGTGCCTATCTCGAGCATCCGGAGGTAATTGTCTCAGTCGTGACCTATCGGCCGTTCTACATCCTGGGCGAGGTTGCGAGGCCCGGCGGTTATCCCTATGCCAGCGGGATGCTTGTCCTGAGCGCGATCGCAGACGCCGCGGGCTACACCTACCGCGCCAACAAGGACTACGTCATAATCACCCGCAACGGCGAAAATGGCAAAGCCGTCAGCCTGACGCCAATTCAGCCCGACGACATCATCCGTGTTCCGGAGCGCTACTTTTAGCCGCTTTAGCCGTTACCTCGAGCAGGTTGCAAGAGGAGCTGGCGACCGGTGCTCAATGCCGCGCGACAAACAAATAAACAAGGTGGCAATCGCAACGATTTAGCAGCTAAAGGCCTCCAATAACCGCGCAGACTGTGTGGAAAGTCGGACTGAGCGGATTCTGGCGCAGTGTCGAACGCGGTAGAATTCGGCATGACGTACATCACTGGTCACGACCGCTCGCAGCTGCTGCTTTTGCCGGAGGCAGTGGATGACTATGTCGGCTCGGCCAACCCGGTGCGGTTCATCGACGCCTTTGTTGATGGGCTGGTCCTCGCAGCGGCGGGGTTCGGCCGCGTTGCGCCGAAGGTGACAGGCCGCCCGGCCTATGCGCCTGCGGATCTGCTGAAGCTTTACATCTACAGCTATCTGAACCGGGCGCGATCGAGCCGCCGGCTGGAGGCCGAAACCCACCGCAATATCGAGGTGATTTGGCTGCTGCTGCATCTGAAGCCGGACTTCAAGACCATCGCTGACTTCCGGCGCGACAATCGCCATGCCTTCCGTCAAGTCTTCCGTGAGTTTGTGCTGCTCTGTCGTCAACTGGACCTGTTTGGCCGGGAATTGCTGGCGGTGGATGGCACGCGGATCAAGGCGGTCAACAACAAGGATCGCAATTTCACCCGGGCGTCCCTGACCCAGTTGATCAAAGCCGCTGACGCCAAGCTCGATGACTGTCTTCAGCGCCTCGACAAGAGCGACGCCACCGAGAGCGGAACGGGCGGCTCGCGGGTCGAGAACCTGGCCGAGAAGATCGCCGCGATCCAGGGACGGTGCGCGCGGCACAAGGACATGCTGGCGGAACTGGACCGGACAGGAGAGAGCCAGATCTCGCTCTGCCTCCACCTCGGCCATCAGCGCCGCCTTTTCCTCCGGCGTCCACTGCCGGCGGCGCTCAACACGCGCAACAATCGCGACATCCACTCACCGGATTCCTTCTGGACGTCCAGAAGGATCCAGCTTCTCTCTGCGCGTTCCGGTCGATTGTGATCACGGATTGAACGAAGCCGCTCGGCGGCAAGAGGAGTGAGCTGGGGCTGAGGAGGCTCCTGTCTGAGAGGATTGCGGTGTCCAAACCCAATCGTCAGACAGGAGA
>JBAUYV010000257.1:0-4985 GCA_049584975.1 Xanthobacteraceae bacterium | reverse complement strand
GTCCCGCTTCTCCTCCACGTGATCATCGGGACCATCAGCCCGATCAGCGCGCGATCACGCAAGCCGGCGACCTTGCTGATGTCGATGCTGTCGAGCAGCTCGCGCGCTTCGCTGGATCGAGCACTGGCGGTTGTCCCGACGTGACGACGTGCCGGGGCCCGCGCACCGACCGGCCCGGTTGACCGGCACGACCTGGCCGGTGACGAGCCAATCGAACAAATGACGGATCGCGGCAAGCCGTTGCTTGACGCTCGGTGCCGCGAGCTCGCGTGTCCCAGCCTCGTTCGTCAGCGGCCTTTCCCCCCGGGCCAATGCAGATGCCGCCACATCCCGACCATAGCCGGATGGACGGCGAGCGTGCCGACAATCGCGGCGTAGGGTGGCGAGACCACGTCGGGGTAACCAGCGGCGGCGAGACCGCAAGCGAGACCGGTTGCGAGCGCCAGGGCGATATGCCCCGACAATGGCCATGTCACCATCCGCCATGCTCGCTGCAGCGAGTGCCGCGTCGTGTTCCTCATGAGCGCCCCTTCCGCGCGTGCAGGTTGCGGATGTTGGCCGCGAAAAATTCGAGATAGCCCAGCGACGCGCGTGCGCCGGCGGGGGAGACGAGCGCCAGGGAGTGAAGGCGAGCCGATCGCGACCAGCCGGTTTATGGGTGCCGTGCCTTGTAGCGGCTTTGATAATCGGGAAAGCGGGCCCGCATCGCCGTTTCGGTCGCCAGGCTCTCGGCGCCGGCTTTGCCGAGATTGTCGCTGCCCTCGGCCCGGGCGTCTCGGTGATCCTCCCCAGCCTGATGAGGGGCATCGATCAGAGAATCACGCCGAGCGTCGCGAGGCTTTTGGCGAAGCGGTCAAGCGCGCGCTGCTGGGTGAGGGTGAGCATTTCCGGGGTGCCTCCGGGCGCTACCTTTTGTGTACCATTATCAGAGCGGGGGTCGGGCCGCGACGGGCGCGGATTAGCCGAGGCTCGCCTGCAACATCGGCGGGGTTCTCAGCGTCTGTAATACGACGCAATAGCGCTCGGTCAGCTTGAGCAGGCTCTGCCGCCGCTCCTCCGGTTCGTCGGTCTCGAGCGTGAACTTGAGCCGGATCTCGCGAAATCCGACTGGCGCGCCGCGCTCGACGCCGAGCGTCCCGCGAAAATCGAGATCGCCTTCAGCGCTGACCGAACCGCCGCGCAGGTGGAAATCGATCGCCGTTGCCACCGCCTTCAAGGTCACGCCGGCGCAGGCGACGAGTGCTTCGAGCAGCATACCACCCGAGCAGGCTTCGAGGCCGGTGCCGCCGGTTGCTGGATGCAAACCGGCCTCGATCAGCGCCTGCCCGGTCGCGACCTTGCAAACGATTGCGTCGTTAGCGAGGTCGCCATGCGCCCGCAGCGTGACGACCGCCGCGCCGGGATCGTCACGGTATTTTGCCTTGAACGGAGCCTGGAGTTCGCGCAATCCCGTACTGTCCATCCCCACCTCACTATGGCTATCGCCAATTTAGGGCGGCGCCCCCTGGCAGAGCCCAGATCGCCGGGCAGAAGGATAGCACGGGCGGCGACTCCCGCGGGCGCTTCGGTTAGGGTGCGGGAAGCGGTCCTGGTTCAGTCCGCGATCGCTCGACGTGAGCGTCCTCGCCGGGCTGGCACAGCGGTCGTTTCGACCGCGGCCTGCTTGCGGCCGAGCCCGAGTTCTTTTGCCATCGTCGCGCGGCGCTCCGAATAAGCCGGCGCCGTCAGCGCATGATCCGGCGCCAGCCTCCAGCGCGTGCGATAAGCCGCCGGCTCGAGCCCATGCGCGACCCGCAGATGGCGACGCAGGGTTTTCCCCTGAAATCCGCATTCGAGGCACACGACATGATCGGGCTGCACCGAGCGCCGGATCGGCACCGCCGGCGTCAACACTTCCAGCAAAGATGCCGACGCACCCTGGCCGAGCCCGCTCAACGTGCGATACACCGTCGTAATCAAGCCCTCGATCTGATCGACGCCGATGCTGTTTTTCGCGACATAGCTGCGCACGATTTCGGTCACCAGGCCGGGATCAAGTTTCGGTGTGAGGCTGTCATCAGCCATTCATTTCCCCAACGCATTTGGTTGAGGCCCATGATCGGTTGATCAGACGGTGGTTGCAATTCCTACTTGTACATAAATATTCCGAGGCCGGGCAGCTTCGGAAGAGAGCTCTTGCCGTCGTCGCCGATGCCGGCCCTTTCTCGGGGGCAACCGCGCCGCCGCGGGTCGGCGCGCGCTCAAGCCTATTCCGATCCCTCGACCTCTCCGGCGCGCCGTTCATACCGAGCGATCATCTCGCCAAAATGCTGCCTGAGCCTCGGTGTCGTGACCGCAGCCTGGAGCGTCCTGGCCCGCGCCGCCGCTGCGCGGTAATAGGCAGCAGGCCGCGGCGCTGACAGCCAGGGTTCCAGAGTGACGTCGATTTCGGAGGTTTCATCGCTTTGCGGCTCGCTCGCTTGCGTTCCGGCCGATCGCTCGTGAACCGGTCGCACTAGGAGGCCGCAGCGAGGATGGTAACGGCCCGCCAAATGGCCGACCAGAGTCCCAGCGATAACAGGACCACAACAAGCGCCGCCATGGGGATCGGTAAGCGCTCAGCTTCGCGTGCAGATCGGTTTCGGTATCTCCCTCCCGGTGTTGCAACTTCCGCGTTATTTCTCCAGCTAGGCGCGGAATCGCACCTCAGCTCAGCTCCGTTTTCAAAAGCAAATTTTCACTTCTTGGTTTTGATAACAGGTAATAGGCTCATCGGACATCTTTACGGCTTGCTTATGATCTAAATGCCATACATCCATGTCGGCCTTATTATTGCCGATTATGAACGTTCTCCCATTCAATGTTTGAACTGTCTCGGCCACTGCGCCCCGGGACATACGGATCGTGGCTAGGCAATTCGTCGAGGAGGCTTATGCCTTTGCTTCCGGTGCGATCAACATCTTGTAGGAGAGCGGCGCATGGCCGGGGGCGATGCCGAGCAGCGAGCGGAAGGCGGCGTGCCGGGTTCGGCGGCGGTTGAAGCGGAAGACGAACTCGTCGAGGTAGGATTGGAGATGTCTGCGGCGCATGCCGTGATAGACGCCCAGGGCCCAGACCTTGAGGTTGGAGAAGGTGCGGTGCACCCAGGGCAGGATGACATGGGCGGCGATCTTGCCGACCACGTGGGGATCGTGGCTGACGCCGGGAGCGCCGGGGTAAGCGGGCCAGCCGTCGGTCTTGGCGGTGGCGCCGGGCGCGAGGTTGTGGGCGATGAAGGAATGCAGGCTGGCGGCCGAATAGTCGGGCACCTCGGCGAGACGGATGCGGTCGGGACCGGCGCCGTCATCCTCGACTTCGACGGCGCCGACGACGAGGATTTTGCCCAGGTGGCTACGCCCGCCGCCACCGGTGATGGGATCGTTCTTGCTGCGGCAGGAAATCTCGGTTTCGTCGACTTCGACCAGGCCGGCGAGCGGACTGCGGCCAGGCGCCACCATGCTGCGGCGCAGCTTGGCACACATCAACTAGGCCGACTTGTAGGAGCCGAGGGCGAGTTGGCGTTGCAGTTGCAGGGCCGAGATGCCGCCCTCATCGATTCTAGATCGATCGATCTAGAATGAACGGACAAGCGCGGCCTGACAATGACTTTGCCGTTCTGGCTCGGGCGTTCTAAAATTTTGGGGACCATTCATAAGGATAGCGGCGCCGGGCGCGGCGGCCGAGGTGAGGCGTGTGATGGCGCGACCGAGAGAATTCGATGAGACGACCGCGCTGGAGGCGGCGATGAATTGCTTCTGGGCGCAGGGGTTCGAACAGACCTCGGTGCGGGATCTCGCCGAGCGGATGGGGATTACCGGCGCCAGCCTCTACAACGCGTTCGGCGACAAGCGGTCGCTCTACCGCCAAGCCTTCGTTCATTACCTCGCTCAAACGGTGCGAGACCGCGTTGCGCGGCTGGAGAAGTTGCCGCCGGCTATGGCGATACGGGCCTTTTTCAATGAGATTATTGAGCGGTCGGTCGACGATGACCAGCGCCGCGGCTGCATGCTGGTCAATGCGGCGCTGGAACTGGCGCCCTACGACGCCGAATTCAGGCAGCTCGTCACCGAGGAAATGATCTTTATCGAAGCCTTCTTCCACCGCTGCGTCGCGGCCGGTCAGAAGGACGGTTCGATCGCCAGCACGCGTTCGGCAGAGGAGCTGGCCAAGTTACTGCTGAGCGTGCTGCTTGGCATCCGCGTCCTGGCGCGCACGCGCCCGCAACGCGAGGTGCTGGAGGGCGCCGCAAACGAGGTCCTGGCGATGCTCGGGGCCGGAGCGTAACGGTCGGCGCGACGATCACCGTCCGCACCGCGCCGGCACGTTTTAGATTGGTCGATCTAAAAAAGATGATAAGCTCGCGCAACGGGGCGAGCCATCGCCTCGCGCAGAGGCGAGGAGAAGTGCGGTGACGCGACTGACCGACCTGTCGCCCGACCAGGCCAAACGCCTAGCCGAGGCCGAATGCCCGGAATTTGAGACGCGGCCCTGGGTGACGGGCCCGGCGCTCTCGCAGCGCCGCATTGCGATCGTATCGTCCGCCGGGCTCGTCGTGCGTGGTGAGGAGCCGTTCCGCGGCCGCGACCCGCACTACCACGCGATTCCTGCGACGACGCCGATCAAAGACCTGCTGTGCAGCCATATCTCGATCAATTTCGACCGCACCGGGTTGCAGGAAGATTGGAACGTCGCCTTTCCGATCGACCGGCTGCGGGAGCTAGCGGCCGAGGGAACGATCGGGTCGATAGCCGACACCCACTATGCGTTCATGGGCGCGACCGACCCGTTGCAGATGGAGCCGCATGCCCGCGAACTCGCCGGCCGCCTGAAGCAGGACCAGGTCGACAGCGTCCTCCTCGCCCCCGTTTGACCGGTCTGTACGCGCGCCGTGAGCGCGCTGGGCCATTATCTCGAGGAAGAGGGTATCGCGACCGTCGCCATCGTGTTGATCCGGCCCCAGGCGGAGA
>JBAUYV010000256.1:0-29622 GCA_049584975.1 Xanthobacteraceae bacterium | reverse complement strand
CCGCTCAAGCTCGGCACGTTCACGGCGGAATTGTTCAGGGGCATAAGCCAGGAGTGGATCGACCAAATCGTCGCCGCCAATTTCCTCGACAAAAACGATTTCACCGTCGATCAGAATGCGCTGGTCGTGAATACCGGCTCGAAGCTCGCCCTAATCGATACAGGCATGGGATTTCGTAAGATCTACGGCCCGCGTACCGGATACCTGCTCGCCAATCTCCGGGGCGCCGGCATTGATCCCGCGTCGATCGACGTGGTGGCCTTGAGCCACGCTCACCCGGACCATGTTTGGGGGCTCGTCGGCGAAGACGGCAAGCCGAACTTTCCGAATGCTCAAATCCATATTACCCAGGCCGACCTCGACTACTGGACTGACGAAGCGAAGTTGTCTGATCCGGCGCTCGGCCATTACATTGGGCCGATCCGCGATGCGCTGCTGCCGTTGCGCGACCGCCTAGTATTCCTCAAGGACGGCCAGGAGGTTATGCCAGGCATGCAAGCGCTCTCGACGCCTGGCCATACAGTCGGCCACACAAGCTTTGTGATCAACTCGCAGGATAGCTCGATCGTCTATATCGGCGATCTCTGTCACCAACCTCTACTGGAAATGGAGAATCCACGCGCTGAGTTCGCCCGCGACACCGACCCGAAGCAGGGGGTCTCATCCCGGCTGGGCGTATTCGACATGGTGGCGAGCCGGAAAATTCCAATCGTCGCTTATCACTTCCCCTGGCCCGGCATCGGCCATGTCGCCAAGAACGGTGACAATTATCGCTACGTCACAATCGAAATGCAGACGGTGTTGTAGGTGGTCGACATAGCGCGCATCAAAGCGGAGGGCGGCGCTGCCCCATTCGCGGCATTCGCCCCCGAACCGCTACCACCTGTGAGCCCGGCGTAGTCTCCGGTCGTTGTATTCGGAGGTTATCAGCAATAGCAGCAATAGGCGGGTGAGCCTTCGCCATTGCGGCGCCTCTGTCCGAGTCTACCGCTCATGACCAGCACTCGCTAATGTGCCGGCTGGATTGGGGCGACTGTCTGCCGAAAATCGCTGAAAGCACGCAATGAGCGAGACGAGTAGCGCAGCTTCATCGAGTAAACCCGTATCGTTGGCCGCCGCTTTCCGTCATCCGGTCTTCGCGGTGATCTGGACCGCAACCCTCGTCTCCAACGTTGGCGGCTGGATGTACAGCGCTGCGTCGGGGTGGCTTATGACCAGCCTTAACCCCGACCCCTTGGTTGTTGCGCTGGTGCAGACCGCGACCACGCTGCCGGTCTTTCTGTTCGCATTACCGGCCGGCGCGCTCGCCGATATTTTCGACAAGCGCAAGTTCCTAATCGCGTTCGAAGTTCTGAACACGGCATTATGCGCGGTCTATGCAACGATGGTTGGTTTTGGTTTGGCCACACCGGATAATTTGTTGCTGTTTACATTCCTGATTGGTGCGGCTGGGGCATTAACCCTCCCAGCATGGCAATCGATCGTTCCGCAACTGGTGCCGAAAGAGAGTTTGACCTCCGCTGTTGCGGCCAACAGCGTCGGGGTGAACATCTCGCGCGCACTTGGTCCGGCGCTGGGCGGCGCGGCCATCGCAGGCCTTGGCATCGTTGCGCCGTTCTGGATCAACGCGATCTCCAATCTCGGAGTGCTCGGCGCGTTATTATGGTGGCGGCGGCCGAGCTCATCCAATACGGCTCTGCCGGCAGAGCGGGTAGGCGGTGCCATTGAGGCCGGTCTTCGCTATGCCCGACATAGTCCGGCGCTGCGCGCGACCCTCATCAGAGCCGCGGCTTTCTTTCTGTTTGCCAGCACATATTGGGCGCTGCTGCCGCTGGTTGCCCGCACACAGATCGCAAGCGGTCCCGAGCTTTACGGAATACTTCTGGGCGCTATTGGGGCTGGCGCGGTGGGCGGTGCATTCGTCATGCCATGGCTGCGTGCAAGATTCGGGCCGAACCTGCTGGTGACGAGTGGAATGGTCGGCACCGCCGTCACGCTCGCACTGTATGGCATTGCGCACGATGCGAGCACGGCGCTCGTCGCTAGCCTGCTTGCGGGCGTTTCATGGATTGCCGTGCTCGCGACGTTGGCGATTTCGGCACAAGTTTCTCTGCCCGATTGGGTGCGCGGGCGTGGACTTGCGCTCTATACGACGGTGTTCTTTGGCTGTCTGACTGTCGGCAGTACGGTTTGGGGCAAGGTTGCTGGCGCTTTTGGATTGCCGGCCGCGCACTTTCTCGCCGCGCTTGGGGTGCTCGTTGCGATACCTCTGACTTGGCGCTGGAAACTACAAGCTGGGGCTGACGTCGACCTGACGCCTTCCATGCACTGGCCGTCGCCAATTACCTCCTATGCCATCCAGCAGGATCGAGGCCCTGTCCTGGTCACAGTCGAATACCGCATTCGTCCGCAGGATCGGCAAGAGTTTTTACAGGTCCTTGAAGAGCTCGGACATGAGCGTCGCCGCGACGGCGCCTATCGCTGGGGCGTGTTCGAGGATGCGGCCGATGAAGGGCGCGTTGTCGAAACCTTCCTGCTCGCATCTTGGATGGAGCATTTGCGCCAGCACGAGCGGGTCACAAACGCCGACCGGCTAGTCCAAGAATGCGTGGTCCGCTTCCATTTGGGCGATGGACCCAAAGTCACGCATTTCATCGCTGTAAGTGCATAGGAGCACGGGTCACTATCTTGACGCCGCACTGAAAGCTGTTTTGCGCAATGCTGCCGAGTAATGCTCGCGACCTTCACCGGCTCCGCGGGGCGCAATCGGACCGCATTGCTTGAGCCCTGACCGGCTGAAATCCGACCTTGTTAGATCGTTCCGGTACTATAACTAACGGAAAGCCAGCTTCTACAAGCCAATCTGTTCGTGCGGAAAAGCATGGTGGCGCAATTGCAATCCATTCGCGAACAGCGGTACGACCAGATTTATCCCATACTCGATCCGATGGAAATCGAGCGGGTGCGTCGGTTCGGCAACTTGCGCTCCTTTGGTGCCGGTGAATCGCTTTGGACCGTCGGCGAGGTCGCTCCTGGCCTCATGGTCATCCTTGCGGGCAAGGTCGCGGTCACCGAGCGCGACCGATTCGACAATCACAAGCCGATCGCGGTCCATGGCCCAGGAAACTTTCTGGGGGAACTGGCGCTATTGTCGGGCCGTCCGGCGCTCGTGGATGCGATTGCGCAAGAGCCGCTAGAGGCACTCATCATCCCGTCGGACCGGTTGCGCGCGCTGATGATTGCGGAAGCCGAACTTGGCGAGCGCATCATGCGCGCTTTGATCTTGCGCCGCGTCGCTATCCTGCAGGCGGGGATCGGCGGACCAATCATCCTTGGTCGTGCCGAGAACGGAGATGTGTTGCGGCTGGAAGGTTTTCTCCGCCGCAATGGTCATCCCCACCAACTGCTCAATCCCGAGACCGACGCACCCGCAAACGTACTGATTGAACGTTTTCATATCGATCCGGGACAGTTGCCGATCGTGCTGTGCCCCAGCGGACAACTACTGCGGAATCCCGGTGAGGCCGAACTGGCGCGCTGCCTTGGTTTGGTGCGGCCGATTGATCCCGAACGTCTTTACGATGTCGTCGTTGTCGGTGCCGGACCGGCCGGTCTTGCCACTGCCGTCTATGCGGCGTCGGAAGGACTGTCGGTCCTGGTGCTCGATTGCCGCTCATTTGGGGGTCAGGCCGGCGCGTCCGCGAGGATCGAAAACTACCTCGGCTTCCCGACCGGAATCACTGGCATGGCGCTGATGGCGCGAGCCTACAATCAAGCGCAGAAATTCGGAGCCGAGATCGCGATCCCGGACGAGGCGACAAGTCTCGCCGCGGACGGCCCTGCCGGGCCCTTCACCCTTGACCTGCAAATCGGCGAAAGGGTCAGAGCCCGCTCGGTGGTGCTGGCCACTGGCGCGCGTTACCGGCGGCTCGATGTGGAGAACCTCGATGCGTTCGAAGCGTCGAGCGTTCACTACTGGGCGTCGCCGCTGGAAGCCAGGCTCTGCGCTAATCAGGAAGTCGCGCTGGTCGGCGCCGGCAACTCCGCCGGCCAGGCAGCCGTTTATCTGGCAAGCCAGGGCACCAAGGTTTACATGCTGGTCCGCCGGTCCGATCTTGCGGAAACGATGTCACGTTACCTCGTGGAGCGCATCAGCGGCCTAGCGAACATCGAAGTCGTGACTGGCGCCACAATCAGCGCGCTTGAAGGCAGCGACGGCGTGCTCAATGCGGTGCGCTGGCAGAATCGCACCACCCGACAGGAAGCGCGGCGCGCGATCAATCATCTGTTTCTCTTTATCGGCGCAGATCCGAATACGGATTGGCTCAAAGGTTCGGCGATTGTCCTCGACGCAAAGGGCTTCATCCGTACCGGAGCGGAGGCCGGTGGTGGACGTCATGCGCTGGAGACGTCGCGCCGCGGAGTCTTCGCTATCGGCGATGTGCGGGCAAAATCGGTCAAGCGCGTTGCCGCGGCGGTTGGCGAAGGCGCACAGGTGGTGGCGGCGCTGCACACTTGCTTGGCGAGCACCCGACTAAATCTTGCCGGCAATTCAGCCTCAGCTTAGATGGCCGAATAGTAGCCGGCTTGCTCGTAATCGCTGGACTGAATTAGCGCTTCTCTATCATGGCTCGCCGCGGCGGAATGACGGCGATTGGTAGACGTGAGTGAAGCCTGAGCATTGAACCGCCAGCAGGGATCTCGATGCCTCTCCTTGTTACAAGCGCATCCGGCATCAATGGCGACGGGTAGACATGCGGGTTTGGTCCGTCGTGAGCGAACTCGGCGCGGCGTCGTATTCACCGATCGTTTGCCTGTGCTCGATCACAGCGACTTTGACCTGCCTGACCTGCGCGATGTCGAATTCGGCCTGCGCGGCGGCGCGAGCGCCCTCGAGGATGATCGCATCGGTGGTGGCGCCGGCGAGCTTCCGGGCCAATTTGATTGTACTTCGCCTTTTATTCTATCGATGACTGCATGCAGCGATCGCTGGCGTCGAGGCTGACTTCGCCTTGGCTGCATAGCCGCGGCCCCGCGGACTACGATGTTCAATCAGTCGTGGAGCGGAATCTTGTGCTGCGGTTCGGCATCTGACTGTCCGCCCGGGCAGCACGATGATCTCGCCATATGGTGACGGCCCGCGCTATCATGATTCCTGACGAACGGAATGTAGTTTATGTGGATTGTGAATAGTCTCCGCTCTAGCGCGGCAATCGCAATTTATGCCCTCGCCTTACTGGTCAGCTTCTCGATCGACAAAACAAACTACGACGCTATCTCTCCCGCACAGGGCCAGCCCGCTACACTGACGAGGGCACAGTTAGAACAGTCAGATGCTCTTGATGTGTACCGCAAAGCCCTGAGTGCCTTTAAGGCGATCCTGAGCGAGCGATACGCGCAGATCAGTGCACATCAAAAATTGCCGGAAGTACCGGGACAGGCGCTTTATCTGGCTCGCGTCGCCATGATGAGCGCGTATAAAGATCTTACTGACGCCAGTCCTTCCAAGATTGGCAGACCGAATAAATTTCGAATTCCTCCGGCGTATTTTGACGCCGACACCGAGCCGCTCATCGATGAGTATAAAGATATCTTTAAAATCATGCAGGCGCCACCTCCCAATGCTCAAAGCTCGGATACGCCATTTCAGGACGTTGTCGATTTGGGAACCGTCATTGCGCGAGCAGAAAGTCTTGATGCGGTAAATGCCATCGCGGCAGGCCGCATCAGCTTGGGCGTTTTCTTTGCTGAGACGGATGGCAATCAAAACATAGGGAATGCGCGCTCGGGCAAGTACAAGGGAAGCTTCCAGACCGGTGGTCGAAGATCGTAACGGTCAACAAAAATGGGCGGCGATCAAGAAGCTGGTCAAAGTCATTGATCCTGTACTGAGCGCCCGCGATGACAAGGAAGAAGCTCGTGTTGGCAATTCAGATCAACGGTTCAATCATTGGACTGGGGTCAGAAACGGCCTCATGAACGCGCATGCAGACCTCTTCCGTCAGATTCCAACAATCGTGAAAGCACTGCCGGATCCGATTGATCAAATGAAGTTTTTCGAGCTCATTCAGATTATCCCCAGCCCGACCAAGGCCGCTCTCAACTCCGGGAACCTGGGCAATTACAGAATTTCTGACCCGACAATGATGTTTTACTTGCGCAACAACAGCATGTTCGCCTACGGGAAGACCGATCGGCGAAGAACTTCTGCAACGTTTCGCGAAATCCTCGACGCAATGTGGCTGTTCAACGAGAAATTTGAAAGAGCGATGACCAAATTCAACGAGCTAAAGGGCCAGCGTAAAGGGTGATCATCGGCAGCCTGAGATGCTTCCTCGACCAATGTTCTCGATCTGGATCATCGGTTCCGTTCCATTCAGTGAATTCGATGCCGCTCACAATCAGATCATAACTCCTCCCGCAAGGCCGTGCTTCAATGCACCTTCCGCGGGTGCTCGCCATCGAGTGCTGCGCGAGTACGTACAGGAGCAGTCACGAAGCACTCGGCGGGCCGGTCGCGCTTGACGGCTCGCGGTCATGCGCTACTAATTAAGGGTCTTTAGGGGTGCCCGCAAAATTCTCCCAACCACTCAAGCCTCTTGATGCTGACCACCTTGATCAGTGATTCGGCGGGAATGCCGAGGCCCTCATGCAGCCGCCATATCATCTTCAACGTCAGCGGGCGCTTACGGGCAAGCACTTCATAGACGCGATTGCGACCCCCGATAAAAGGCACCAGATCGTGCGGGCTCAGTCCTTTCTGCTCCATGTGGTATTTAATTGCTTCCACTGGATCGGGCAGATCAAGGGGGTAATGTTTAGCTTCCCAGGCTTCGACGAGGGCGACGAGCGCATCGAGCCGATCACCTTCTAGCGTGTTGCGCTTTGCATGCATAAGCCCTTCGATCTCCTTGAGCACTCGCTGGTAGTCGCGCTTGTTGTTGATCGGGTTGATTTCCATAACCTTTCCTTCAGATGGTTTGTGCGTCGATGTCGTCATACTGCCGGTGGGTGCCGATGAACCTGATGTACACGACCCGATAGGCATAGCTGATCCACACTACGATGCGGTATTTGTTGCCGGCGATGTTGAAAACTACGCGGCCGTCTCTGAGGAGACTCGCGGAGCCAATGTCGCGCTTGACCTCCGCCGGTGCGGCCCAGTCGGCCGCTTTGACATGCCGATACCATGCCATCACCGGATCGCGCGCATCGGCATGATAGGTCGGCAGCCCGCGGGAGGATCACCACCTCGCCAAGCCGTCGTCTCTCCCGCTCAATACAATATCAGGCGTCGACTGCGAACCGGTACTGGCGGCCATGCTTCTTGCCGAAGCGGACGATGCGCTCATCATAGGTGACCAACGGACAAGCAAGCTCGATCGCCGTCGCAATCAGAAGTCTGTCCGCCGGATCGCGCTGTTCGAGATGATGCAACTGATAGCTGCGGGAGGCAGCCTGGTGACCCAGCGGCACTGCTTCGATGCCGGGGCGATCGAGGAAACGCTCGATCCATGTCGCAACGGGAACGTCGAGGTCGATCCGTCCGGTATCAACGAGAAGCGCGATCTCCCAAGCTGTGATGGCGCTAAGCAAAATGGCACCGCCGTTTTGCCAGCAGTCGTCGATCAAGGCACGCGTGGAAGCGCGCAGTCGGTCGTTGCCGCTGTCGAGCCAGAGGGCGATGTGGGTGTCGAGCAGAAGGCGATCGGTCACCGCTCGATCTCTCGGCCGGTCCCGGCGTCGGGCTCGACATCAAGAGCCGGCGCGACGACGTCAACACCTTCGTGAACCCGCACCGATCCGCGATGCACCCCAAAGAGCGATCCCGCGCGGGCCGTCTCCTCCAAAAGGCGCCGCAGGGCGAGGGCGACCGCTTCGGTCTTGTTGCCGTCAGTCAGCTTCTTGGCTGCTTCCTCGATTAGGGCAACCACTTCCGGGCGGTTGATGGTTACCACGTTCGCCATAACGATACCTTATATCATTACGCAAGTACTTATATTAACATTCAAACAGAAGTGCAAGCTGGATTCTGCTGTGGTCACCGGTGCTCGGTGACGCCGGCGCCGTACCTATCGTTTCTTCTTGGTGGCCCTGGCAGATTTGCCGCTGGCTGCTTTTGAGCCGTGCTGCACGGGCGAAAGCCCATCGTCGATAGTGCCGTTACCTCTTTTGACGCTTTCGTAGCCGGGCGCCTGCCCCGCCGCCGTTCTCGTCGATAAACTCGACGCGATGAATGTGCGAAACGAAGTTTTTCGCCAACTTTGCAGTTTCGATTGGTGGGCTGGTCCCCTTCCCGTCTCGACCCGGAGGTCAGCCAATTTACCTAGTTGGCCGCCTATTTCCGCCGGGGCCTGCCTGCCTAGACGGGTCGATCAGGCGCTGTGGAGTCAATCGAATGGCGGGGTGGCGAAACGAAAAATGGCGAAGTTTTTCGGAGGTAATGTCAATTCTGCCTTGGAGTTCAACGTTGAACAAGCGGCGGCCAATTGGATGAGACTCCTATCCTCAATCCCCAATAAGCCTATCGCTAGTCTCTGGGTTCAAAATGGCGCGCCGAATAACAATGTGCATCGTGCGGTCTCGAACGGGTTCAGGCAGCCAACCAGCCTATCGCTAGTCTGGGTTCAAAATGGCACGCCGAATAACTCAAAATGGCAAAATAGCGCGCCGAACAACAATGTGCATCGTGCGGTCTCGGACGGATTCAGGCAACCAACAAGGCCGTCACCAGTCTGGGATCAAATTGGCAAAATGCCACGTCGAATAACAATGTGCATCGTGCGGTCTCGAACGAGCTCAAGGCCGGCCGCTCGGCCCGGTCTGCCATTAATGGCCCCTGCTGCTCGCTAACGATGCCGGACGTCAAGCGTCGACGCTTATTCACACCCTTCCTCGATCAAGTCCTTCGCGACGCCGATATGGCCGCGATAAAGCCCTGCCGCTCGATCGGATCGCCAATGATTATAGTCGGGCCAAGTCGGAGGTAGCGCTGCGCGGGCGCAAGCTTCAGCCCGATGGCAGACTGTATCTGTCCAGAACGACTTCGCCGCTCCCGATTAAAGTCACTTCCAAAACCTCGTTGACAGGCTCGCTGCCCCCAAGTCGATCCAATGCGAGCAGAAATAAGGATTTCTGTGCGTCGAGGGTCATCTGGCCGGGAGGCACGTTCAAACATATCAGTCCGGCATGGACCTCCTGGCGTTCATAGAGCGGCTGGAAATCTACCGTGTTATTCGTCACGAGGATGAAGTCGTCCGCAATAGCACGCCGAACGATCGTCCAATCTTTGCGCGAGCGCATGCCGAGCCAGGTGACGTGCGTCGATTGATGAAAGCCCCGAGATCGGGCAAGTGCCACGAGTTCGGGGCTCAAACATTCATCGATCAGGAATTTCACAACGGCCGCGGCAGATCGCGAAGCAAAAACTTCTGCGATGAGACCGGTCGAGCTTTGCGCCAGAAAGGATTACGACGCGGCCGGCCGCGCCGCGGGTAAGCCTCAGCATAAATGACGGCGAGGTCAAGTTGCCGTGCCGTCAATTGCGGATAGGCCTTCAGGATCGCAGATTTTTGGTCTCCATTAGCGATCATGGCGGCAATGTCGTGTACGGGAATACGCGTGCCCTTGAAACACGGCGCTCCACCAAGGACGTCTTTTTCGATTGTGACCATCTTTTTTGCTTTCCCGAGCGTGTTCAGGCCGCGTCGAATCGCAGTCTTGATCAAGCGCACGTCAAGCTTGACGGCATTCGCTTCTACGCTGTTTGCCTCGGGCCGCTGAAGGAGGTCCTTGATCACCAGCCGGCGTCCCCTGGGCGTGAGCAGGTCCGCGGTTTCATAGGCCAGCTTCAGCCCGATTAGGCCGCGGCGCACAATGACCCGCATCCCGGCCCGGCTCTTAACGGCGGCCCCCAACAGACCAGCATCGACAATGCGATGGACGTGTTTCAACGGTACGCCGGTCACCGATGCTGCTTCGTTCGCCGATAGGAGGTCTCTCGTCTGCGTCATTACGTAATCCTTCCACGATTCAGGAAGAAATATAGGCTGCGGTCGTCCAGATGTCTAAATATATATACGCGATTCCAGGCGTCTAATGGCCGCGACCCGCTGTTAACCGGCGATTCCCGAAGCCGCCTCGCTCGACACGGCCGATGGGATTAGACGGCTGTGGGCGGCTGCTTGAATAGGGCGTTGCGCCAACATGGGTCCTGGCTTTGAAGTTCAACGCTGACTAAGCGGGCGGCCAATTGGATGCGCTCCTATCCTCAATCCCAACGAGCCTATCGCTAGTCTCTGGATTCCAAATGGCAAAATGGCGCGCCGAATAACAATGTGCATCGTGTGATCTCAAACGGGCTTAGGCAGGCGGCTCGGCCACGTCTGCCATTAGGGTTGCGGATCGCCCGCCTGCGCGCCGACTGCGCCAAAGATCGTTATATGTAATGTTGCGATGATGACCGCTCGTTTCAGGAATATAGACATCACGGTGCCCCCGATTTGCTGTGACCGCTTGCTATCCCATTGTGCCGAACGATGCCAGCCCGCTTGCTCCAGGCCACCCAAGTCGTAAATTCCGCCAGTCGGTTGGTAGACCTTGAGAAGACGGCTTGTTCAAAGTTTTTCGTAAAGCAGCACGGTCACCCGCGGCTTTAATTGCAATAACAAATCGAGGTCACGAGAATTTCTGCTGACCATGACGGCGCCGACAGCCGCTGCCTGCAGAAATAGCAGGGTGTCGTTGAGAAATTTACGACGATCTTGCTTTGGAATGGCTTGCGTTCGCGCCAGAATGCCCGCGATCACCGCCGCCTCCAGCCACACCTCGTAGCTTGGCGCAACGATACGTGCGGGGCTGATCCGCCCCAGTGTTTCAATGATCGGGAGCAACGTCGCATGGGTGCGGCGGTCCGCCGGATCGAGAACCCCAATAGTGACCGCGAGCTCGCCGAGCGCCGGCGCGCCGTGCAGGATCGTCCGGGAAGCCAATAAATTGACGATCGATGTCGGCAAGTGTCCCTTGAGCTGATCGATGTAGACGGTGGTGTCGAAAAGCAGAGATGCCCCAGCAGGCACCTGTGATGGATCAAAAGGAAGTTGTGCCTTTGTCCGATGGACTAAAGGTCGCGACCAGCGAGCCGGATCATTGCGGCTGATGATCGACTGAACATCAGAGTTCAAGCTCGAAATCCTTTGGCAAACGCCCACCCTGCGCAGCGAACCAAGGTCCAAAATCGTCGGGTGCGGCAAGCACCGCAAGCGCGGCGTTGACCAATTCGGAGTCGTTATTGAGGCCGGTCTTGGTGCGAGCGGCCTTGATCAGTCCTGGATCAACGCGGGCACTGAGCCGCTTGGTACGCGCTCCTTTCAGGTCGCCGCGCGCGGCCAATGTGGAGAGCGCGAACTGCACCCGCGCCGATGTTATCGGATCGCTTCGCCGGGTTC
This sequence comes from Xanthobacteraceae bacterium, assembly GCA_049584975.1. GTDB lineage: Bacteria > Pseudomonadota > Alphaproteobacteria > Rhizobiales > Xanthobacteraceae > BOG-931. The sequence goes on along the minus strand of JBAUYV010000256.1, from coordinate 18,175 downwards.
GAGCAAGCGCGACCCTAGGTTTTGGCCGACGCGCCTTCTTTGCCGTTTTCGTCGACGTCATCGGCGGCGCTCCATCCCATCTTTTGTATGACATTTATATATAATATGTCAGCCATCCTTTGCAAGCCTAGCGGTCCCCTTTCCTCGGGGATGCGGCTCGAAAGTGCCGATGCAACTTTGCTGATCGGCTGCCTCGCATTGCTCTGGTCCGCTGGCTCCTTGCCCAGCCGCGGCCGATCGGGGACGGCTCAACAACAAGCCTATCCCCTGGTGCTGGCTGCTCGTCCGCGAGCTTAAGGGGCGGCAACACATTTCCATTACCAAAGGGTAAACACTGCTCGGAGGGCGAATCAGTCGCCGATTTTTGTTCGGAAAGATAGTTTACGATTTCCTAAGGGCCGCATGCGATATGTGGGCGCATGCGAAGTTGTGTAACGTGTCAACACCTGAAGCGCCCTGAGATCGACCGCCGCCTGGCCGGTGGCGAGCCGCTGACGCATATCGCGCGTGACTATGGGCTCAGCCAGTCCAGCCTCTATCGGCATCGGGCCAATTGCCTTGGGCTTGGCTCGTCCAACGAGATCAAGAAGGACGCGGCGCGGGGCAGTGCGGCGGTGGCGCTGCTGCCCTCGAGCGAGACGCTGAGCGGGGCCTACGCCGAGCTGCGCAATCGCATTGATCAGATTACCGCGCAGGCGCAACAGGAGGGCTCGCTGCGGATTGCGCTCGCCGGGCTGACGTCGTTGCGGCAGACCCTCGACAGTCAAGCGCGGCTTGCGGCGCAAAGCGCGGCGGGAAACGCCAAAGGCGAAGACGGGGTGCAGACGACATCCAGTGTCGATGCGCAGCAAATTGCCGAGCGGCTGATCCAGGAATTTGACCAAGAGCCGGAGGTCAAGGCGCGTATCGCCGCCACGCTCTTGCAGATGGACGAGGAAAGCCGCGGATCGCGCGCGTTGCACCATAATGACGAGGCATCGGCAGGGCATGGCGGCATGGTGACAGAGGCGGTGGCCAAGGGCAGCAAAATCCCAGCGGCCGTCAACGGGGAAATTCCAGCCGGAAGCAGACACTAAGGGGAAGGCGAAGGCGACTATGAGTGCGGTGAGTACGGTGAGTTCGTTGCGTGAAATTGCCTACCGGGTCGATCCGGTGCTGTGGGTGCGCGAGGTTTTGCAGATCACGCCAACGCCATGGCAGGAGGAATTTCTACGCGCGCCCAGGGGCGCCTCGATCCTGGCGCTAACCGCCCGGCAAGTCGGTAAGACCACGACCGCGGCGTGGGCGATTGCACATGCCATGTTGTTCACACCGGGGTCGCTGTCGGTGATTGCCTGTCCGGCGCAGCGACAAAGTGCCGAGGCGGTGCGGCGGGTGCGAGGCGTTCTCGAAAAAACGAACGCGAAGTTTGTCAGTGTCAATGTCTATGGCCTCGAGCTCGACAACGGCTCTCGCGTTATGGCGCTGCCCAGCGACGACGACACGATCCGCGGACTGACGGTGGACGCCTGGATCGTCGCGGATGAAGCCGCGCGGCTCGATGAAGATCTCATCGCCGCGCTGCGGCCCATGCGGGCGCGGCGGCCGCAGGCGCGGTTTGCCATGCTGTCGACGGCATGGAGCCACGCTGATCCATTCTGGACCGCGTGGTCCAGCGACAACCCGTCCTGGATCCGGCTGAAAGCGACAGCGGATATGCCCGACGCGCCGTTTACTCCGGAATTCCTGGAGCAAGAACGGCGCAACCTCGGCGAACAAACGTACAAACGCGAATATCTCGGTATTCCGGGTGGCAGCGAAGCTAGTCCGTTCACGTGGGCACTCTTCGAGCGAGCGACGGGGATCCATGTACCGTTAGCACCACCCGGCCCGGCCTTTGGCCCGCAACCGGAGCGGCCGCCGGTCCCTCTCCCCAACCCCTTCAAACAACTCAGACCGATTGGAGCAATGCAATGACGCACAACCCCAATGATCCGACCCACTGGCCGATGAAGGTCCATCTCATCGCCCACGATGTGGGGCGCAGCAATGATCGATCGACCGCTGTGGTCGGCGGCCATTGTGTTCCCATCTTCGGCCCGCAACTGCTGGGAGTTAAGCAATTCGTCGAGCTGCCGCTCAATCTCTACGGCAGTCGGCTGGCGAATGAGCTGGCGCAGATTGACCAAGCTTACAATCGCAACTGTCTGATTATCGCTGACCTCAGCAATGATGCCACCTATGGGGAAACGCTGTTCGAGACATTCGGCTGGCGCGCTATTGGCGTACACATCGGCCATTCTGGCGACGGCATGACCTTCGAGCGCCGGCCGGTGCGAGGTGGGTCCATACCCATCTATAAGGTTGGGCGGACCTACTTGCTCGAACTGTTGCGCGCCGAATTGGAAAACGATCAGATTCGCCTGCCTCCGAATGCGGAAAGCAAACGCGCCTATGCGCAACTTGCAGCGCTTGAGCCGGAGCAGCGTGAGAGTGGCATCGTCTATAAATGCCCGCCTGGGCAGTACGACGATCTCGCCATATCGCTTGCCATGCTAGCCTGGGCCGCGCGACATCCGCACTTAACGTCCTGGATCCGACCGATCTACAATGCGCATCGACCGCCCCGCCCGCGAGTTGACGCGGCGGCTGTTTGGAGAGGCTGTACCTAATGACCCAATTTAGTAGGGGCTTATTCGCTCCGGGCCGTGCATCGGGTTGTTGGCGGTCGTGAAGGCGAGTTGGACAACAGGCTCAGCACTCCATAGTAGGTAGTCATCTGCCGAAATTGGCCGGCGGTCACCTACTGTTTTCGCTGTTGCCGTTTCCGCAGACGAACTCCGGGGCAGAGGGGCTGGGGCGAGGAGCTAGCGCATATTCCGTTGCTGCTTACGCAACCGCACCCCGGGGCCGCCGCCGTTCTCGTCGATGAACTCAGCGCCGGCTCTCTCTAAAGCCAAGCGTATTTTAGTCCCCGTCTGGTGACGACCGCCCAAGGCGCCGTCATGAGCCTCGAGCCGTTTTATCGTCGGAATCGATACGTCGGCTGCAATCGCCAATTCCTCTTGCGACCAAGCCACAAGCGCACGCGCAGCCTTAACCTGCCTTATTGATACCGTTGGTATTGACTTGTTCGGAGCCGCCAGTGCAGCCTCGATCAGGCGGCGAATGGCCTCTGAGCGGGAGGGCTTGTCTTTTTGCTCGTTGGCCCAGGTTTCAATGTCGGACCTCAGCGAGGGCGGAAGACGTAACGCCAGCACCGGATCCTGCCCGGTGGGAGGGCGGCCTCGTTTTTTACGTTCTACGGGAATTGACTTCATTGGCATAGTCTGTAATACGTAAGAGGCAGGCCGATGGAAAGCTGACACTTTCCATCGGCCCTAACCCAAGCCACGGAGGAATCCCATGGCCCAGGCTGGCTATGTGACTAACGCTATTCGCGCACTGATTACAGGCGCGGGCTCAAAACCATCCACCAACTCGGTTCGAACGGCTCTCGCCGAATTTGTTACCGCCTTGGCGGGGCAACCGCCCTGGCCGATTCCGCTTTTCGCCGACGCGACCGATCTTGAGGACCGCGCCGATCACCTGAAGAAGGTGCTCAACGCGGTGTCGGTCTACGTGACCGCGCTTCTCGGCGACACCGCGCAGAACGTCCCGGGCGGACTTGATGTTCGCTATATCGATGCCCTGCTTTCTGACCTCGTATCCGACGTCACCGGCACCATCCAGGGTGCTGCCGACGCTATGCCAGGGAGGGTCGAATGAGTGGGCGGTCGAAACGTGCCGACCGTCGCTACTTCATCGGCGGTTCAGATGCCCGGATAATAATGGGAGATGATGAAGCTGCCCTGGTGCGGCTATGGCGGGAGAAACGCAGCGAGGTTGAGCCGGAAGACCTCTCCGGCAACCTCATCGTCCAGCTCGGGGTCGTCACCGAAGACCTGAACCGGCGCTGGTACGAGGCCAATACCGGGCAGGTTGTTACCGATATTCAGAAGCACGTCCGCCATCCGACCGTCCGCTGGCTCGCCGCCACGCCGGACGGGCGCGTTCAATCCAGCGGCGCCGTCTTCGAGTCGAAGTTCATGCTGCCCTGGTATTTTTCGGAAGAGGCAGCCGCTGCGAAATACATGCCGCAGCTGCAGCATAATATGTGGGTGGTGGCGGCAAGGTCGGCGGTGCTGTCGGTGATCACTGGCGGCGGCAAGTGGGTGGAAATAACCGTTCATGCGGATCCGCTCTACCAGCACCTGATCGTGACGGCCGAGCGAAAGTTCTGGCGTTGCGTGGAGAACGGTGAGACCCCTCGCCTATTCGGCGTCGAGCTTCCAGCGCCGCGTATCGAGGCGGTGCGCATCGTCGACATGAGCACCTCCAATGCTTGGGCGGAATTCGCCGCGGTCTTTTCGCGAACCCGACCGGCCCACCTCGAACACGAGCAGGCCAAAGCCGAATTGAAGGGCCTGATGCCCCAGGATGCCAAGGAAGCAACTGGCCATGGGCTCCGAGCCAAGCGCTCGAAGTCAGGGGCGGTGAGTTTCGATCTCCTCGCCAACGAGGAGGGCAATAGTCATGCAGCGGTCCAGTAGTTCGATCGCCAATCTGGCCGCGGCGTTGGCCAAGGCCCAGATCGCGCTGGTCAATCCTGAGAAGTCGCTTGTGGCGACCATCCGCCAGGGTGGAGCTTCCGGGGCTGAGCAGACCTTCCGCTATGCGCCGCTGTCGAGCGGGCTTGAGATCGTGCGCAAGACCTTAGGGGAGCACGAGATAGCCACGGTGCAGACCACGGCCATCGACCAAGGGGCCGGCATCGTCAATCTGACGACTGTGCTGGCGCATTCTTCGGGGGAATGGATCGCCTCGGACTGGCCGGTCTGTGCGCTGAGCGAGACCACGGCCCCCCATCGGATGGGGGCGGCGCTGACCTATGCGCGGCGCTACGCGCTCTTCACTCTCGTTGGTATTGCCGGCGAGGATGATCTCGATGCGCCTGACCTGCAGGCGCCGACCAGTCAGGCGGCAGAACCGCCGAAGCCAACAGGACATGAGAATGGTCGGCTTAACGGCGGCGCAAGACCGATCCGAGATAGGAATCGCAGTGCCAGCAAACCAATCCTTGGGTCCGTGCAGTCAGCCGAACTACGCGAGCGGCTCCTTGCTGAACTCAGTCGTCTCGCTTCCGGTGAGGACGCGGCGATGTGGGCGCACCGATCGCTTTCTGAAAAGAACCGACTGACGGCGGCTGATGCCCAGGCCGTCGAGCAGGCCTTCCAGGCGTGGATGGCGGCTTTCCCGACCAATGTCGACGAATTCGATGAAAGTCCCGCTCGGGTTGAACGGCTCCAGGCGTCACCCAGCACACTCTCCAACCTTTCACGAGTAGATGGCGGGAGGCGTTCGCGAGCGAAGCGGATCGACAAAAGCGCCCTCGCCCTCCCCGAGCCGCGCCGCATCCGGGACCGAGATCACGTCCGATACGTGGCCAAACAACCTTGCCTGATTTGCGGCCGGCGACCGTCTGACCCCCATCACTTGCGCTTTGCGCAAAACCGGGCACTCGGACGCAAGGTCAGTGATGAGTTTGTTGTGCCGCTGTGCAGGGGACATCACCGCGAGGTTCACCGGTGCGGCGATGAAGCCGCGTGGTGGAGCAAGGTCGGGGTTAATCCGATGGTCGCAGCCAGGACACTATGGCTCGAAACACATCGACAACTGGCGGCTCAGGACCAGGCGGTCATCGAAAGCCCAGCCGGCAATAGCGAAACAAAGCCATTCGCCGCCGGGGCTGACGCCCCATGACTTCCATCAAGCAGATCGAGGCTAACCGGCGCAACGCGCGCAAGAGCACAGGTCCGATTACGGAAGAAGGCAAGCTACAATCCCGCTGCAATGCTGTTCGCCATGGGCTGACAGCGGAGACCGTCATTGGCGCGCTAGAAGATGCCGAAGATTACAAAGCCTTCGAAGCCGCAATCATCGCCGACTATGACGCCCAATCAACCGTTGAGCGGGAATTGGTGCTGCGGCTGGCCAGTCTGCTGTGGCGGCTGCGTCGCGCCACAACAATTGAAACCGGCCTCTTCGAAATTGAGGCTGAGCATCTGAGCGAAGTCGGACGGAACCACCAAGTTAGCCCGGCCTATCGCGAGGTCGTGCGTGCGCTGTTCGGCCCCCACGACTTGGTCAGTTCTCCTGACAGCCTTCCGGCATGCGGCGTGAAAGTAGAACCTTCGGTCGATCCTGCCGCTGAACTAACGCGTTGCTATTTAGGTCTTGCCAATCTGCCCAACTTCGCGCTTGACCGCCTCAGTCGATACGAGGCCACGCTCTGGCGCCAAGCCGGGCAGGTTCTCTTCACCCTTGATGCCTTGAACCGCCGCAAACCTCAGGAAAGAAAATTCCGGTTCCCGTGGTAGTGACTGACGCGAGCTGGCAGCCGCTTTGCTATCCCTATTTTCGAACTGACCTGTTCATCTGCCGGACAACGAAGCGCTTATCGAAGGACGAACCATCCCGATGATCCGAACTTGCCGTTGGAATGTGTGCTATGATGTACGTAATTGATTACGCAGAGGTGGAAGCCGTGCGCCATACGCCCGATTGGCGCTGGCTCATCGACCGCGAGGATAGTCCCTGGTACCCAACGGCCCGCCTGTTCCGGCAAAACGCAAACGGGGAGCGGAACGAGGTCATCGAGCGGGTCGCCACCGAACTGCAAAAATTCGTCGAAAACAACGGTGCGAGCCCGCCGCGCTCGCCCCCGAGTCCTTAACGGATATGCAACTTGGGCAGCAGGTAACGTAATAGCAAAGATCTTCCTGTAACCTGCCCTTCTATCGTAATATTTCGAGCAGGCGGAATATTGCATATCGGCCGCACCGAGCATGTTCCGCGATATCAGAAAAATTAACCTCGAAGAACCCGCCCATGTCCGACGCTAAGGCTCTTTGCCTCAATATGATCGTCAAGAACGAGATGGCGAATCTCCAACGCTGTCTCTCCGCGGTTGCCGATCATATCGATTGTTGGGTGATCGGCGACACCGGCTCGACAGATGGAACACAAGACTTCATCCGCTCCTTCTTCGCCGCCCGCAATATTCCCGGCGAACTGCACAGTTTTCCGTTCCACAACTTCGAGCAGGCGCGCAACGCAGCGCTCGATTGCGCCTACGCGTCCCCGCTCGCCTTCGACTATGTGTTGTTCGACGATGCCGACATGGAGCTCGTGGTCGAGGATCGCGATTTTCGAACGAAGCTCACCGCGCCGAGCTACACGGTGCTGCAGCGAGCCGGCATTAGTTACTGGAACACGCGCCTAGTTCGTCGCGACGCCGGGGCCCGCTATCGTGGCGTCACGCATGAATATGTTGATGTACCCGGTGGCGGAGGGCAGCAATTACATGGGATCTGGTACAAGGACCATGCCAGCGGGTCGAACCGCGTCGACAAATTCGAGCGCGACATCAAGCTGCTCAAAGAGGGTCTTAAGAAGGAGCCGGAGAGTACTCGTTACTGGTTCTATCTCGCACAATCGTACCGTGACGCCGGAAAGACCGAAAAAGCCGTCGAAACCTATGCCAAGCGCGCGGCGATGGGCGGCTGGGATGAGGAGGCATGGTATGCCCGCCTTCAACAGGCACGCTGCCTGCGCAAATTGGGTGACGAGGGCGGCTTCCTGCGTGAGGCGCTAGCCGCCTTCAATCAGCGCCCGCAGCGCGCCGAGCCGCTCTACGATTTGGCAAAATATTACCGCGACAAGGGATCGAACGACGCGAGCGCGTTGTTCTCCGAGACCGGGCTGGCTATGGAGCGGCCCAACGACGTCCTGTTTTTGGAGGATTTCGTCTACACGGCGGGGCTCAAGGAGGAATATTCGATCGCGGCAAATTATTCGCGCGATCCGGTGCGCAAGGCTCGCGGCTTCGCCGCATGCAACTGGCTCGCACTGAACAAAAGCATATCAGCGAATTCACGCAATCTCGCCGTCTCGAACCTCCATTTCTACATTGAGCCCGCGTCAAAGATGATGCCATCCTTTGCGGCGCGTCAGGTCGGCTTCACTGCGCCTGATGGATATCGGGCGACAAACCCCTCCATTGTGCGCTGGGGCGATGAGACGGTGCTGGTTCAGCGCACGGTGAATTACACCATTGATCCAGCGTTCCCCGAGGGCGATAACAAACGCTATGCGACGCCTAATGGCGCGCCGATCCATACGCGCAATTTTTTGCTGCGCCTCGACGATAACCTTGCAATCCGGTCGTCAACGGAGATTCTGCCGCCAGCGGATATGCCTGAACCTGCCTGGACTATGGTGCAAGGATTCGAAGATCTCCGGCCTTTCGCGTGGCGCGATAAATTGTGGTGCGTCGCGTGCGTGCGCGAGTTGACCCCGGAAGGGTGGTGCGAGCAGGCAATTGCACGCATCGACGATCGCGGTTCCGACGGCTGCCGCTTAGTCGATTGGCGCGCGCTTCATCCGCCCGGCCCGCGGCTGCACGAGAAGAACTGGATGCCGCGCGTCGCCGGCGACACTTTGAACTTCGTCTACCTGTGCGATCCGACCCGGTTCATAGACGACCAAGCGCAAACGGTGACCGAAACCGTTCCGCCAATCCAAGCCGACCAGTTTCGCGGCGGCTCGCAGCTGATCTCTTTCGATAATGGATGGCTCGCAATCGTCCACGAAGCGCGGGTGCGAGACAAACAGCGGTTTTATCGGCATCGATTTGTCTGGTTTGACGAAACGGACCGGCTGCGCCGCGTCAGCCGGCCATTCGACCTGCAAAAGCGGGGCGTCGAATTCGCCGCCGGCCTTGCCTGGCATCCCGACGGTAACCGCCTGGTCGTCAGCTACGGTGTCGAGGACAGCGAGGCCTGGATCGCGACGGTGGATGCTGGTGATGTCCGGCGTGTGCTGGACGAGGTGGACCATTTGCCGTCTGGAGCGCGGGGAACAGAGACCAATAGCGCAACGGATAAAGCGATCGAAGCTGAGGTGCCCGTAAAAGAGTCGCCGCCGACTGTTCCCCAAAGCCCGGCACTTATTCATGCTGAGCCGTTAACTCCGCTGCATTTCATCGTCGGAGTCCCGCGCTCGGGAACCACCCTTTTTCGGGCGATGCTCGGCGCGCATCCCTCAATCTGCGCACCGTCGGAAACCCCGTGGGTGACTGGCGCCTACGGAGTGCCTCCGTCCTTGCGGGAGCTTCTCGACAATCTCGTCAACGCGGGAGACGGTCCGGTCAAGAATATCCGGGCAGTGTCGAGCGCAGATGTTATCCGGGCCGCACATCGATTCGTAGTTGAACTTTTCGCAACAAAAATGCGCCTAGAGGAAAAGGAAATCCTCGTCTTGAAGACGCCCGACGACATTTGGTTCGTCGACGAATTAGTCAAATTCTTTCCCGATTCTCAGATTCTCCACGTGCGTCGGGACGTCCGCGATGTCGCACTTTCGACGGTCCACACAGGCTTCCCGACGCTAAATCATTTCGGCGAGAACAATTTCGCGAACGCCGTTAACCGTTGGGTCGGCTGCGAGACAAAGATCGAGCAAATTGCGCGGACGCGTAGCCACATTCATTCGTTTCGCTTCGAGAATCTCCTCTCGCATCCGAAGACAGAACTTGAACGCGCGGCGCGCATCCTGGGCGTACCCTTCCATCCCAGCATGCTCGATTATGCACCGCACTTGGCCGACGCCCCATCGTGGGAGGCGGGATCGCGTGATCTTGTGCGGCAAAAGTCGCTGAACGAGGCCAGGGCTTGGGCCCACCGGGACATCGCGCCCACCGCCGAACAGCTTAGCGTGATCGAAGAGCATGCAGAACAAATCGAAATCCTTGGCTATCCGCGGGCGTGGGAATCTGAATCTCATCCAAGCGATACGGACTTCGACAACGAAGTAATTGAGAGAGAGACAGCGATCTCGGCCGAATTAGTGGAAACCGTGGTCGTCGAAAGGCCGCTCGTTCAGACAAAGGCCAAGAGCAGACGCGCGGCAAAATCGACCCAAACGTTTTTTATAGAACTCGCACCGTTCCTACGCGCCGTCGACTCGCCCAAGGAACGGCGGCAGCAATCGCGCTCGTTCGACGCGCGGATCGCGCCGTTTCTCAGCCGGGCCGCCGACGGTGCGATGCTGCCGCAGATCCACTGCTACTACGAAGTTCTGTCCGACAACGCGGAGCATAGGACTTTGCTCGCCGCCACCACGTCGATGCGGGCAGCGGGCCATCGCGTGAGAGTGTGGAGCTATTCGCCGCAAAAACTCGAGTTCCTGAAGCCGCACGGAATCGAGGTTGGCACCGCCGACGATGTCGTGCCACGCGCTCTGTTCGACCGCATCGTCGCCGGGTCGGAAATCAGATATTTCAGCGACGTGTTCCGCTATGCCGTGCTCTACGAGCATGGCGGATTGTGGATGGACTCGGACGTGATCATGCTGCGCCCGTTTCCATTCCGCGGCGAGCATTTCTTCAACCTGCAATGGCGTACCGGCGCCAAGCCGGAGCATTATATTTGCGGCAACGTGATATACGCTGAACCGTTCAGCCGCCATCTGCGGGCGTTATATGAAGCATCGATCAACTGCTTCTTTGACGCGCATGGTCGAGAGTTCGGCGTTGTTGGGCCGAAGCTTTTGTCGGATTACATCGCTTCGGACGCTGGCGCCGAGTTACAAGATTCGGTCTTCAGCCCAATGCTGTTCAATCCGATCGATTGGACTGAAATCGATCAGTTCGAGAAGCCGATCTCCGAGCTTGCGGATTATTTGAACGACGATCGGGTATTCGGCATTCACCTATGGACGGCGCGGAACGTTGCCCGCGGACAAGGCCACAATGCGCCGCTGGCGTCGTTGCTCACTGATCCGCTGGTAAACTTTCCCACATTCACGAACCTCGCCGACCGCTTCAATACCGACAAGAACCGGCACACCGGTAACCGCCACTTCTACGCCAGGATCTACGACCGCCTGCTCTCCGATCGGCGTTTTTCCTTGAAACGGCTGATGGAGATCGGGCTCTGCCGCATTCACAATGGCAAACAGACGGAAACACCATCGGTCGCGTTGTGGCAGGCATATTTTCCATACTGCGAGGTAGTTGGCCTCGATCTGACCGACTTCTCTTCGCTCAACAATGACAGGTTTACCTCGTTCGTCTGCGATCAATCGAAGCGCGACAACCTCAGGGCAGTCGCGGCGAAGCTCGAACCAGGCTCGTTCGACGTCATCATCGATGACGGCAGCCACGCGTCGTGCGACGAACAACTGACGCTGTGCGAATTCTTCCCGCTTTTGGCGGACGGCGGATGGTTCTTCATCGAAGATCTGGATTGGCAGCCCCCGGGCGAGGACGCCAGCAAGATCACGCTCACCAAGAACCTGCTGCGCGAAATTCAACAGCACGGCACCGCGCGGTCCATCGATCCGCTGGGCGTCAGTAAACTGGCCGAACAGATGGACGAGATTCTGTTCTTCGACAGTCACTACGAGCTGAGCCGGGCAAAGCTCTTTGGCGGACTCGTCGCCATCCGCAAGCGTGGCGGGGCAAGGTTTGTCCGGTAGTTTGTGAGTATTACAATTGAAAGTCGCGGTCTACACCATCGCTTTGAACGAAGCCGCGCACGCCGAGCGCTGGGCGAATTCGGCGACGGATGCCGATTATCGCATCGTCGCCGACACCGGCAGCACCGACGACACAGTTGAGCGGCTGACCAAGGCCGGCGTTGTCGTGCACCGTATCGCAATTCGCCCCTGGCGTTTTGACAATGCGCGAAACGCGGCGATGGCGCTGATCCCGGCCGACGTCGATGTATGCTGCTCTATGGACATGGACCGCTTCCTCGAGCCTGGGTGGCGGCCGAAGCTCGAAGCGGCGTGGACCGCAGACACGACGGCGCTTTACTGCCGAACCGTTTATCGTGCACGCCCCGACGACCCGGCCATCTTGAAGGGATGGCCGGCCAAAAACTTCCATCATCGCTGGGGTTACCGCTTCAAGCGGCCGGTCCACGAAGCGCTGGTCTTCACAGGTCAAAACGAGGTCACGCGCGATCGCGCCGATCTTGTCATGTGCGAGGTGCAGGACCTTACGAAGGACACCCGCCGGCAATACACGCCGCTGATGGAGCTGGCCCATAGAGAAGATCCGAACGATGGACAGATCTGCTGCTGGCTCGCCCGCGAGTACATGTGGGCAAATCGCCATGCAGAAGCCACGCCCTTGTTCGAACGTTATTTGAGCCTGCCGACCAGCACCTGGACAGAGGAACGTTCCGAAGCGATGCGCTATCTGGCGCGAACACAATCCGACAAGAAAATGTTCTGGTTGGATAAGGCTCGTGCAGAGGCGCCGCATCGACGCGAGATCTGGCTGGATTTAGCGGAAGAACTCCACAGCAAATCAGATTGGCTGAATCTGTTTTGGGCCTGCAGCAACGGTATCGAGAAAACCCATCGCACTAATAGCTATCTCGATGACAACAATTGTTGGGGTTTTCGCCTCTTCGATCTCGGCGCCATTGCGGCCTGGCGACTCAACGTAGTCGACCAAGCGCTGCAATGGGGGCACAAGGCGCTGGAGCTAGCTCCGGCCGATCAGCGTCAACGCCTAAAGAATAATCTCGACGTCTATTTTAGGCGTCGAGAGGAGATTCGAGCCAGCGCATGAACAATTTGTCGACAGCGTCACGTCGAACACACTTGCACACTACTTTAGGCACCGTGATTTATGTAGACGCTGCCTCGGGGCAACTGCGGCACGGCACAATTGACGAAAGGCAAGTAAATGTAGTCCTGATTGCCGAACAGCCGACGATCCCAGGGCCGCAAACCGCCTCGCTAATGTACAATGCGGCTGACATCTTTGAGCCAATAGTCATTTCTGCAGACCGATGTTGCCGTTCCTCCAGCGATCCAACGATGAGAGGCGTTAGTTCACTTCGAGTTGTCCGACTCGATAGCGACTTGGTCGCACTTCAATCGGGAGGCCTTTATCTTTGCGCCGAGGCCGACGGACGGATCACGCTGTCGCGAGCCAAGTGCAGCCTTTGGGAATGTTTCGTGACATCGCGGGATTGGGCGTCGATCGAGGCACATCCGGCACAACTAGGAGTTGGTAACACGATAGATTGGCCAGCAATTAGATCGTTTAAAGTCAGCACCAAAAGCACTTCGGGCAGGCAAGAAGCCAAGGAACCCGACGTATCGCGCGACGCGAAGAAAGGATTCGCGTTCAGGCGTGTAATTGTTATGCGACACCGCGGAAACCTCGCAAACAAAATGCTTCAGTACATGGGTGCGCTGACGCTGGCTAGCCGGATCAAGGACTGCACAATTGTCAACGTCTCGATCCCTGAATGGGGAATCGAAATACCCGACAATACGAAAGACGAACTTTTCTTCGAAAATGTTGACCTGTGGACCTGGGATCCGTTCAGGTCGCACGTTGAAGAATTGTGCATTATGGCGAATCGAAGCAAATCAATCCGCATTATGCTGGCGGACCATCTTCTGCGCATGGAATTTCTGATGCGCCCACAGTTCTACGAGCGTCTTTTTCCTCGATCCCCTCACCTATCCGACGAGTTGAACGAAAACGACCTTTTGATCAATATCCGCACGGCGGAAATTCTTGATGGCATACCGCATTATCCACTGCTTCCTATTTCCTTTTACGAAGATGTTGTCGCGAGGACGGGCCTCAAGCCAGTCTTCGCAGGGCAGCTAAACGAATCGGAATATGTGCGGCAACTTAAACTCCGTTTTCCGGAGGCTAAATTTATCGATACTCGGGGTGCGATCGCGGATTTCAATCTGATCCGATCAGCCAAAAATATAGTCGTGGCGATCAGCACGTTCTCATGGTTGGCGGCTTGGCTCTCGGACGCTACGACCGTTTTTCTCCCTCTTAGCGGATTCTACAATCCAACGCACCATCGCGAGGTCGACCTGCTGCCCGTAGATGACATCCGATATCGATATTTCCTATTCCCATTGAACTTTGGCTTATCGGAAAAAGACGCGTTGCAGTATCACGAGCGTATAAAGGGTTGTTGGAAAGAGATTTCGAGAAACCAGGTCGCATTGTTAAAGAGCGCATCACCGTTTTTGCGGCCCCCCCGAGAGAATTACAATAACGGGTTGCCAACCAGATCAGCGCAGGGGAGCGCGATCGCCTTCGATCCCGTTTGGTATGCGCACCGATACATCGATGCCGCGATGGAAATAAGCGAAGGATGGTTTGAAGACCCGCTTCATCACTATCTTGAAGTTGGCCGCCTTCGCGGCTATCTCGCAACCCGTCCGATCCAGGACGATTTCCCGCTAGACCTCACGTTGCCGAACATAGCTCTCAGAAAACGAGCAACCCAGAGTTCGATCTGCCAATGGTCTCGTGGTTCTACGCTGGAGCAAGATGCGGGCCGTGCTTTAAATGGCAACCCGGCAAAGGATTATGGATGCCACACCGACAACCATGAGAATCCTTGGTGGATGGTGGATCTCGGAGGTGCGACCCACGTTCATTTAATAAGAATCTACAACCGCGAGCCAGCTGCAGAGGGAATTCAGCGCCGCGCATCTCCATTGTTAGTCGAGATATCAATTGACGGGACACAATGGAATACTCTCTTTACCACTCAGCCGGGGCAAATATTCGGCGGATACAGCAGTGGGCGCCCTTTGGTCTGGAGTGCTGACGAGCCGACTGAGATCAGATTTCTTCGGATTTCTATCCCGCGCAGCGAGTATCTTCACCTCGCCGAAGTCGAGATTTATGGTGAGCTCTGCTCTGAGGATTTCACAACGATGCCGGGCACGCCCCAGTTGGTTCCTCTGGCTGAGCCAATCACGTTAGTTCCGGATTCGTCTGGTGGCCTTTCCCGTTCTCCCCCACCCAGCAGCAAACTTTCTGGATAGTATTTTGGTGGTCACTATTCCTACTTTTTATTATGCTTCGGAATGCCGCTGAGATCCGCGGATAGTATTGCGGAACCTTTCCGGAATGACTGCGACACCGCCCTTGAACCATAGAGAAAAATTGGGCTTGTCTACGACAAATCGCTCCAAGTGACCTGAGCCCCGTAACTCACCGGTTATCGAGTCAATGTAGAGAACTGTGCCGTGCGTCGTAAACAATTGTTGCATCGGAAGCATCTGTGGTGCCGCTTGGTTCCGGCGAATCCCGCGTTAAACACAAAATAAACCGCGCCGATAACTCGTGCGATGAGCTGACCTAGCATACTGCATGCCACTTAAAGTCTCGTAAGCAAAAAATAGCACTCACGCTATAGTATTCCCATTACGGCACACGATGTGACGCGATGCAGAGTCTGCTATAAGCTAGTTCTCGCATTCACTAGTTTGGGCGCCGCGTGGATGGATCGTCGCGCGTTTGTCAAAGTAACCGGTGCCTCAGTAGCCGCAATCCTCAGTGAGCGCACCGCAAACGCTGTGAGCCCCGTCAACGGAGCGTCCGTGATCATGGCCCAGTTGTCCCCGCCGATCGAGCAGGCTCCCACGCTTCTCACCGCTCCCATCGAGCTTGCGGGTGATTGGGGGCAAATGCTGCCGCGGGCGGCCGATCAGGTCGTCGAGCATATGCGGCATGCGTGCCTCGACGGCGTGCGGCTTGTCTCCGACCGGCAGCCGACACGGTTGCGCGTCGACGAGCATACGTCGGGGCCGCCCGCAGTTTGGCTGCATCCCGACGGCAGCAGCATGGCCTGGGTTATTGTCGACATCGGCGAGCGGGACTGGTCGAAGCTTGCCTATCAGTTCGGCCATGAGCTAGGCCACGTCATGGCCAACAGCTGGCAGCCCAACGCCCAGCCAAAACCGCCGTGCCAATGGATCGAGGAAGCGCTGGTGGAAGCGTTTTCAATTCGCGGCCTGGGGCGCCTAGCGGAAAGCTGGAAAACAAACCCGCCCTTCCCTGGCGATAGCGCTTTCGGCGAAGCCATCGCCACCTATCGTCAGGACATTATGCATCGCTATGCGGCGCAGGCCGATGAGCAGGGGCTGAGCCGCAATGCCGCCGCCTGGTTTGTGAACCACCGCCGCGAGATCGAAATACCTGGGCTCAATCCATTCGCGCAGGCCTTCTCCCTCACCGCTCTGGCGGAATATGAGCACGCGCCCTCCTCTGTCGAAGCGCTCGGCGCGCTCAACCGCTGGCCGGGCCGCACCGGTGTTCCGATCGAAGACTATTTTCGCCAATGGCAGGCCAGTTGCGCGGAACTCAGCGCCTCACCCGCGCTGCCAAATTACTTGCAGGAAACTTTGGGCATTGCCTAGAGCCTCGGGCTTTCGCCGATCACCGATATACCTATTTCAGCACGCTATCGCGCTGACAGCGACGCAAGACGATCTGAAGAACAGGTGCGTCCACCAGGGCCAAGCCGGCATTAATTTCGTACAGGTAGGATTATCGCCGGAGGCCCGACGTAGCCTCCAAAAAAGGAGATTCATGAAGTCCTAAGGATTCGACCGCAAGTTGCCTTATATTTGGAGACACATTCGTGTTCTCAACAAAGACGCTCAGCAAGCGGCTAGACAAATGACGGAACGCGGTGTTGTCTACGCGGCCACAGGCGGGCGTTTCGTTGAGGAGGCAATTAGCTCCGCCCGTTCATCCCTACGCTTTAATCGCCTCCCGCACCTTATCTTCTGCGACTCGCAACCCAGCGGACACGACGACAATGAGTTCTTGAGGTTTGCGCCGCTGCAGACAAGCGGCGACGGCTATCTCGATAAGATTCGGTACATAGGGCTATCGCCCTTTCAGCACACTCTGTTTCTCGATACGGACACCTACATTACTGGCAACATCGAAGAATTATTCGACCTACTAACCCGGTTCGACATCGCGGCCACGCATGCACCTGGCTATCTCAAGCACGATGATTTTGGACAATCAGAGGCCTTCTTCGATTGCAATACGGGCGTCATCGCTATCAGACAAAACGAAGCGACGGCCGGTTTCATCGCCGAGTGGGGTGAAATTCATGAGCGCTGGTCGAAGGCGCCGCCGTTCGCGATGAATGCGCTTGATCAAGCTGCGTTTCGCCGAGCACTTTGGGCGAGTCCGCTTTCGCTTTACATCCTTGGGCCGGAATACAATTATCGAAGCGTTTTTCCAGGCCGACTTGTCGGCCAAGCAAAGATCATTCATGGCCGCAGTACAAATTACGAAAAGCTTGCCGCATACCTGAACGCTAAGATCGAGCCGCGCGTCTTCAAGCGTTTCCCGCCAGAATGGCGGTGGTGATCTTCCGCGTCGCCCTCCATATTGGATCGCATTTTTTTAATTTAACTTTGAGCCGCCCACGGCCTCAGGCCAACGCTTTCAGTCGCGGTTTTGTCGAGACCTCGTTCTTTGCCCCGCGTTGTGAAACGCACTTGCGTCCTGAGCGCAACAAATTAACGAACGGACCTTTTTGCCGTGAATCGAGGTGGTGAACCTTTTTCAAGGTCCGCCACCTCGTAGCGCTTAGTGATGATCCGGCTTCCACACGTCGTAGCGATGCGGCTTGCCGTTATCGTCCGGACCAGTTGGGCGGCGAGATGGCGAACTTCTTGCGAGGTTCGCCACCTCGTAGTGCTTAGTGTTGGTCCGGCTTCCACAGGTCGTGGTGGTGGTGCCCGCCGTTGTCATCCAGACCTCCGACGGAGCCGTGGCCACGCCCATCGTATGGCGTACCCATGCCCTGACCGTTGTCGCCGTCGGGTGTCCAAGGCCCAACGCCCGAATGGAGGATGTTGGTCAGTTCGCGTATCAGGTTGGTCAGGTCGCCCATCGAGCCTTGGAGGCTATTATCAGGCGTCCATCCGTAGTTGTTCCCTTGCAGGAACCTGCTGTCCAACGAACCAAGCAAATTGTCTCGGTTCAGTGGCGGGTCGGAGGGAGCACCAACGGCGCCATTTCCATTCCGATCGAGCGGATCGGACCCACCTGTTCCACCGCTAGCGCCCAGCGGATCGTCATTCCCGGTCGGTCCGGACGGATCGTAATGGTGATGGTGATGGTGACCCGTTGCACCTGTGGCACCAGTCGCGCCGGTTTCACCCGTTGCTCCTGTGGCGCCGGTCGCGCCGGTTTCGCCAGACGCACCCGTGGCGCCAGTTGCTCCGGTTTCACCCGTTGCTCCTGTGGCGCCGGTCGCGCCGGTTTCGCCAGACG
>JBAUYV010000255.1:0-5046 GCA_049584975.1 Xanthobacteraceae bacterium | reverse complement strand
GTCGTCGCCTGCTGGCCGACATGGATGTAGTCGAGGCCGACGCGGCGCAGCAGCGCAAGGATGTCGCGCACCCGCGGCACCACCTTGAAGAATTCCAGCGCCTCCTCGACCGTCATGTCGAGCACGTCTGCGATGGACTTGTCCTTGAACAGCACCTCCAGCGTCTCGCGGTTGTAGCGCTTGCCCTTGCAGACGTCGCAGGTGACGTAGACGTCCGGCAGAAAATGCATCTCGATCTTGATCACGCCGTCGCCCTGGCAGGCCTCGCAGCGCCCGCCCTTGACGTTGAACGAGAAGCGGCCGGGCTCGTAGCCGCGCGCCTTGCTCTCGGGGAGCCCGGCGAACCATTCGCGGATCGGCGTGAACGCGCCGGTATAGGTCGCGGGGTTTGAGCGCGGCGTCCGCCCGATCGGCGACTGGTCGATGTCGATCACCTTGTCGAGGTGCTCGAGGCCTTCGAGCCGGTCGAACGGGGCAGGGGCCTCGCTCGCGCCGTTGAGCCTTCGCGCCAGCGCCTTGTAGAGCGTGTCGACGAGCAGCGTCGACTTGCCGCCGCCGGACACGCCGGTGACGCAGGTAAACAGGCCGAGCGGAATTTCGGCGGTGATGTTTTTCAGGTTGTTGCCGCGGGCGCCGACGATTTTCAGGGTGCGCGACGGATTTTTCGGCCGGCGCTCGGGGACCTGCACGGCGAGTTCGCCCGACAGATATTTGCCGGTCCAGGAGTTCGGCGCCGCGATCAGGTCGGCGATCTGGCCCTGGGCAACGACGTGGCCGCCATGAATGCCGGCGCCGGGGCCGATGTCGAGCACGTGGTCGGCGGTGCGGATGGCGTCCTCATCGTGCTCGACCACGATCACGGTGTTGCCGAGGTCGCGCAGCCGGCGCAGGGTTTCGAGGAGGCGGGCGTTGTCGCGCTGGTGCAGGCCGATGGAGGGCTCGTCGAGCACGTAGAGCACGCCGGTCAGCCCGGAGCCGATCTGCGAAGCGAGCCGAATGCGCTGGCTTTCGCCGCCCGACAGCGTGCCCGAGGCGCGCGCCAGCGTGAGATATTCGAGCCCGACATCGACGAGAAACTTCAGCCGCTCGCGGATTTCCTTGAGCACGCGGACGGCGATCTCGTTTTGTTTTGCAGTCAGCCTCTGGGGTAGCTCATCGAACCAGGCCGCGGCGCCTTTGACCGACATCTCGGACACTTCGCCGATGTGCTTGTCGGCGATCTTGACGCACAACGCTTCGGGCTTGAGCCGGTAGCCCTTGCAGGCCTCGCACGGCACGTCGGTGAAGTAGCGGGCGATCTCCTCGCGCGCCCAATCGCTGTCGGTCTCGCGGAAGCGGCGCTCGAGATTGGTGATGACGCCTTCGAATGCGCGCTTGGTTTCGTAGGCGCGGATGCCGTCGTCGTAGGAGAAGCGGATCTCGGTGTCGCCGGAGCCGTAGAGGATGGCGTCCTGGGTCTTCTTCGGTAGGTCCTTCCACTTGGTGTCGAGGGTGAACTTGTAGTGCTTGCCGAGCGCGGAGAGGGTCTGCGTGTAGTAGGGCGACGACGATTTCGCCCAGGGCGCGATGGCGCCTTTGCGCAGCGTGCGCTCCTTGTCGGGGATGACGAGGTCGGCGTCGATGTGCTGCTCGACGCCGAGCCCGCCGCATTTCGGGCAGGCGCCGAACGGGTTGTTGAACGAAAACAGCCGCGGCTCGATCTCCGGAATGGTGAAGCCGGACACCGGGCAGGCGAATTTCTCGGAGAAGACGAGACGGTTCGCATCGGACGCGGCGGCGGTCGCGAGCTTGGTACTCTTCTTCTCACCCTCCCCTGCAGGGGGAGGGTCGGATCGCTGCAAGCGATCCGGGGTGGGGTGAGCAGCCGCACCGCCGCGCACCCCCTCCCGGCGACCCCCGACCAAGTCGGGCGTCGCCGACCTCCCCCCTCCAGGGGGAGGTGAAGAGTCCGCGAACTCCGCTACCGCCAATCCGTCGGCGAGCTTCAGCGCCGTCTCAAAGGAATCCGCGAGGCGCGTAGCGATGTCGGGCCGCACCACGATGCGGTCCACCACCACGTCGATGTCGTGGGTGAACTTCTTGTCCAGCGTTGGCGCGTCGGCGATCTCGTAGAACTTGCCGTCGATCTTGACGC
Organism: Xanthobacteraceae bacterium; assembly: GCA_049584975.1. GTDB lineage: Bacteria > Pseudomonadota > Alphaproteobacteria > Rhizobiales > Xanthobacteraceae > BOG-931. Next base: position 2,912 of record JBAUYV010000255.1, on the reverse strand, counting down.
GCTGGAATCCCTTCTTCTGAAAGTCGGCGAGTTCCTTGCGGTATTCGCCCTTGCGGCCGCGCACCACGGGCGCGAGCAGATAAAGCCGCGTGCCCTCGGGCAGCGCCATGATGCGATCGACCATCTGCGAGACGGTCTGGCTCTCGATCGGCAGGCCGGTGGCCGGCGAGTAGGGCACGCCGACGCGCGCCCACAGGAGCCGCATGTAGTCGTAGATCTCGGTGACGGTGCCGACCGTGGAGCGCGGATTGCGCGAGGTGGTTTTCTGCTCGATGGAGATGGCCGGCGACAGGCCGTCGATCTGGTCGACGTCCGGCTTCTGCATCATTTCCAGGAATTGGCGCGCGTAGGCGGACAGGCTCTCGACGTAGCGGCGCTGGCCCTCGGCGTAGACGGTGTCGAAGGCGAGCGAGCTCTTGCCCGAGCCGGACAGCCCGGTGAAGACCACGAGCCGGTCGCGCGGGATGTCGAGGTCGATGTTTTTGAGATTGTGCTCGCGCGCGCCGCGGATGGAAATCACCCGGCGATCCGCCGCGCGGCGGATGTCTTCGCGGCGGTCGGGACGAGCAGGCTGCTTTTCGGTGTCGTTCATAGGCGAATGGAATCCGCTCCCGCCCTTCCAAGCGGGCCATAAGCATCGGGCGCCTGACGAACGTAGTGAGAACGCGGGCCGTTTGCCAGTGCGGGCAGCTCGGGGTCCCCAGGCAAAGCGGGGCCGCCTTTTCTCCGCGTCATGCCCGGGCTTGACCCGGGCATCCATGGGACATCACGGCTGCATGGATTGCCGGATCAAGTCCGGCAATGACGCCAGAAATGACAAGGGCCGGCACCCTGCCGGCCCTTGCTGCTCGCTGCAACTGCAGTGGTACTCAATACATGGCAACGGGGGCGCCGCCTCCGCCACAGTTGGAGCGATACTCGAACGCGATGCTGGGACGATGGGTTCGCGAGCGGAGCGCTACGGGCGTCCGGCTCAAGCGATCAAATTGAGAATGGAGAGGCGAGGGCGCCGCCTCTGGCGTAGCAGAGGGCGCAGCCGCCATCGCGGCAAATGCACAGCAACCCGGAACAAAACGCCTCATACGCTCGGCCTCTACACGCACGCGACGATACCCGGACACTCAGTTAAGTCGCTCTGAGCGACCCTGTATAGTGCAAAAAAACCACAACCTTACGCTTTGTCAAACCAACGGTATCTTCGTCGTTATTAGCGTCCAACGCACCGCGATTTTTTTGTTGCTTTGAGCGGGAATAGATTTGGCGCGGGAACAGATAACCCCGCGTTTCGCGAGGTAGGGTGAGGGAGCGGTCCGCTGATAAGCCCCCCACGAATGCTCTCTCACCCTACTCTCGGCCCCCGACCCCCGCCAGAAGCCCCTCAGAAAGGATTGAATTTCAAATTCAGGCCGGCCCGCACCAGGCTCGTTTCGAAGGAGACCGAGCCGGTGAATGGCCCCCTGGGGCAAGTTGCCGGGCAACTAAAGGAGCCATTTTGCAGATCGACGTAGAGGTATTCGAGCTTGGCGGTGACGTTGTCCGTGATGCCAAACTCAAGGCCGGCGCCGGCGGTCCAGCCGAATTCGGTGTTCGAGGTAGCGGTGACCCCAGTCCCTGACGTGTTGATACTGCCTGCTGCGCCGCCAGCCGTGCCGTAGATGAGCACGCGATCCCAGGCCACGCCGGTGCGGGCGCGTAGAGTCGCCAGCCACGTGTTCGCTGTTTGAGTTTGACAGCTCGAGCAAACGGCATTGGTCGTGGACGCGCTGCCTTTGATGTTGCTCCAGTCGCCGTCGCCCTCAATGCCGAACACGAATTGGCCGGTCTGGAAATTCGCACCGACCGTCCCGCCTGCGAGCGGGCCCTGGATATTAAAGTTGCCGGTGCTGGACGCTGTGGCCGAGGATGACCAATCGCTGCTGCCGAATCCGTAGCCGCCGTTGATGCCGACATAGACGCCGCCCCAATTGTAATAAGGCGGAGCGACCGGGACATAGGCAGCCGGTGCGCGCGGCGGCGGTGGCGGCATGCTGGCGGGCGGAAGATCGGCCGCCAGGGTCGATCCGGTGGCGGCGAGCATCAGGGCTCCAACAAATAACGTCCGCTTCATGCGTCTCTCCTGTACCTTTGCGCCCCCGCAGGTTTTTCTATTTCGGTACTGGTCTCCCCAAGACCACGGCCTAGCCCAGCCAATTAAGTATCTGATCCGGCTCTGAAATGATGTTACCCAAATGCCACAACGGGCTACTTTCGACAGCCATGCGGAGCTCTCGGCCGCGAGGGCTGATTGAGGGCAATTTGCCGGATGAAAATGCCGTTGCGGGGTTGACTCTTGCATTTCTCGTGGAACAAATTAAGAACATAATGGCCACACGGCCGCACCCCTAAGCCGCGTGTGGATAAGGCCGGTCGCGGCGCGATCGGCCTTGCGGCGGACAGGTCCGCCATTAGGGTTGAACCGAGGCAAAGAACGAACGGAGCGCGTCATGGCGGGAAGCGTGAACAAGGTGATTCTGGTCGGCAATCTGGGTGCAGACCCTGAAATCCGCCGCACGCAGGACGGCCGGCCGGTGGCGAATTTGCGCCTCGCCACCTCGGATTCCTGGAAAGACAAGAATACGGGCGAGCGCAAGGAAAAGACCGAGTGGCATCGCGTCGTCATCTTCAACGAGAATCTGTGCCGGATCGCCGAGCAATATCTGAAGAAGGGCTCGAAGGTTTACATCGAGGGCGCGCTGCAGACGCGCAAATGGCAGGATCAGTCGGGCCAGGATCGCTATTCGACCGAAGTGGTGCTGCAAGGTTTTCGCGGCGAACTGACCTTGCTCGATCGCGCCGGCGCCGCCGGCAGCGGCGGCGGTGAGTTGGCGGACGATGGCGGCAGCGATTTCGGCTCATCCGGCCCGACCCGCAAG
>JBAUYV010000254.1:0-15351 GCA_049584975.1 Xanthobacteraceae bacterium | reverse complement strand
TCCGTCATCACCAGCGACTTGCGCTCGGCGCCCATCATCACCTTGTCCTTGGCGTCCTCGAACTCGACCTGGGTGACCATGCGCTTGTTGCGCCGCGCCGCCATCAAGGCCGCTTCGTTGACGAGGTTCATCAAATCGGCGCCGGAGAAGCCGGGCGTACCGCGCGCGATGGTCTTAAGAACGACATCGGGAGCGAGCGGCACCTTGCGCACGTGCACCTTCAAAATCTGTTCGCGGCCGACAACGTCGGGGTTTGGCACGACGACTTGACGGTCGAAACGGCCGGGACGCAGCAACGCCGGGTCGAGCACGTCGGGCCGGTTGGTCGCGGCGATCAGGATGATCCCTTCATTCGCCTCGAAGCCGTCCATCTCGACGAGCAATTGATTCAGCGTCTGCTCGCGTTCGTCGTTGCCGCCGCCGAGACCTGCGCCGCGATGGCGGCCGACGGCATCGATCTCGTCGATGAAGATAATGCAGGGCGCGTTCTTCTTCGCCTGCTCGAACATGTCGCGCACGCGGCTCGCGCCGACGCCGACAAACATCTCGACGAAGTCGGACCCCGAAATAGTGAAGAACGGCACATTCGCTTCGCCCGCGATGGCGCGTGCGAGCAGCGTCTTGCCAGTGCCGGGCGGACCGACCAGGAGCACGCCGCGCGGGATGCGTCCGCCGAGCCGCTGGAACTTTGCCGGGTCGCGCAGGAATTCGACGATCTCCTGCAGGTCGAGCTTGGCCTCGTCAACGCCAGCCACGTCCTCGAAGGTGACACGGCCGTGCGCCTCAGTCAGCAGCTTGGCGCGCGACTTGCCGAAGCCGAGCGCCTTGCCGCCGGCGCCTTGCATCTGCCGCGAGAGGAAAATCCACACCCCAATCAGCGCCACGAACGGCAGCCAGGAGATCAGCAGCGAGACGAACCAGGGCACGTTCTCGGTCTGCGGCCGCGCGGTGATCTGAACGTGTTTGCCGTACAGGCGCTGGATCAGATTCGGGTCGTTCGGCGCGTAGGTCTGGAAGGTATGACCATCGGTAAATTCACCGTGGATCTCCGGACCCTGGATGACAACGCTGCGCACACGATCGTTATCCACGTCGTTGAGCAGCTGCGAGAACGTAATCTCGGTCGAACTCGGGTTGTGGCTGGGGTTCTGGAACAGCGTGAATAGCGCCAGCAGCAACAGAACGATGATGACCCACAGGGCGAAATTGCGCAGATTTGCGTTCATCTCAAGTCCTTGACCGCGATCGCGCGGAGCCCGGTGCTGTCGTTAGCCCCTAAATCGTGGCGGCTTCACGTCCCTTACTGCCAGGGAATGTAGGCGCGGGACCGCCCCGGAACAAGGGAATCCACGGCCCCCACAAGGGAATCCGCCAAACAGCATAAATCTATTTCGTAAAGCGCCCCTTGCTGATTCGGCGCATGGCGGCGTTGCGCCGGGCGGGTGCGCGCTCGATTCTAAGCAGATTCCCGGCCAACGTGACCACGGCGCCGGCAAGCGTCTGCCGCAGACGGCCCGGCGCCTGGCGCAAGGCGCCGTACAGCACCTCAAGTTTACCAAGTTCGACCGGTCCCTCGTCACCCGCGTGAGCGATGGCGCGGCCGAGAAGGCGCAGCCCAACTTCCGCCGGCAGCTGCGCAAAGCGCGCGCTGTCGAAGACCACTGGACCGCGCGCACGCCAAAGACCGGGCGCAAGAGCTCCGCGCGCGGCGTGCACCGCAAATTCGATGGTGGCCTCAGCGCGCCGCATCCGAATCGCGAGTCGCGCCAGGCCGCGCGCATCGAGCCCCTCATGCGCCAGCGCCGGCATCAGCGCGCGCAGCCGCGCGCGCGTGAAGCGTGGATCGCTGTTACTCGAGTCTTCCGCATAGGAAATGCCGGCCGCTTCGAGCGTCGCAATGAGTCGCGACTTCGCAACATGCAGGAGCGGACGCAGGAGAAAGATTTCGCTGCCGCCGACCGGCAGCGGCGATGCGGTGGCCATGCCGGCGAGTCCGGTGAGCCCGCTGCCGCGTGCGAGCCGGAACAGCACCGTCTCCGCTTGGTCGTCGAGCGTATGCGCGGTCATGACATGGCCGTAGCCCGCGCGCGCGGCCGCCTGCGCCAGCAATCGGTAGCGCGCGATCCGCGCTGCCTCCTGCAAACCGCTCTCGGGTTTCTTGCCGCGCCACCGCAGGGTCCGGTGCGGCACGCCGAGGCGGCGCGCCAAACGCTTCACCGCGGCTGCCTCCGCCGCCGCCTGCGGACGCAGCCCATGATCGATGGTGATGGCGAGGAGCTTGGGCCGCCGCTTCTTCTGCTGCCCCGCCCACCGCGCTGCGAGCGTGAGCAGCGCCGTCGAATCGGGGCCGCCGGAAACCGCGATCACAAATCCTGGTAAGCCTTCCAGGCCTCGGAACAGCGCGCTCGCTTCGTCATCGTGAACGGCTTCATCAGCAATGGACACGCTTCTGTTCCCGGTCCACGTTCTGCTTCACGCTCAGCGAAGCGCGCGGATATTTGCGCAACACCTCGCCGAGCGAGGCGCAGGCGGCTTCCTTTTCGCCCAAGGCTGCGAGCGATTGGCCAAGCCGTAACAGCGCGTCCGGGGCCCGCGCCGTGGTTTCATATTTGGTGGACACGGTGAGGAACGCCTCGGCCGCATCGTGATATTGCTGGCTCTGGAACAGGGATTCGCCGAGCCAATACTGCGCTTCCGGCGTCAACCGGTCGCTCGGATATTGGCGCAGGAACACGCCGAACGTCTGCGCCGCCTGCGTGTAATCCTTGTGCAGGAAATAACCATAAGCGAGATCGTATTCGTCCTTCGGCGAGTTAGTTGGCGGCAATGTCGCCACCGTGCTGCCCGGCGCGCTGGCATTGGTGGGCGGGGGAGGCGGCAACTGCCCGGGCGGCACACCCACTTGCGGACCGGAAAGGCTCGACAGATCGAGCGGCGCTCCCGGCTGACGCGGCCCAGCAGGGACGCCCGGCGCATCGCCGGCCGACTCTGGACGATCGTACAGCGGCGGCGGCTCGGTAGCAGCCGTGCTGGTGCCAAGCGGGCGCGGCGCGCCCGGCGCGGCCGGATTTTGCGCCGGATTGAAAGCGTCATGGCGGCCTGAATCCGGGGCTGGCGCGCTAGCCGCGGGAGCGGGATAAGACGGCGGCGGCGAATATTGCTCCGATTGCCCCGGCGGCGGCGCGTATTGCGGCTGCGCCTGCGAATATTGTTGCGGCGGCGGAGAATATTGCGCCGGCGGCGGTGGCGAGTATTGCGCGGTCGGGCGCGGCGGCGCCGCGGAAGCCGCCGGCGCGCCACCTTGCAATTGCTCCTGCAGGCGCTGAACCTGCTGCGTGAGCTGCTGATTACGGTACTGCAGTTGCTCCACGTGACCCGTGAGGTCGCGAAGCATACCCTCGAGGCGATTGAGCCGGGTCACCAGGTCGGCAGCATCTTGCGCGCGAGCGGCGTGCGCAAAGAACGCGCACACAAACGCGATCACAAGAAACGAAGCAATACGGATCATTCCCTGCGGCATTTTCGCTGACTGGCGGAGCGCACTTTAGCCGGTCCTAAGTCCAAATTGTGACGTCCACGACGTGCCAGTCCGCACATGCGTGGGCGCCTCGATTGAAATCCCCATGGCGCCCGCGTCGAGACTGCCGCTACGAACTCTGATCGAGCACAGTCACGGCGCGGCGGTTCTGCGACCAGCACGAAATATCGTCGCACACTGCAACCGGCCGCTCCTTGCCGTAGGAAATAGTGCGCATGCGCTGTGCCGATACACCGCGCGAGATCAGGTAGTCGCGCACGGTTTGGGCGCGGCGGGCCCCAAGCGCGATGTTGTACTCACGCGTACCGCGCTCGTCGGCGTGACCTTCGATGGTAAAAGCATAGCGCTCGTAGTGGCCAAGCCACTGGGCCTGCTTGTCGAGCGTTGCCCGCGCCTGCTGCGAAAGGTCCGATGAATCGGTATCGAAGAAGACACGATCGCCGACATTGACGACGAAGTCCTGCTGGCTGCCGGGCGCCGCGGCCGACCCCATGGTGGAACCCATGGCTCCAGTCTGATCAGCCTGGTTCTTAGCGCAGCCGGCAATCGCCAACACGGCAACGATGACGGCTGCGAATTTGACCCCGCGCATGATGCTCACCCCGTTCATTCCGGTGGCCCCCGTTGCTTACGTCGTTTCCCTTGCGGTTCCCTGCCTGCCCCGAGAATGGGGATTAAGGAGGGCGTCATCAGATTTAGCAGCGCCTTCGTTAAGCGAAGGTTCCGTCAACCTTGATGCCGCCTTACAAAGAAGCTTGGCCCTAGCGCAATAACCCACAACCCTTTCGAATGGTTAATGGGACCTCAATGCGGCAAGCTTATGTTCGCGCTCGGGAAACAATCAGGTCAAAAGCGGTGACCATGCAGGATCCGAGGCGTAACTCGGCGTCGGCACACGCAACTGATTACGCCCGGAGATATCGATAGTGAAGAGGGAGGGCCCCGGACCGCCCATCTGGTCGCTGAAGAACATGATCACCCGCCCGTTGGGTGCAAATGTCGGCCCCTCGTTGTGGAACCCTTCGGTCAGCGTGCGTTCGCCGGACCCGTCGGGCTTCATCACCCCGATGGCGAATTTGCCGGTGGTCTGTTTGGTGAAGGCAATATAGTCGCCTCGCGGCGACCAGACCGGCGTCGAATAGATGCCGTCGCCAAAGCTGATGCGCTGCGCCGGACCGCCGGCCGCCGGCATGATGTAGATCTGAGGCTGGCCACCGCGATCTGATTCAAAGCAAATCTGCGTGCCGTCCGGTGAGTAGCAAGGCGCCGTATCGATTGCCTCCGTATTGGTCAGCCGTGTCGTCACCTTCGTAGCCAAGTCCATCACAAATATGTTGGCATTCGAGCCTTCCTGCAGGCTCATGATGACGCCCCGGCCGCTCGGCGAAAACCGCGGCGAAAAGCTCATGTTGGGAAAATTACCGACGATCTCGCGCTCCCCGGACACGATATTGAGGAGGTAGATGCGCGGATCGCCCTCGCCGTAGGCCATGTAGGTGATTTCCGGGCTCGTCGGCGAAAACCGCGGCGTCAGCACGAGTTCTTCCCCGCGAGTGAGATACCTCACGTTGGCGCCGTCCTGATCCATCATGGCGAGACGTTTGACACGGCGCTCCTTGGGACCGGTCTCGTCGACGAACACGATGCGGCTGTCGAAATAACCCTTTTCGCCGGTGATGCGCTCGTAGACCGCGTCGGAAATGATGTGCGCGAGGCGGCGCCAATTTTCCGGCGTCGTCACATACTGCCGGCCGTTTCCTAGTTGCTGGCCACCGAGAACATCCCAGAGCCGGAATTCGGCTTTGAAACGTCCGTCGGGCTGGCGGGAAAAGCGCCCGACGATGAGAGCCTGGGCATTGATCGAGCGCCAGCTTTGGAAATTCGGCTGCGCATCGAGGCTGGTAATCTTTTCAATGAAGGCGGCGGGATCGATCGGAACGAACAGGCCGCTGCGTTGCAGGTTCGCGGTGATGATTTGCGTGATGCCGTGCGCCGTATCGGCGTCTCCCGCGGTGACGGGAATGAAATCCGGGATGGCGATCGGCATCGGCTGAAAATTGCCGCCGGTGACGTCAATGTGGACCTGCGCGGCCGCATGGCGCGCTGACACCGTCATGGCCGCGCCGAGCGCGCCGAGTGCAAGTGCACGCCGGCGCGTCACTGAGGGTAGGAGGACGCTTGGAGTAGGCGGACGCATCATGGTGGTTGAATGACCTGGCTAGAATGATCCGGCTAGAATGACCTGGCTAGTTGGATAGATCGCGCGGATTGAAGTTCACCGTGATGTCTTTCCACTGCGTGTAGTGCTCCGGCTTAAGCATCGTGAACGGCTGACATTTCAGCAGTGCACGCTTCCCGCTCTCTGCCAGCGCCGGGCCCAAAGGAGACGCCGTGCCCGCAACCACGACCGGAGCCTGCGCCAAGGAACCGTCCTGTTTGAACAGAACCCGCAGCTCTACGTAGACGTTGGAGTTGGAATCGACGCCAGGCGGAGGACTCCAGCAATCTCTGATGCGGTCGCGGAATGCGCCGATCTCGCTCTGCGACAGTTGCGCGTCCGGCGCGGCATTCTGTACCCCAAGGTTGGGGACAGAATTAACCGCACCACCAGTCGCGGCCTGGCGCTGCGGCTCGCGATGATCGAGCAATTCGGCGATCTGGTTGGCGTTGTATTTCGGAGCGTCGGGTGTTTGCTTGTCCTGCGGCTTGGACTGTTTCTGCTGTTCCTTTTCTTTTTTGTTCAACAGGTCGGCAATCTGATCCGGCTTGAAGTTGTCAGGCTTTTTGTCTGGTTTCTCCGCCGCCTTCGGGCCCGGCTTGGGATCCGGCTTGGGGTCGGGCTTTGGCTCCGGTTTGGCCTCAGCCTTACTCTCAGGCTTGGGCTCCGGCTTGGTCTCAGGTTTCGGGTCCGGCTTTGGCTGCGGCGCTGGCGGCGCCGCCGTGGCGGTAGTGATCTCCGGCTTGTCAACGACTTTGGGCGCGAGCTGCTTAGCCGGCTTCGGGTCGCCCAGCTTGTCAACGAACGGGTTTGACTTCGGCAGAAAGGGTGCGTTCTCCTGGCCGGCCGCCGCGCGCGCTATATCGGCATCGGTCACGATGGAGACCGGTACTAAATCCGGCATTTCGGACGGTTTCGAGCTGGCAAGGCTGACCAGCCCGAACAGCAGGAGGCCCGCATGGGCAATTCCAGATATGGCCCAATCGGATCGCAACCCTATTCCCCGTTTTTCTCGTTCGTAATGTTCAGCGCCGTCCCAAATCCCGCGTCATGGAGTCTCCCCAGGACTCTTGCCACCTCATTATAGCAAACATCCCGGTCGGCGTTCAGCCACACCGTGGGCGGCTGTTGATTGTTGCTGGCGCTCTTGATCGCTTTGAACTTCGCCTCGATGTCGTCGAGCGCAATCGGGGTCTTGTCGATGAAGAGGTCTATCTGACTGGAACAGGAACCGCCGCTCTTTTTGAGCGTCACGTTCAGCGGAGCTTTATCACTGTTGAGCACGGTGCCGCCGCGCGTATCAGGAAGATCGACCCTGATGGACATCGTCATCAGCGGCGCCGTCACCATAAAGACGATGAGGAGCACCAGCATGACGTCCACGAAGGGCGTCACGTTAATTTCACTCATCACCGCGCGCCGCCGGCGGCTACGCCTGCCGGTTGTTGGCACGCTCATGGCGCCTGCCGCCATACCCCCTCACCCGCGCTCGTCGATCTGTCGAGACAAGATCGCGCTGAACTCGTCGGCGAAGCCCTCGAGCCGCTGCGCCTGCCGGTTCACCTCGATCGAGAATTTATTATAGAAAATGGTCGCCGGGATGGCGGCAACGAGGCCGATTGCGGTCGCAAACAGCGCCTCCGCGATGCCCGGCGCGACCACCGCCAGCGACGTGTTTTGCGAGGCGGCGATCGACTGGAAGCTCGACATGATGCCGGTCACCGTGCCGAACAGGCCGATGAACGGACCCGCGGAGCCGACCGTCGCCAGCACCAGGAGCCCCCGCTCCATGAGCTCGACCTCACGGGCGATGGTCACATTCATCACTTTTTCGATGCGCGTCTGCAGCCCGGTGAAGGAGCGGATGTTGCCCTCGAAGCTGCGCTTCCATTCGTTCATCGCGGCGACGAAGATCGCGGCGGTCGAATGCCCCGGCGAGGGCGTCAGCGACTTGTAGAGATCCTCCAGCGACTGACCTGACCAGAATGCCTGTTCGAAGCGCTCTCCGGCTCTGCGCACGCTCCTGAAGTACAGGGTCCTATTGATGGCGATCGCCCACACCCAAATTGAGCAGAGCACGAGCCCGCCCATCACCAGCTTCACGATCCAGAGCGAGTCCCAAAACAGACTCAGAAGCTGAAGGCCTGACGATGGCATCGGCGTCCTTTCAGCGGTCCAAGCCATGCGGGCTGGAACCGGAAACCAAATACGGGGCCATGACCGGTACGGCGCGCTATGCTGGGACTATGAGGGTCAGTCAGGCAGCCGCTTTGTGCGCCGACTGAGAGCCGAATTTTCGCCAAGACCCAAGCCGAACCCGTCACCGGCCGGATCGAAATCAGTCGCGAAACTTGTCCAAACTAGGGCGCCACCACCGCTCGTTTGCTTGCTAGTGAACCCAACTATCCTCAATGCCCCGTTAATAACGGATCGTGGGCGGATTACGCAGAAAAATACGCTCAGAAACGCGCGAGCCGCCCGCTTTTTGCATAGCGGGCGGCTGCGAATGCTGCATTTGCCTGAATCTAATGCTCAGGTTGCCTGCGGTTGGGGACCTTCGTCGCGGGGCTGATTGCGGCGTTCGGTCATGAACTGATCGAACTGCTCGCGGTCCTTGGCGAAGCGCAACCGCTCCAAAAATTCCCTGAACTCGCGTTGTTCCTCTTCGAGCCGCTGCAGAGTTTGTTCACGATACTCGTCGAAGGCGCGATTGCCGCTCGATCGCGGCGATCCCCAAGAGGATCCCCACGAGTCTCCGCCGTTGCGCGGGCGCTCCATCCTGCTGCGCATACGGTCCATCTTGCCCTGCAGCCGCTCGATCTTTGACTGCCAGCGGTCTTGCATCCATTCCATCTTCGACTGCCAGCGGCTGATGCCGTCGTGCCCGCGGAAGTCGTTGCAGTGATGATTCCAGCATCCCATAGCGTAGGCCATCCGTCCGGTTCCGATCATAAAGGCAAGCACAAGTAGCCCCAGCGGCCACCACGCGATAAAGCCAAGGATCATAAGCAGAAGCAGCATGTGCGCCTCCAGTACGTGAATGTAAATAACATTTACATCAGCTTTTTCCGGTGTCAAGAGCCTTTCTCAGACGTTTTTCTCTCCACCCCCAGACCCCGCAGGTAGATCAGAACCTCGGCCTCCAGCAGCTCTTCCGCAGTCATCGGCAGCGGTCGCCGCGCTGAATCGCCGCGGCCGAATAGCGACGCGGTGCCGTGCGACATGGACCAGATGTGAAGCGCCACCATCAACGCCGGCGGGCGCAGCGGCCCGGTCACCTGTGCGCAAATCTTCTCAGCGGCCCCGCGCAACACCGCGAATGCGCGTTCGCCCGCGTCGCGCAGTTCCTGACTGGTGGTGAACGGAACGCCGGCCTCAAACATGGCGGAGTAGTACGCTGGCTCGGTGCGCGCGAACTCCAAATACGTCCTGCCCAACCGATCGAGCGCAGTGAACGCATCCGGGCGGCCGTCGTCCCAGGCCCGAGAAAGCGCAGCCTCGAATCGCTCGAAGCCGCGTAGCGCGACGCTGGCCATAAGCTCATCGCGGTCGCGGAAATGTCGATACGGCGCCGCCGGGCTCACGCCGGCCCACCGCGCCGCCTCGGCAAACGTAAATCCCGCGGGCCCTTTTTCCGCGATCAATTCCAGCGCGGCGCGCAGCAGCGCCTCGCGCAGATTGCCGTGGTGGTAGCCGCGCGGGCCGCCCCGGCCTTCCTTCGACCAGTTCATGTAAATAGCCTTTACATGACGCGCCGACCGGCGTCGATGGACCCCAGACTTGAGCTTATGCCTGCCTGCGGTCCGCTGTGGCCCACGGCAGGCGGTCGAACAGCATGGGCTCTCCGGCCCGGGCTCCCTCGATCGAGAGGAGCCGCAGCTTGGTGCGCACCCCGCCCGGTGCGGAAAAGCCGCCGATCTTGCCACCTGCGGCCAGCACCCGGTGACACGGCACGATGAGCGGAAAGGGATTTTGCGAAAGCGCCTGCGCCACATCACGCGCCAAATTGCGATCGCCGAGCCGCGCGGCGATTTCGCCGTAGGACAGGGTCGCGCCCGGCCGGATCGTACGCGCGACATCGTAGACACGGCGGTTGAAGTCCGACACCCGGTCGATGTTGAGCGCCACGTAGCTCAGGTCTTTCGCCTCGCCATTCAACAAGGCCACAATGTCAGCGATGGCGCGCGCCACGTCAGGCGGCGGCGCGATCTCATGCGCGCCGGGATAGCGGCGCATAATGTGCTTGCGCGTAGCCCGCTCGCTCTTCTCGGCAATCTGCACACCGGCAATGCCGCGTCCGCTCCAGACAATCCCGCAGCAGCCGATGGCTGTCTCGAACAATGTGAAATCAAGATCAATCATGATGCCGCTTATATAATACGCTGTACGGCCAAGGCACACCCGATTCCGGCATGCGCCAAAAATCGCGGCTCAGGACTGCGTGACATCGAGGTCGGCCTTCATCGCAACGCGCAGCGGCTTTGGAATCGGCCGGGCGCGGCCGCCGCTGACGAAAGCGACGCGCACGCGCGCTTCGACCAGAAGCTCCTCGCCGCGCATGACGCGCTGGTGCAGCGTCATCGAGGCGCCCTTTACCTCCTCAGGTTCGGTCAGAACCTCCAAAAGGTCGTCCATGCGCGCGGGCTTAAGGAAGTCGATCGTCATTGAGCGCACCACGAAGGCAAAGCCCGGCGCCTCCTTTTCGGTCTCCTCGAACAGCGCGCGGTGGTCGATGCCAATGAGACGCAGATAATTGGTGCGTCCGCGCTCCATGTAGCGCAGATAATTGGCGTGATAGACGATGCCGGTGAAGTCCGTGTCTTCGTAATAGACGCGCACTGTCAGCACATGCCGGCCGTCGCGGATTTCGCCGTCGAGGGGAACGTGCGTCACCGCCCTATCTCCACGGCACCCGGCCGGTCATCGCGTGTTCCCAATTTTTGCCGTCGAAAACCTTCACCTCGATCTTCGACACATCGACGCCGTCGAGGCAGCGTACGTTGACGTCGATCTTGTCCGGATCGGAGCGCGGAACGTAGAAGGGATGAATGCCGCACGTTGAACAAAACGTGTGCTGCGCGACGCCGGTGTTGAATCGATAGGTGGTCAGCGCGTCCTTGCCGCGCAAAAGTTCAAACTGCTCCGGCGGCACGATCAAGTGCAAGAAACCCTTCTTGGCACACATCGAGCAATTGCATTCGGTGACGCGCGACAAATCGGCCGTCACGCGGAAGCGCACGCGGCCGCAATGACAGCCGCCCTCGTTGGTTTGCGACACGGCGTCACTCATCCTCTTCCGACGCGAACAACCCGAACTGCGCGGGGTCGCGCGCCGGCTCGGGCAGGCCGAGATGGCGGAAGGCGTGCACGGTAATCAACCGGCCGCGCGGCGTGCGCTGCAAGAAGCCGCACTGGATCAGATAGGGCTCGATGATGTCCTCGATGGCGTCGCGCGGCTCCGACAATGCGGCGGCCAGCGTCTCCACACCGACCGGGCCGCCGCCGTAGTTCACCGCGATGGTCGAGAGATAGCGGCGGTCCATGGCATCGAGGCCGGCGGCATCGACTTCGAGCGCGGCCAGCGCCTTGTCGGCGACCGCGCGGTCGATCGCCGGCGCGCCGGCGACGGAAGCAAAATCGCGCACGCGCCGCAGCAGCCGCCCGGCAATGCGCGGCGTGCCCCGCGCGCGCCGCGCGATCTCGTTGGCGCCGTCCGCGGTCACGCCGACGCTGAGCACGCGCGCGCCGCGATTGACGATCTGCTCCAGCTCAGCCTCGGAATAGAAATTGAGCCGGATCGGGATGCCGAAACGGTCGCGCAGCGGATTGGTGAGGAGGCCGGCGCGGGTGGTGGCGCCGATCAGCGTGAACTTGGCGAGATCGATTTTCACCGAGCGCGCCGCCGGCCCTGCGCCGATGATGAGATCAAGCTGAAAATCCTCCATCGCCGGATAGAGAATTTCCTCGACCGCCGGATTGAGCCGGTGAATTTCGTCGATGAAGAGCACGTCGCGTTCTTCGAGATTGGTCAGCAGCGCCGCGAGGTCGCCGGCCTTGACGATCACCGGGCCTGAGGTGGCGCGGAAATTGACCGAAAGCTCGCGCGCCACGATCTGCGCCAGCGTGGTTTTGCCGAGGCCAGGCGGTCCGACAAACAGCACGTGATCGAGCGCTTCCTTGCGCGCACGGGCCGCGGCAATGAAGATGCCGAGATTGTTGCGCGCCTGCTCCTGCCCGACGAATTCGGAAAGCCGCTGCGGGCGCAGCGAGGCCTCCGCCGCATCTTCTTCGCGACGCTCGCCCGAAACCAGTTTGCGCCCCGGGCTCAAGCTCACCGTTCGGGTCCCCGGCTGTATTTGTTCGGCAAGAGATCGCCAATCGGCACCGCCTCCGCCGACTTTCCATTCGGCACAATGACGCGCGCCTTGCGGTCATAATCGAAGATCAGCTCGCGGCAGGCGCCGCACGGCGACACCACAGCGACGGCCTGATTTTTTTCCTCCGGGTCGGGATGGCGCACGGCGACGATCGTTTCGATCCCGTCATCGCCCAAATCGACAAAGGCGCGCCCAAGCGCCACGGCTTCCGCACAAACCGCCATACGCCCAAGATAGGCGTCGAGATTGATCCCAGTGAAAATCCTTCCCGAGCGCGTGCGTAAAGCGGCGCCGACCTCCTGCCAGTCGTAGCGGTAACGCTCTTTGATCGCCGCGGTCGCAGCGTCGACCAGTTCCTTGTCGGCCTTGCTCAACTTTGCAGCGCGTTTCACTTCGACAACTCCTTCAGGCCGAGCCGGATCAAAGTCCTCACTTCAGCCCCATCACCCGCGGCACGCGCCGCAGCGGCGATGGCGGCGGCGGCCTGCGGCTGCCCGTAACCGAGATTGACCAAAGCCGACACCGCATCGGTCACCGGCTGCGGCGCCCGTTTCTCATCGATCGCGCCGGACAGCCGCACCAGCGCCGGGTCCACATCCGTATAAGCCGGCGCCTTGTCTTTCAGCTCGGTGACGATGCGCTCGGCGACTTTTGGACCGACGCCGGGCGTACGCGCTACCATGGCCTTGTCGCGCATGGCGATGGCGGAAGCGAGATCGGCCGGTTTGAGCGTCCCCAGCACGGCGAGCGCCACCTTGGTGCCAACGCCTTGTACGGTCTGCAACAGCCGGAACCATTCGCGCTCGACATCGGTCAAAAAGCCGAACAGCCGGATTTGATCCTCGCGCACGTGGGTCTCGATCGACAACGTCACCGGCTCGCCGGCGCGCGGCAATTCCTGCAGGGTGCGCGACGAGCAGTGTACCAGATAGCCGACGCCGTTGACGTCGAGAATAACGTAATCCTCGCCGTAACTGTCGACGATGCCCTTGAGCTTGCCGATCATTTCCCTTTGCCCGCTTGCGGGGAGAGGGAGGCTCTGGCGCCTGACATCTCCCCGCGCACCAGGAGAGGTAATCGTTGCCGCGCGCTTGTTAAAGTCATCGCGCCGCGACCTTCAGCACCACGCTTTGCCGATGATGCGCGTGCGTCACCGCGATGGCCAGCGCGTCGGCGGCATCGTCCGACTGCGGATCGGCCTTGGGCAACAGCACGCCGATCATCATACGCACTTGCGTCTTATCGCCATGGCCGGCGCCGACGATGCTCTTTTTGACCACGTTGGGTGCATATTCGGCGACCGGCACACCGGCGCGCGCCGGCACCACCATGGCGATGCCGCGCGCCTGCCCGAGTTTCAGCGTTGCCTTGGCATCCTTGTTGACGAAGGTTGCCTCGACCGCCGCTTCGTCGGGCTTGAATTCATCGAGAATGCGCATGAGGCCGTCGTGAATGGCGAGGAGCCGCTCCGCGAGCCCGTCCTGCGCTCGTGTCGTCACCGAACCGCAGCCGAGAAAGCCAAGGCGGTTGCCCGCAACCTCGACGATGCCCCAGCCGGTGCGGCGCAGGCCTGGATCGATGCCGATAATGCGAATCAGGCGCGTCATCCTGGGTTCCGTGATAGCGCCGGGGCGCTCCTGCGCCTAGCGCGGAGCGGCGCGGTGTTCGCGACGGCGAGTGCATGCCATAGGACTTCGCCGACGCGTTGGGACGATGGACGTCATGACATTTCCCGACTGCCCGCTGTTCGCGGCCGCGGTGGAAGCTCGCCGCCGCTTCGGCGCTGATCAGCCTGCCGATATTTGATAGGCTGTTTTGCTAACTCGAAAGCCAAAAACCTCGGCTTGCGGGCACCTGCCCCCGCCCATAGAATTATCGCATGCTGGATTGGTCCAAATGCGCCGCTGTTGAACGCATACCAGGCAAAGTCGGCGGAGAATGGCTGTTCAAGGGCACACGCGTGCCTGTTCGCGCCTTATTTGAAAACCTCGAGGGCGGCGCGCGGGTCGATGACTTCCTCGAGTGGTTTCCAGGAGTGACACGCGAGCAGATCGAACTTGTACTCCGGCACGCCGAGCAAAGCCTAGTCGCCTGACAGGCCGCCCTCCTCGCTCGCATGAAAATCTTTTTTGACCAGGGCACGCCCGCACCACTGCGCCAAGCATTGAAGGAGCATACCGTGTCGACCGCCTACGAAATGGGTTGGGGCGAGCTTGATAACGTAGACTCCTGGAAGCGGTGGAAGCCGAATTCGATGTGCTTGTAACAACCGACAAGAATCTTCGTTATCAGCAGAGGCTTGCAGGCCGCCGTTTGGCGATCCTGATTTTGCCGACCACCAATTGGCCGGAGCTTCGCGCCCGACAATCCGAAATCGCAGCAGCAATCAGTGCACTGCGACCCGGCGATATCGTAGAGTTGGAGCTTAGGTGAGACAATCCATCTAAGCGCTCATCTTTTCCACCAGCGCGTCCGAGACCTCGAAATTCGCGTAGACGTTCTGCACGTCGTCGTGCTCGTTGAGGTTCTCGATCAGCTTCAAGAGCTTCTCGCCCTGCTCGTCATCGACCGCGACGGTGTTTTGCGGCCGCCACACCAGTGCGGATTTGCGCGGCTCGCCGAATTTTTGTTCGAGCGCCTTGGTGACCGAACCGAATTTGTCCGGCGCAGCGTAAATCTCGTGGCCGCTCTCATTGGAGGCCACGTCGTCAGCGCCGGCTTCCAGCGCCGCCTCGAACATCGCATCGGCGCTCGCGGCTTTGGCGTCGTACTCGATAACGCCGACATGGTCGAACATGAACGCGACCGCGCCAGTCTCCGCCAGATTGCCGCCGCTCTTGGTGAAGGTCGCGCGCACCTCGCCGGCTGTACGATTGCGATTGTCGGTCAACACCTCGACGATCACCGCGGCACCGCCCGGCCCGTAGCCCTCGTAGCGAATTTCCTCATAATTTTCGGCGTCGCCACCCAACGCCTTCTTGATGGCGCGATCGATATTGTCCTTCGGCATATTTTCAGCGCGCGCCGCCATGATGGCGGCGCGCAGCCGCGGATTCATCGCCGGATCGGGCAGGCCAATTTTCGCCGAGACGGTGATCTCGCGCGCTAGCTTGCCAAAGAGTTTCGATTTCACCGCATCCTGCCGCCCCTTGCGGTGCATGATGTTCTTGAACTGGGAATGTCCGGCCATGCGGTCTCTCTCGGGATTCGTCCGGGAT
>JBAUYV010000253.1:0-9972 GCA_049584975.1 Xanthobacteraceae bacterium | reverse complement strand
GGGCAACAATCGGCCGCGGAATCTGAAGAGCCTTTGCCAGCGCTGCCACCTGATCCACGACCGGCCGCACCACCTGGCACAACGGCGGATCACCTACCTGCTGCGCCGCGCCCTCGGCGATCTGTTCCTCGGTCCCTACCGGGCCTGACTGTGGCGGTTACAAGTAATCAGCAAACGTTATGGCAGGAAGGCGCGGTTCGGGCTCGTTGAGCGAATGCTTCCCAGGTGTTTACATACCGCAGAGCGGTTTAGAGTGTCAGCCCTTCCTTTCGGTGGCGTAGCTGTGCCTTCGGCGACGAGGAGGTTTTGGAAGGCAGAGCGGGCGAGTTGCGGGTGCGCGTGTTCGGTAATCGTACCGCTCACCGCGGCGTTCAAGCCAGGCGGCGGGCGGCGACAAGAAAGATGGTTGCGGGCAGGTGGAGCGGGCTGGAATCGGATTCGGCGGCGAAGGCTGCCTCGATTTCGCGGGCGACTACCTGGCGGGTTGCTTCGGTCGGCTTCTTCTCTTCGATCAGCCTCGCCGTCGGCCCCATGGCCAGCGCCTGGCGGGCTTCCTCCTCGGGGCTGCCGCCGATGATGGTCGGGTGAGCGCGGTCGACCGTGATCTCGACGAAGCCGGCCGCCGCGAGAACCCCGCGGATATAGTCGGGGTCGGCAAAGGCGAGCGGGCTCGGCTCGTGAGCGGGTTGCGGCGCCGGCGGCCCGAGATGGTGCAGCGCGACGTCGTAGGAGATCAGCCAGTGCCGGTTCTCCGCGAGCGGCCCCCAGCAGGCGAAGACGAGGCGCCCGGTCGATTTCAACGCGCCGCCGATATTGCGAAAAGCCGCCGCCGGGTCAGCGAAGAACATGACGCCCATGCGCGAGGTCGCGAGATTGAATGCGCCTTGTTCGAGGGCGAACACCTGCGCGTCCCCGAGAAACAATGTGACATTGCGCAGCCCATGCTCGCCGACCCGCCGCCGCGCAGCGCCAAGCATCGGCTCCGAAATGTCCACCGCAACCACCCGCCCTTGCTCGCCGACCGCGGCGGCGAGCGGCAGGGTCAAGGCGCCGGTGCCGCAACCGATTTCGAGCACGCTCTCGCCGCCGGCGAGGCCCAGGCGCGCCAGCAGTAACGCGAGGCTTTCCTGGTTGCGCCGTTCCCTGAACCCCGGGGCGGCGACCCAACGCGGTCCGGCGACCGTGTTCCAATAGCGGCGCTGCTCTGCATTTGCATCGAAAGCTTCCTCGGCCATTTCGCAAGATCCTCCCATTTCGGCCCGAATTTTGGCCGATCCTAGCGCAGCCCCGCCCGATGCAGCGGGCGCATTGCCTTGCACGTTCGCGGCTTCGGCCCATGCATGCAGGCGGATTTCGATGTGGCGTGGTCGCTACAGCGACATGCCGCCGTCGAGTAGGATGGTCTGGCTGGTCAATTCTCGTCCTCCACTCGCGAGATCGGTCCGATCCTGACGCCCCGACCCTGGTCTCGAAATCGGCTTTTCCGTAAGCCTGACGACCGGTGCCGGGCCTCGACTGCGGCGTCGTTCAGTCCACGCCGTGATACTTCTTGAGGTTCTCGTACCGGTCCTTCTGCACCAGCTCGGCGATCGTGCCGTCTGGCGCGCGGAACTTGATGACGCCGGCATCCAACGGCGACATCACCTCACCGCCCAATTCCTTGATTTTCTCGGAGGCGACCGTGATGTCGTCGACCTCGGCCCCCCAATGGTGGATGCACGGGCCAACGCCGGAAAGCTGTGCCTCGGGCGCGTCCTCGCTGTCGTAGACCATCAGCGCCAGGTCGATGGCGCCGTCGGTCAGATGGCGCGAGACATGCCCGCTGTCCTTGCCGCGATGCGTGGTGACCTGGCGGAAGCCGAACACGTCCTCGTAGAACCTGGTCGCGGACTCAAGGTCTTTCACCTTCAGCGCGATATGGACGATTCTGCCCGGCATGACACTTCTCCTATGCTGATCGTGTGGGCGTACAATGGTCCGGCTGGTCGGGCAGGACTAGAATTTTACCGCGCGATGCCTTGCACAAAGGTGGTGGGCGAGACGACGCTCTGATGCACAAGCGCGACAGCGACAAGGCCTTCTGGGAAAGCGCCGCACAGCCGCCGAACTTGCCGCGCAGGCCGATCGCCGCGGCCAGGCGATCTGGCGCCGCATCAAAGAGGCCGTCAGCCAGCTGGTCAACATGACGCCGCCCGGCCCGCCGCACTGACGACATAAAATTTATTTCCGCAAGCGGATCGTTCCGGACTGATTCTACCGCCCTCGATTGCCGGGCTCTATTCTTGAACAGATTGTTTCGAGAATAGAGCGGCCGGTGGGGCAGGGGCCACGCGAGCAGTAGGCGGGCGGGCGGTTTTGCCCGCGGCCTGGTGTGATCGGCGGAATGCCCCACGTACCCCGTCGAGCGAGAGGTCGTGTCGTGATTGTAAAAGCTTACCTCTGAGGTTGCCCCGTTTCAGTGGACGGTTAGTCCGCTTGCGGGTTACGTCGTGGTCATGGTGGCCTGCATGTCGGCTTCGTAGGTTGTTGGCGAGCGGTATCCCAGGCCCGAATGCAGCCGCACCGGGTTATACCAACCCTCGATGTAGCTAAAGCAGGCAATCAGCCGTCGCGTCTCACGTGGGCGGTTAGACTTCCCGTCGCGCCTCTTCGACCAACCAATCGCGAAACCGCCGAACCGCGGGCTTTTGCATGGCCTCAGCTGTTGCGACCGCATAATACGCGAATTGCAGAGGCCAGTTCACCGTCAGCGCCCTTACCAGCCGCTGTGACCGAAGATCGTCATCGACATAAGTATCCCTCACGAGCGCCAGTCCTTGTCCCGCCACAGCCGCTCGGACGATCAGGTGACTTTCCGAAAACGCCGGGCCTTTTTTGGCGACCGGCGCGTCGACGCCGTGGGCTTCGAACCAAAGCGGCCAGTCCTGGCGGTTGAAGTCATGGAGCAGCGGAAATGCCAGGCAATCGGCCGCTCTCTTGAGGGGAGCGCGGTTTTTGAGCAGGTCAGGGCTCGCGACGACAATGAATTCGGGCGCAATGATCCAGGTGCTTTCAAGTCCGGGATATTTTCCCAACCCATGCCGGATTGCCAAATCGATCGGTTCCCGTTTTAAATCGACCCGGCGGGCGCCCGCCTCCACGGCAATCTCAATATCCGGACAACACTGTGCGAACAGCGCGAGCCTCGGCACCAGCCAGGTCGCCGCGAATGACTGCGTCGTACTCACTGTTACGCGGCGCGATGACGGTGCGCTGAGTTCGTGATCGACGGCCTCGATCGCGCGAAACGGCTCGGCGAGTGCGGTGAACATGGCCTCACCCGCAGTGCTCAGCTCGACACCGGTGGCGGTCCGGGTAAACAGCCGGCGCCCTGCTACCTCCTCAAGCTGGCGAATGCGTTGACTGACTGCGCCCGGTGTGAGCGCCAGGTCCTGCGCCGCTTGCTTCATTTTTCCGGCGCGCGCCACGGCGACAAACGTCTGCAGCAATGCGAAGCGTCTGATCATGATGCGAGTTTAGCTCAGCTAAACCTGGTGGCCAAATCCATCGCTTGCTGGCCACGTGTTCGCGACTGATATCGAGGGGACCTCGCCATCACGCTCAAGGCCTCTCCCATGACCGACATCATTTTGCACCATTACGACATCTCTCCCTATTCGGAGAAAGTCCGGCTCGGTCTTGGGCTAAAGGGCCTCAGCTGGGCGTCGGTCGAGCTTCCTATCATCATGCCGAAACCGAATCTGACGGCGCTGACGGGAGGCTATCGCAAGACGCCGGTTCTGCAGATTGGCGCGGACATCTATTGCGACAGCCAGTTGATCATGCGCGAACTCGAGCGCCGGTACCCCACTCCGAGCTTTTATCCCGCCGGCCACGGCGCAGCCGACGCGCTTGCCTGGTGGGCCGAGAAGACAACTTTCAGCCCGGCTGCCGGCATCTTGTTCGCGAAGAAGCCCGACGCGTTGCCTGAGGGGTTTCTCGAAGACCGGGCCAAGTTCTCCGGCCGAAATATCGATCCCGTCGCAATGCTGGCGGCGGTGCCCCATCTGCTCGATCAGCTGCGCGCGCATTTCGATTGGCTGGATCAGATGCTGGCTGACGGGCGCTCGTTCTTGCAAGGCCCTGCCGCCGGCCTCGCCGATCTCGCCGCCTATCATCCGGTTTGGTTCTTGCGACAGAATTTCGGATCGGCGGCGGCGCCGCTGGATGGCTTTCCGAGGCTCCTGACTTGGGCTGAGCGCATTGCGGCTATCGGCCATGGCAGCCGAAGGCAAATGAGCGCGCAACAAGCTCTCGATGTAGCAAGGGATGCCACATCGATCGCCAGGGCGACCGTCGATCCGCAGGATCCCATCGGTCGGAAACCTGGCCAGACCGTTACCGTGACGCCGGACGATACTGGACGCGACCCGGTTGTCGGTGAATTGGTCGCCTCGGACGTCCATGAGGTCGTGATCCGCCGCAGTGATCGTGAGATCGGCGAGGTTTGCGTGCATTTTCCACGCGCCGGCTTTGTGGTTGCACCGGCATAAAAGCGGGAGGCGAGAATGCAGCAGCATCGTACCATCGAGGTCGGTGACGCGACGTTGGACTGCACAGTTTGCGGTTCGGGCGCACCAGTCGTGTTGCTCGCGAATGCGGGCTGCAGCACCGGCTATTTTGATCATCTGGCGCGCGCGCTGGTTACCGCAGGGTTCCAGACGATCTCGATTAATATGCGTGGCGTCGGCGGCAGTTGCGGTTCTCTCGACGGCGCGACCTTGCACGATCTGGCCGGTGACGTCGCTGGCGTCATTAAGGCAATTGGCTGTGGTCCGGCGCACCTGATCGGACATGCCTTCGGCAACCGGATCGCCCGCTGTCTGGCAGTCGATCAGCCATCGCTGGTCCGCAGCGTGACGCTGCTTGCAGCGGGTGGCCTCATCGCGCCCCCGACGGGGCCGATCGGCACGCACTTTCGCAATGCGACGCAGGCCAAGATGAATGGCAGCGATTGCGTCACCCTGCTGGGGGCGCGCTGGCTCTCGCCAGCATCCGACCCCAAGGTACTGAAACAGGTCGAATGCTGGCCTGCGGTCTTTATCGCGCATCTCGCGACCAGCCGGAACGTGCCTCTCGAATATTGGTGGAGCGCCGGTACTGCCCCCCTTCTCGTGATCCAGGGGCTCGATGATGAAGCGGCACCGCCGGGGAATGGGCATGCGTTGCGCGAGCAGTTGGGCGAGCGGGTGCGGGTCGTCGATCTACCCCACGCCGGGCATTTCCTGCTGTTGGAACAGCCGGAAGCAGTAGCGCGGGCCGTGTCTGAGTTTCTCGGTGCCGTCAACGCTCCAGGCTGATGACACCGCAATCTGAAGGCCGCGAAGGCGCTTGGCCGCAACTTACCGCAATCGCCCCTCGCTCGCTCGCGCCGAGATCGAATCAGGCCGCCAACGTCTCCTTCGGGGCAACAACGCCAGTTCGGCTCGAAGGCGACGACGCGTCAGGTCCGACCGGTCGCGGGCGCATGCCCCGATGACGAGGATGCGCCGATTCCGGCCATCCGTATTTCATTCCGCAATCATCGCGATTCGCCTAAACTCGATCTTCGTCATTGATGGACCGCTCCTTACCCCTGGGCACGCGGCCTGGAGATTCAACGCATGACCACGCTTATGGCTCCCGACGAACAGGTGCGAGACCATATCGACGTTGCTTTCGATGCCTGGAAAGCTCTTCTCGCAGAAATCCCCACGTTACGAGCCAATTTGAAGACAGAGGCCGACGTCAGACTTAAAATCATCGATAGCGTCTAAATAAACGTTCTGGGATGGGAAAAGCCCGACATACAAGCGGAAGAGCGCGCAGGAGGGGGGTTCCTTGATTACAAGCTATCTATCAACGGAATTGCGCGATGCGTTGTTGAGGCCAAGCGGGCCGACCTGCCTTTCGGATTAGCCACTCGGGAGTGTGGCTTTGCTTACAAATTGGGAGGTCCCAACTTAAAAAACGCCGCTCTCCAGGAGGGCATACGACAAGCAATTGAGTACTCCGCTTATAAAAACACGGAGCTTGCATCGGTTACCAATGGATTCGAGTGGGTCGTATTCCGAAGCAACCGGTTAGGTGATGGTATTGACACCTTGGACGGAAAGGCATTCGTGTTCGGAACACATGAATGCGTTCAATCGCATTTCCAATTGTTTTACGACTTACTAGTGAAAGAGCGCGTGGGCCACCTGACGTTTCGGGGCGTATTTCAGGAAGCAGAAGGGCGCATTATCCGCCATACTGGATTCCAGAAGGTCCTTCGACCGCCTGCAACGGCGACATTCCTACAGCAGCCTGATGTAATCCCAGAGCTGGATCGTTTGATGACTGCTTTTTTCCAGCGTTTATTGAGAAAGACATGATTGAATGTTGTTTTGTGGAGACGAGCGAAGGTAGGGCCGCCGAACAACGATTGTTGAGGTTAGCTGAGGAATTAGTAGGTCATATCCAAAAGTTAGATACAAGCTCCGGTGCTCAATTAGCTGACCTTCTTGATCGTGCGAGAGCGACCCGCATAAATCAGTTTATTCTACTCGTTGGGACAAAGGGTGCTGGAAAGACGACATTCATCCACCGGTTTTTTGAGAGCAAACTACCCGCGTCGCTCCGTCAGGCGTGCGTGCCGATATTTGTCAACCTCGCCGATAGCCAGGGGGACGAACAGACGGTGGTAAACTGGTTGAAAAAAAACCTCCTTGAACAAGCCGAATTAGCATTGGGTGACAGTGTAGCTACATGGGATGAATTGATCGGGCATATGTTTTTTGGTGAATACCAGCGGTGGACACGTGGCACTATGTCTAACCTTTATCAGAAAGACAAAGACGAATTCAAAATTCAATTCGGTAATCATATAGAACGCATTCGACGTGAGGAGCCCATCGAGTATCTGTTTCGATTGTTGAGAAATTTTATCAAGGGGAGACAGCAAATACCTTGTTTGATTTTCGACAACGCGGACCACTTTAGCATCGATTTTCAAGAAAAGGTATTTCAGTTTGCGCGCTCGTTGTTCGAACGCGAATTGTGCATCGTAATTATGCCGATGACTGACAAGACAAGCTGGCAGCTTGCCGCTAACGGTGCGCTAAGTTCGTTTGAAAATGAGGCTCTATTACTGCCCACACCTCCAGCCACAATCATTCTCGAACGAAGGATAAGTTTTGCACTCAAAAAAATAGAGGAGGAGCAGAAAGAAAAAGGTGGGTATTTTATTGGAAAGGGGATTCGTGTTGATATCAATAACTTAATGAAATTTGTGCGAGGGCTTGAAGAAGTGTTTCTGTCATCGCCCAATACCACGTACATTGTGGGCCAACGTGCGAACTATAATATCAGAGATGTACTAGAAATATTGCGTGACGTTATAAATTCTCCTCACGTTGGACTAAATGAAACATTTAAAGCCTACGTACTTGGGACCGCGGTTCACATTGAGGATTTCAAAATTCGAAAGGCGCTGATTCGCGGACGGTATGATATTTTCGTTCAAACTGCCAACAGATTTGTGCACAACATGTTCGCTTTAAATGCCGAACTCGAAACGTCGCCGTTGCTTGGTATAAGGATTTTGCAGGCGTTAAAGGATGCCGTCGTGCGTTACGGAGCAACAAAGAGTCCATATATCGCTAAGGCGGATTTGTATTCGTACTTGATTGCGATGGGTTTTGAACGAAGAGCTATTTCGCTCTGGTTGGACGCGTTATTGAAGAGCGCCCTAATTGTTAATTACGACCCGACCTGCGTGAGTGATGCCACAGCGACGCGACTAGAGGTTTCTCCGTCGGGTGACCAGCACTTATTTTGGGCACGGGGTAATTATGATTATGTGGAAGCGATGGCCGAGGTCACAGCGATACTCGATCAGGCTGCGTACGAGGTAATCGAACGCAGTAGCCGCGGTCAGTCCGGTAGACGAAACCAGCGGCAGTTCATACGCGCCTTTGCGGACTACCTGAGAGCGGAAGATCGCCTTTTCTGTGCCGTTCCTGACCATGAAAGCTACCGCGGCCAGATGGGCCTTACCGATAGACTCGGGTGACGGCGAGAATCGGAGCTGCTCCTTTCAAAATCCCCCCGTCCGGACACAGCGGCCAGGTAGTGTGCAGCTACGGTCGCAACGGTCTGCTTCGGGGCAACACCGGCCGGATCCTCCCCTGCCCCGGGGTCGCCCATCTTGCGATTGATAACGTCCCTTATCAACCACAAGATTTGTGCTAGGGCAGGGGTCATGACACCCCCCTCCGACCAGCTCCCCGCGATCATCGACCCCGCCGCGCTGCTGATCCCGGCACCGGTCGACACCTATATAGTGCCGGCGCTGATCGCCGACCTCGGCGACCAGGCCAGCTGGCGCTATCTCGAATTCTTCGCCGCCGACATCAACAACGATCACACGCGGCGGGCCTATGCGCGCGCCTGCAGCCGGTTTTTCGCCTGGTGCGAGGATCGCGGGCTCGCGCTCACCACGATCCGGCCGTTCGACGTCGCCGCGTGGATCAAGGAGCTTCAGGAGAAACATGGAGCGCCAGCAGTGAAGCAGCAGCTCGCGGCCGTCCGCATGCTGTTCGACTGGCTGGTGACCGGGCAGGTGGTGCCGATGAATCCGGCGGCGGCGGTGCGCGGCCCTAAGCACGTCGTCAAGATCGGCAAGACGCCGGTGCTCGAGGCCGCCGAATGGCGCAAGCTCATCGACAGCATCCCGAACGACACCCTGCGCGACTTACGCGACCGCGCCCTGATCGCGACGCTCACTTATTCTTTTGCGCGGATCACCGCGGCGCTGAAGATGAAAGTCGAGGATCTCCGGCCGCGCGGGGCGGGATGGACGATCCGGCTGCACGAGAAAGGCGGCAAGGAGCATGCGATGCCCTGCCACCACGCACTCGCCGACGCGCTGCGCGCCTACATCGATGCCGCCGGCATCGCCGATGACCGCAAGGGCTTTCTGTTCCGCACCAGCCCGAGGCACAACGCAAAGGCGCTGACCGACCGACCGCTGACACAAGCCAATGCCTGGCTGATGATCCGTCGGCGCGCGATCGCGGCCGGCATCACGGCGCCGATCGGCTGCCACACTTTCCGCGCGACCGGGATTACCGCCTATCTTGCCAATGGCGGCGCGCTCGAGCACGCCCAGGAAATGGCGGCGCACGAAAGCCCGCGCACGACCAAGCTTTATGACCGTACGAAGGAGCGGCTGACGCAGGACGAGGTGGAGAGGATCAGGCTTTAGCGCGATCCTAACAGCATCAAAGTGTTCAATTTCTGTTCGTGATTTCGATATAAAGTGACCACATGGGAGTAGACTGCATGGAGCTAGATATCTGACAGCTAACGCTACGAGCCCCGCGTCTAGTGGACCAGCCGGCAGTCTCTTCGAGGGCCAGGTCGGAGCTCACTACCTGCTGTCCCTATTGACGGGCACGGAACCACGCGGCCTGCCCGGGACCACCATCGATTGCGTGAAGTTGCAAAGGGCGGCTGAGGGCCATCCGCTCGACGACGTTATCGTGCATGCTCACGATGCGCGCGGGAACTCTGCTGTCCTCGAAATCCAAGTTAAGCGCAGCGTCACATTTGCACCGACCGACACCGTCTTTCGCTCCGTCGTGGCGCAAATCGCCGAGGCTTCGCGCAGCCCAGACTTCTCGGCCACTCGCTGCGAACTCGCGATTGCCATCGCTCGGACGTCTCACAAGATCGATGGCGCCTATCAAGATGTCCTAACCTGGGCGCGACAATTGCTCTCCGCGCCAACCTTCTTTGACCGCATTGAGCGGCCAGGCTCTGCCAACGATGACATGCGAAGATTCGTGCAAACCTTCAGGTCGAATCTGCGTGATGCCGGAGTAGCCGACGATGACGAAACAGTTTGGCGACTTCTCGGCAGGCTCCAAATTCTCGTCTTCGATTTCACCGCTCAAGGCTCCGCATCTGAGG
>JBAUYV010000252.1:0-1872 GCA_049584975.1 Xanthobacteraceae bacterium | reverse complement strand
ATATGACAGATACCACAGTATCCACACTGTTGCTCCCGTCGACCGTTGTTGAGATATCCCGGAGGTCATCATTTGCACCGCCTCCGAGACTTTGCCGCCCAGGGCCAATACGCAACCTTGGAACGCCATTCCGATCCCCCTCCACAGCAACGCCCCTTTTTCGTCCGCCAATGCGAGAACCTCATTGGTTTGCGCGTTTGCTGCCGCGTTATTTCCGCTGAGGGTATGGGTCAACGGTAGGTGGCCCAGCGCGTACATCAAGGTGCCGGCTTGGCCGATCTCGCGCGCATCTTTAAGCGCGTGCTCGGCGTCTCTGCGCGCGGCCTCGGGATAGCCGAGCAACCACAGGGCCCGCGACCGATAGCACAAGATTGCCACGCCGACGTCTTGGCCAAATCGCGTCGCCAGTGGACGATGCGCGGCAGGATCATAAAGCGCGAGCGCTTGATCGTAGTGCGCTCGGCCCGGTGCGATGTCTCCCGTACTCATCAACGACGTGCCCATGAGGCGGTGCCCGACCATGAGCGGGACGGTCGCCCCGTTCTTCTCGGCAAGCGCCAAGAACTGCGCCGCAAGCTCGAGCGTAGCATTACCGTTGAACGCCACGTAGTTCGCGACCCAGAAGCCGTATAGGACGGAGAACAAAAGCAACGGGTCTTCGACAGGCTCTCCTAGCGCTTCAGCCTGCTCGATCAGCAGGCGTGCCCGCTCCACAGCGGCCTTGGTTTCCGGCGCGGCGTAGCCTTTGACATGCAGCAATGGGTTTATGAGCGCGACCTGAAGCTTGATCCTTTCGCGCCGGAGCGCTTGGGTGGCCGGCAAAGATGCGATCTGGTCAAGCGCGCGTGTAAACTGCGCCACGGCTTCGACCAGCGCCGAGCGTGCCAGCGACCTCTGTCCCGCCTTGCCCCACAGCCCTGCGGCCTTTTCGATTAGTCCGGCCTCGGTGCAGTGGCGCGCCAATAGCTCCGGCTGGCTTTCGGCGATGTCCGGAAATTCGCTTTCAAGAGTCTCGGCAATGCGGGCGTGCAGCGCGCGCCGCGGCTCGCGCAAAAGCGTGCCATAGGCCGCGTCCTGCACCAACGCGTGCTTGAAGAGATAGCTGGCATGCGGTGGCACGCCCTGCCGAAAAAGCAACCCGGCCCGCACAAGACGATCGAGCGCCGCATTGAGCTCCGCCTCCGGCTTGCGCACCACAGCAGCCATAAGCGCATGCGAAAACTCGCGGCCGATCGCCGACCCGATCTGCGCCACCTCCTTGGCCGGGCCAAGGCGATCGAGCCGCGCCATCAGGGAGGCGTGCAGGCTTGCCGGGACCGCGAGCGCCGGTGACGGAACCGCGCTGGCCGTCCGTTGCGCTTCGCCCTCGCCTTCCGCCTCCAGCACCGCCTTGGTCATCTCCTCCACGAACAAGGGTATGCCGTCGGTGCGCTCGATGATGTCCTGCCGGATATTCGCCGGCAGCTGTTTGTTGCCGACGACCCGGTCGATCATGGCGTCGATATCGCGCTGCGCCAGCCGGTTGAGGGTCAGCGCGGTCACATGCGGCCGTCCGATCCACGGTGGCGTGAATTCCGGCCGGAACGTCACGAGCAGCAGCACAGGAAGGGTCCGAATCTGGTCCACGGCCCGGCCAAAAACTTCCAAGCTAGTCGGGTCGATCCAATGCGCATCCTCGAAGATCATCAACACTGGATTTTGCCGTGCAAGCGCTTCCATTTGCGCCGTGAGCGCTTCCAGCGTTTTTTTCCGGCGTTGCTCTGGCGTTAGATCGAGCGCGGGGAAGCGGCCGTCGTTCGGCAGCGTCAGCAGCTCGGCAAAGAGCGCGGCGTCCTGTTTGGAGGTCGAGGTTTGCGCCAGCACCGCATCGAG
>JBAUYV010000251.1:0-6167 GCA_049584975.1 Xanthobacteraceae bacterium | reverse complement strand
GTATTGATGCGGTCGTCGCTCGTCGGCGGCTCAAGCTCCGGCGGCGTCCACACGCCGGTCTCGCTCAACGCCGGCGCCATCTCTTCCGGCAGCAGCACCGGCGACCAGTGCGAGGTGGCGGCAATGCGGCCGAACGGCAGCGCGTTGTCGGGATTGGAACGGCTGCGGATCTTGCCGCGCGAAAGCTCCACGTCCTCGGCCAGCACGTTGAGCTGCTTTGCCGCAATGGCTTTCAGCTTGTCGCGCATTTGCACGGCGGCCATGTGCGCGGCAACAGCAGTGCCCGAGGCGAAGCGGCTGGAATAGGTGCCGGCGGCAATCGACCATTGGTCTTTCGCCGTATCCATTTCCAGAACCACTTCGACGTCGTCGGCGCGAAGCCCGAGCTGATCGGCAACGATCTGCGCCAGCACCGTCTCGTGGCTTTGGCCCTGCACGGTGACGTCGGCGGTGACGGTGACCGCGCCGAGCGGATCGATGTTCACGGTCGCCATGGACACGGCGCCGCTCTTGGGTCCGGCCTTTTCCCGCGCCTCGCGCGTCATCAAAGTCGAGAGATAGCCCATGTTCGACATGGCCGGTTCGACGATGGCGGCAAAGCCGATGCCGTAGATGCGGCCGGCGGCGCGCGCCGCATCGCGCCGGCGCTTCAGCTCGTCAAGCCTCCCCGCCCCGGCCGCGATCTCGACGGCGCGCGCATAATCGCCGGAATCGTAAAGTGCGCCGGCGGCGGTGCGGTACGGGAATTTCCGCGCCGGGATGAGATTGCGGCGGATGACATCGAGCGGATCGAGCGAAAGCTCCACCGCGATGCGCTGCATCAGCCGTTCCAGCGCCAGGTAAAGCTGCGGGCCGCCGAAGCCGCGAATGAGACTCGCCGGCATTTTGTTGGTGAGCACGACGCGGTTGATCACGTCCACGTCGGCGATGTCGTAGGCGCCGGTGACCGCGCCGTGCATGCGGTAGAGCGGACCCGGCATCGGCGCGCGCAGGAACGCGCCGTAATCCTCGAGCTGATCGAGCCGCAGCGCGAGAATGCGGCCCGCGTCGGTGATCGCGGCTTCGATCTTCGTCACCCGGTTGGGCCCGGAGCTCGCCGCCACCAGATGCTCGATGCGGTCCTCGACCCACTTTACCGGCCGGCCGGTGATACGCGCCGCCAGCGCCATCAACACCACGTAAGGAAACACCGAAAGCTTGATGCCGAAGCTGCCGCCGGAATCCGGCGGAATGCGCAGGCGCAGTTTCGGCCCCGGCACGCGCAGCGCCCGCGCCATCACCGGATGCATGGAAAACGGGCCCTGAAAATTCGCCAGCACGTCGTAGCTGCCCTCGGCCGGATTGTGCTGGGCGACCACGACGTAGCATTCG
Source organism: Xanthobacteraceae bacterium (assembly GCA_049584975.1). Taxonomy (GTDB): domain Bacteria; phylum Pseudomonadota; class Alphaproteobacteria; order Rhizobiales; family Xanthobacteraceae; genus BOG-931. The sequence goes on along the minus strand of JBAUYV010000251.1, from coordinate 4,796 downwards.
ATCGGCGTAAACGACAGCCGCGGGAACGCGGTGGTCATGACGATGCGGCGGTCGGCGCGGGCGAATGCCGCCGCGGTATCGCCATAGTGAAATTCCCGCACCGAGACTTCGTTGGTCTTTGCCTCGGCGTGCAACAGCGGCGCGTCACTCTCGCACGCCTCGAGCGGATCGATCACGGCGGCGAGCGGTTCGTACTCGATCGCCACCAGTTCGGCGGCGTCCTCGGCGATGTAGCGGCTTTCCGCCACCACGAGCGCCACCGGCTCGCCCACATAGCGCACGCGCTCCACCGCGAGCGACCATTGCCGTACCGGCGTCTTGACGGCGCCGAGAAACGGCTCGGACAGTTTGCGTACGTCTTCGCCAGTGATGACCGCCCACACGCCCTCGTGTGCCAGCGCGGCCCGCGCATCGATACGCACGATGTCGGCGTGAGCGTGCGGCGAGCGGACGACGTGGGCGTGCAGCGTGCCGACCGGAACCGGAAGATCGTCGGCATAGCGCCCGCGGCCCGAAAGCAGCGACGCGTCCTCCTTGCGCAGGGTTTTGGTCGTGCCGCTATTTTTGTTGTTCATCCACTTCGCCCCGCGGGCGTCATAGCCTTTGCGTGGTCTCGATGCCGAACAAGGCCTGACCGGCGCCCTCGAAGTTGGAGAGATGCGCCTGGCCCTGTGCGGTGACGGTGTGCATGTCGCGGAAGCGCCGCTCGAACGGGCTCCCCTGAAAGATCGCGTCCGCGCCCGCGGTGCGGAAGGCGAAGTCGACCACACGGCTTGCCTGCTCCATGGAGCCCGTAATGGCGATGCGCAATTGCGCGCGCTGCTCAAGCGACGGCGCGCGTTTGGCCGCGGCGGCATCCCAGAACACGCGTAGCATGTCGATCAGATAAGCGCGCGCCGATTGCAGCTGGCCGGTGGCCTCGGCCACGCGCGATTGGATCACCGGATGCTCACGCAGCGGGATCGGCGCGCCGTGCATGGGGCTCGGCTTCTTGGTGGCGGCGAGCGTCTTGAAAGCATCGAGGCAGGCGCGCCCCAGGCCGAGCGCCACGCCGGAAAAGCCCATGCCGTAGAGCGTCAGCAGCGGAATGCGCGCCAGCGGTTCGTCGCCGCGCCGGTCCGGCACCGAATCGCGCCAGGTCGTGTAGGCCTCCGGCACGAACAGGTCTTTCACTTCATACGCATTGCTGGCGGTGCCGCGCAGCCCGAGCACGTGCCAGATGTCGGTGAACGTGGCCTTCTCTTTGCGAAACAGCATCGTGCGCATGACCGGGCGACCCTGCGGGTCGAGGCGCGGCTTGCCGCCGGCCTCTATCACCGCGCAGTGGCCGCCGAGCCATGGGCAATGCTCGCTGCCGCTCGCGAACCGCCAGCGGCCGTTGACGAGGTAGCCGCCGTCGGCCACGACCGCTTTGGCGCCTGCCGGCGGGCCCCAGGCCACCGCGCCGTTGGGACTGGCGAAAATCTCGCGCGCGATCCTGGGATCGATGAAGTTTGCCGCCTGCGTCGACGCCACCTGCTGCGCCAGGCACCACGCGGTGCTGGCGTCGGCCGCCGCGATGGTCTCGATCACCTGATTGAACGCCGCCACATCGGCTCCGTACCCGCCGAGCGAAACCGGCAGCAGCATGCGGAACAGCCCGACTTCGTGCAGCGCCGTGACGACGTCCGGCACGATGCGCCGCTGGGCTTCAATGCGGTCGGCGGCGGCCGCGATTACCGGCGCCAGCGCCTGGGCGCGGGCGGTCCAATCGACCGGCGTATGTAACTCATCGCGGGCGAGCAAAGGCGATCCTCCACAACACTTTACCCTTCTCTACATCCGCAGCAGAAACTTGTCAGCATGGCGGCGAGCGCGGGCCGCGCTGGCGCGCCGCGGGCGGCTTAAATAACATGCAGCGCACATTCGAGCAGAGGTAGCAGGCAATGACACGGCTTCGACTGGCTCGGCACCTAGCGGTCACTGCACTCGCGGCACTGGTGGCGTTGGCGATGCCGTCCGCAAGCTATTCCCAGGCGGGCTTTCCTTCCCGCTCGGTGAAGATGATCGTCCCCTACCCGCCCGGCGGCGGCACCGATCTGCTGGCGCGCGTGCTCGCCGACCAGCTCGGGCGCAAATGGGGACAAGCGGTGATCGTCGAGAACATCGGCGGCGCCGGCGGTAATGTGGGCGCCGAGGAAGTCGCGCGCGCCGCGCCCGACGGCTACACACTGCTATTCGCCTCACCCGGCCCGCTGGCCACCAACGCGTTCATGTACAAGACCATGCCGTACGACCCGGCGAAATGGGTGGCGATCGCCGTCGTGGCGACCTCGCCCTATGTGCTGGTGGTGAGTCCGCATTTCGCGGCCGCAAGCGTCGCGCAGGTGATCGCAGACGCCAAGGCAAAGCCCGGCCAGCTCACCTCGGCGACGCCCGGCGTCGGTTCGCTCGGCCAGTTCGCCACGATCGAATTCGAATTGCTCGCCGACATCAAGCTGCTGCAAGTGCCCTACAAAGGCTTGAGCCCCGCGGTGGCCGACGTGCTCGGCGGCAGCGTCAATATGATGTTCGATATGCTGGCGACCTCGATGCCGCTGCATCGCGCCGGCAAGGAAAGGATCGTCGCGGTCGGTTCGACCGCGCGCGTCAAGGATCTGCCCGACGTGCCGACGCTGGTGGAAGCCGGCGTGGCGGGCTATCGCGCCGTGACGTTCTTCGGCATCGTCGCGCCGCCGGGCACGCCCGACGCGCTTGCTGATAAGATCAACCGCGATGTGGCGGACAGCCTCGTGCAGCCGGACCTCATCGAAAAGACCAAAGCGCTCGGCATGGATTTGGCGCCGGGCAGCCGCGCCGAGGCGGCAAAATTCTTTGCCGCGGAGCGGGAGCTGTGGGGCAAGGTGGCGAAGCAAGCCAATATCGCGCCGACGGAGTAGCGACAGAGCGCGCGGCCCTTAATTCAAACGCCGAAAGCGGCTGAATTGAAAGCGCTGGCTCGTCCCCATGGGCGTTGGGTGAGTGTAATTACGGCTCTCCACCAGACTGAAGGACGAACCGAGCACGGCGCCGAGCGAAGCGGCGTCGTGACGCAACACGAGCAAGCCGCTGCATCGTTCGGGACCATCCGGCGCGAAAGTGCCGATGATCACATGGCCGCCCCGGCGCACGGCTTGAGCGACGCGTTCTGCATAAGCCGCGCGATCCCGGTCGTCGGTCAAAAAGTGAAAGGCGGCGCGGTCATGCCACACGTCGTAGGTTTCGGATGGCCGCCATGCCGTGACGTCGGCGGCAATCCATTTGGCCATGGCGCTTCGCGACCCTAGTCTCGCCTGCGCGACCGCCAGCGCATGTTCGGAAACATCGAGAACGGTAACGAAGCCGAAACTTGCATCAAGGAGCGCATCAACAAGCCGTGACGCTCCGCCCCCGATATCGACAATCGATGCCGCAGCCGTTACGCCCGTCGCGTGGATGAGTTCGAGCGAGACGGCCGGATTCTCCTCAAACCAGCTGACTTCACGCTCAGCTTTGGTCTGGTACACATTCTCCCAGTGAGTATAGCGCCCGATGTCGCTCATCGCCGTTGTCGCCAGCAAGACACACTTGATCTGCTTATAGCAGAAACCCGCTGCAAGAGATTAAGGAGGTCAACGTGGCGTTGCCACCCATTCTCGCGGATAAGCATCCGGAGGCGTTATCGGTATTCGAGCCATCCGCTCTGCTGCGCGAAGCACGCCGGCAGAAGCGTGTTGCCGCGGCCGAAGTGCCTCCGGTCTGCATACTCGATCCAGATGGCGATATCGTCAGCCATCTCAAAAACTCCGGCGCTGCAAAACGCGTCAGCGATTGGCCCTGTTATCACACCGATCTGTATAGCTTCGCGCTGGCAAACCGAACATGCGGCATTATCGGAAGTGCGGTCGGCGCGCCGTTCGCCGTCTTGGTCGCCGAGGAGCTCTTTGCCAGCGGATGCAGGCTCCTGATCAGCGTGACCTCCGCCGGTCAAATCTTGCCGGCCGCAAGCCTCCCCTATTTCCTCGTTATCGACCGCGCCCTGCGCGATGAGGGAACGAGCTATCACTACGCCGCGCCCGAGGCGTTTGCGGTCGCCGATCCACAACTCGTCGATGCGGCGATCCGCGCGCTGAACGCTTCGGGCTTGCCGGCCCATGTCGGACCAAGCTGGACGAGCGACGCGCCATTCCGCGAAACCGCCGAGGCAATCGCAGCGGCCCGCGCCAGAGGGCTGCTGGCTGTCGAAATGGAAGCTGCCGCCCTCTACACGTTCGCCCGAAAACGGAACATGGCGGTCCTCTGTTTGGCACAAATCACCAACACGATGGGCCTCGCCGTCCAGGACTTCGAAAAGGGTGAAGCACAGGGAGCGGACCAGGCATTGACCATGCTAGAGGTATTGGCAGGGAGCCTTCTGAAGTGATCGCAACTACCGCTGATTGCACTTACACGACGTTCGGAGATTTCCGGAGGTAGCGCATTGTCCCGCCATTCGCTGCGCTTTGGCATGTTCATGGGGCCGTTCCATGCCACCAATCTTGACCCCACCTATGCGATCGAGCGCGATCTGCAGCTGGTGACGCTTTTGGACCATCTCGGCTTCGACGAGGCGTGGATCGGCGAACATCATTCCGGCGGCTTCGAGATCATCGCCGCGCCCGAAGTCTTCATCGCCGCGGCGGCGGAACGCACCAAGCACATCAGGCTCGGCACTGGGGTGAAATCGCTACCCTATCATCATCCCTTCGTTGTCGCCGAAACCATGGCGCAGCTCGATCACATGACGCGCGGCCGCGTGA
>JBAUYV010000250.1:0-3875 GCA_049584975.1 Xanthobacteraceae bacterium | reverse complement strand
GAGATCGGCCAATCGTGCCCGCGATTGTGCTCGCTCTTCATCTTGAAATCGGTTGCCAGATAGCGGGGAAACTGCGCGAAGTAATGCAGCGCCGCGCCGCCCACGGCCCACGACGCCTGATTGGCGTACGCGAACGGATTCTTGCCGCCGAGCAGGATCGGGCCGCCCGCAGGCTTGAGCCGCCGGCCCCAAATATCGGAGCTGATCAGATCGGTCCGCCGCCAATGGGGACCGTTGTCGAGCACGAGAACCTTCTTGCCGGCCTTGGCGAGGACGGCGGCGAACACCGAGCCCGAGGCGCCGGAGCCGACAACGACCACATCGACTTTTTCATTAGCCATGGCGCTGTCTCCTCACCACTTCTTTATCGGCGGGACGTGGGGCATGTACGGTATGCCGAGCATGGCGTAGCCATCCATGGTGGCGTAGACGACATCGACGCTGTCGCTGCGCAGCACCGTGAAGACGAACGGCCCCGGCGGACCCTGCCAGCCTTCGATCTTGTTCTGCCGCATCAGATTGACGAAGTCGTGCCGCTCCTGCGGCGGCAGCTCCGCAAACTTTTGACCCTTGGTCTTGTTGCTGGCGCCGTCGATCGCGCCGAGCGCCGCGCGGTAGAAGTTCGCAAACGGCGGACGCACGTTGAGAATGCGCGCCTGCAGCAGCGCCTCATCGGCCGGGATTGAAATCTGCTGATCGACGAAGTTGGTGACGCCCGCCTCTTTGGCGCCGGGAACGAGCGTCTCGCCCACGGCATCGAGCGTCGCCGCCTCGCCGGCGGTCAGCGTCCGCAGCGGCACGCCCTGCGCCTGCGCTTGCCGCGGCGTGAGCATGATTTCCGCGCCGTTAACCATGAAGGCGAGCGTGCCGACCCCCGCGCCCTGGATAAAGGCGCGCCGTTCCATGCCGGTCATGTCGTTTCCTCCTGCGCTGCGTGTCGCCGCCGCTTTGTTGCAATGGCGTGCCGCAACCGCGGAGGAAATTCAACGCCCGATTGGCCGGCGAATCAAGGAGGTCACTGCGCCCGCGCCTCGTGCAAAATCGTCAGCGGCATGGCGACCGACGCAGTCCGCGGCGGCGTCCGCGGCAGAGACTTGAGGAACGCGTGGAAGATGTTGCTGGTGCCGAGCGCATCGCGGCCAGCAGTGATGAGCATGTCGACCTGATCGGGCGGCAGCTTGTACCTGGTCTCGACCGCGTTAAGCGCAGCCGCGCGCTCAGGCCCAAGTTGCTCGAAGGTGATGCGGCCCATGAAGAACTCGATGTCCCTGCAGTTCCAGCCTGGCGGCGCGTGGTATCGGACGCGGTCGGCCGGAGAAAGCTGGCAGCGCCAGTTGATCAGCGTCCTCTTCCACTCGCCCATCGTGTCCTGGAAAGCCGAGTAGCTGCCGACCGCGCCAGATTCGGTCGCGGTATCCGACGCCGCGCTGATCAATTGGACGCCCGCGGGACCCGCTACGGTCTGCGCCCACTCGCCGGACGGCGCGCGGCCGGCGTCCACCACCAGCACCAACAATCGCCGCAACTTGACCGCTTCCGCCGGGCCGAGCGGACCATAAGGCGTGGTGGAGGCGAGCCGCGCCAGGGTGAGGCCCGCAAGCCCGTAATTATCCACGAGGCCGCCGTCGAGCAGCTTCACATACTTGATGCTGCCGTCGTGATAACGCTGCAGCGCATCGGCGTAGATCTTGAGGAGCGGCGGCGCATCCTCGTTGTTGCGCACGCGCGCAACCCAATCCGGCAGCGGAACCGGACAAGCGCCGGGGAAATTCTGGATCACGACCGGCGTGAACACCACCGGCACCGCCGCGGAGGCCGCTACCGCAAGCGAAATCGGATAGTTGCCCAGATCGCTGCACAGCGCGCCGAATGTGGTTTGGCCGAATACGAACGGCGTGCGGCTGAAGATGTCGGAGGCGTTGATCCAGACCCGCGGCCGCGACGCCAGCAGGCTGTTGAAACGCGCACCCTCGTAGAGGTTCGAGTCGAGCCAGCGCGGAAACTCCGTCGTGTCGTTGACGCCCCCTTGCAGCCCACGGAGGATGCTGCCGAGGCTCAACCGCGTCTGCAGCGCCTCCTCGGGATTTCGCAGCAGGAAGCGCTCTTTGAAGTCGACCAGCGCCTGGCGCTTTTTGAGCCCGTAATAGGCGGCAAGGATCGAGCCTCCCGACACGCCGGAGACGAAGTCGACGTGATCGAGCAGGGATTCCGTGCCGCTTGTGGTGCGCACCCGCGTTGCGTCGAAGCCATCCAGCACGCCCAGGGAAAAAGCCGCGGCCCGGGTACCGCCGCCGGAAAACGAGAGCGCCACGATGGTGTCGTCGTAATCGGACGCCGCGCCGCGGCCGAGCTCGATGTCGGCTTGCTTGAGGTTGCCGGCGAGCGGCTGGTTGACGGGCTCGTTGTGGATGACTTCGGCGCAGCCAGCCAACAAGGCAGCGCCGGCAAGGACGCGCCCCGCGCGGAGCCAACGCTGGACCCAACCCCCCGCCATGGAGCGAGGTTATCGGTGGGGGCGGCCAGTCACAAGAGAGGCAAGACGGTTGGATGAGCGGGACGCGAAGCTGCCGTGGCGACGGCGCGTTTGCGATCGTCGTGAGTCAGCGAAAGGATTCAAACGCTTACGAACATCGTCGCGCGCCAGTGTGGCAGAAATGCCGATGTTTCCAACTCGTTTCACGCAGAATCAGCCGGAAACCCCCGCCGTTGCGTGACGGATGCATGACTGTGCGTTTGGCGAGCGGCCCATCACCGCCACCGCGGTACCGCGACGGCTCCGTCAAAATGCCAAAGCTGTCCACCGCTACCCAATCCCTGGCAGAAAAATTTCCGCCCCACACGCCAATCCATTTTGGGATTCACCACGAATCTCCGATACTTGCCGCGTGGTCATTTTTCTTCCCCACAATTCCCACATTTAGCGGTTGATTCAGAATTGTGTACTAAGTCTTGACGTGCTCGCCGCGCTTGGCCTAGCGTCCTCAAGTTCGGCGCGCAGGTAAGAGGTCCGCCGGGCTCCCCAAAAAGGGTGTGGGACTGCTCCGCGCCGCCGTTGGCGCGAGCACGGGACCTATTGCCCTTCGCAAGGCGCCCGGCCCGCGCCGCTCGATGCGGTCGGTGTCGGAAAGAAACAGGGATGCGAGGCCCGAAGCGGGGCAGAAGTCTGCTTTTGCCGCGTCGCAGGGAAACTATCGGTGGCTTATATTCAAAGCGGGACTTCCGCTGGGCTGCCGCTGTAACAAATTACGATAGAAAGGGGCCAGACAAATGCGGATCGAGCGGCGCTTCACCAAGGCAGGACAATCCCCCTACGCGGACATCGTTTTCCGGCTGACCACAAGCGAAATCCGCAATCCTGATGGCTCGATTGTTTTTCACGCTGACAATGTCGAAGTGCCGGAGCAATGGTCGCAGGTTGCCTCCGACGTGCTGGCGCAGAAGTATTTCCGCAAGGCCGGCGTTCCCGCGCGCCTGAAGAAGGTCGAGGAAGAGACCATTCCGTCCTGGCTGTGGCGCAGCGTCGCCGATGCGACGGCGCTTGCCGAACTGCCGGAGAGCGAACGCACCGTCGGCGAACTTTCCTGCAAGCAGGTGTTCGACCGGCTCGCCGGCACCTGGACCTATTGGGGCTGGAAGGGCGGCTACTTTTCTTCGGAAGCCGACGCGCAAGCCTTCTTCGACGAGCACCGCTACATGCTGGCCATGCAGATGGTGGCGCCGAACTCGCCGCAATGGTTCAACACCGGCCTGCACTGGGCCTATGGCATCGACGGCCCGAGCCAGGGACACTTCTACGTCGACTATAAGACCGGCAAGCTCGTGCAATCGGCCAGCGCCTACGAGCATCCGCAGCCGCACGCCTGCTTCATCCAGTC
>JBAUYV010000249.1:0-48082 GCA_049584975.1 Xanthobacteraceae bacterium | reverse complement strand
CTGTCAGCATTCCCCCCACCGCTCGCTTGGAATCAAAGCGAGCAGCGCATCAGGCCAACCTTCAGGGGGTCAATTTTGGACGCCGATCCCCGCGCTTAGGGGGTCAAAATTGCACGCCGAATAACAGAAGCGACGTGAAGTTTAGAGATTTCAGAAGCGACGTAGTCATTGGAATGTCCTCCAGTTGTGGGTATAGGAGGATATTCCTATCGCAGAGGTCGGATTTGCCAAGCTGAAACCCGAGGCTTTCAAGCCGTTTTGGTTAGTGCTTCGTGGTCACGCCTTCTCTCGCCGCCGCGTCATTCCCCAAAACACGCCCTGTTGTGTATCACAGTGTATCACTGGAAACGTGGCGAAAACTCCCTCCGCCATTTTGCCGGAAGTCTTTGTTTTCACAAACGATTATTGGTGCCGCGGAAGGGATTCGAACCCCCGACCCCCGCATTACGAATGCGGTGCTCTACCGGCTGAGCTACCGCGGCTTATCAACGACTTACGGCGCATCTATAGCCTAACTGCCACCGGATTGCCACCCGCCCGTTCACTCGACTCAAGCGAGCCTATTTCACTTGGGCTCAACCGATGATTCTCATGCCTTTGGTCGGTAGGTCCCGAAACCTTAATGAGAGGCCAAGCTTTCTCGTACGGCATTATCTTTTCGTGGGCGGCTCTCCGGTGCGCGTCAAAGCCGTCCCACCCATTGCCCTGAAAAGCCACCACGCGGACGAGCCCCAGTTGAGTTCATTTAGCGAAAGAGGGTCCGCGCGGGCGGCGGACCCGTCAGTCTTCTAGGCCCGTCTTTGTTGGCATTTGACCGTAAACGACCTTTCGCCTGGCCGAAGTTGTATGTTGTTTCTGATTTGCGGCGTGTTGGCTTCGCATTCTGCCCGGCTGTTAAAGGTCGGCGCTTGATCAGGATGGACCACATGCACGTGGCCATTTTGCAAGTAAAAATATAACACCACCACCCAAGTCACTTCACTTCCTCCATTCGTTGCCGCAAAAACTGACGCAAGTCCGATTTAAGCACCCACCTACCCGATTCTGACCAGCGGGTCACGCCCGCGCCTGCCGCAGCCCCTCGCGAGTTTCAGTCGGCCCAGATTTTGTCGCGCTCTTCGATTGCACGATAGAGTTCACCGATAAGAGCGTGACACTGGTCGATCGTAGCTTTAATGGCCGCATCGAGATCGATATACGCGCTTCGAACGGCGGAGGTAATTTGGCCCGGCGCGTCCCGCGCTCTTAGCGTCGGGTCGGTGTCCACGGTGTTAATCTTTGCGGCCTGTTCGCCAATTTTTCGCGTCAGAAAGCTGAACTTGGCGCCCAAAAGCGGAGGTAGCGGGAGGGGATAAAATGACAACTCGCCGTTCTTCGACAAGCGACGCAGGTCGTCAAGATAGTTCCACTCCGAGGAAGCATCGATACCGCGGAAGCTCGACATAAACTTGCCGAGCTGATCTGCTGCCATTTGCAGCGCAAACCGCTCCTGTTCGGCGCGCAACTTTCGCTCCTCGGCGTCTCTCCTGCGTTGAGCTGCGTCGCGCGCCGCTTCAAAATTGATCTGGTCTCTGATCGCGCTCCATGCCAACCAAGCCGCGAAGAGTGCGCCTCCCGCTGCGATCAGGCCGGCAGCAAGCGTTTCCCGCGCCGTCAAAATGCAGCTTACGAACCTCACGGGCTGCCATTGCCAGTGGAACACGCGATCATCGTAGGGCGCGACGTTTGCCATGATCGCTAAGAACGATATGCCAGCGACGACCGCGATCGCGATTAATACGCCCTGTTGCCTTCGGCTCTGCATTCTTGCCACCGCAATTGCCACCGGACGGCATAATACGGGTCGGTACGGGGTATTGATGAAGGGCAGGAGCCGCACCTGAAAAGTCCAATGAAAGCTGACTATTTGGAACAGGCTGCGCTCAGGCAGCACGGCCGCATTAGACTTACGAATGCGGTGCTCTACCGGCTGAGCTACCGCGGCACGCCGTCGTCGAAGTAATACGGGACGAGTGTTAACGCAAGGAATGCGGCCGCCGCAATGCCCCGCCGGGGCATGGGGCGTCCTTGAGCGGCTGCAAGCGCGGGTCTACGCTGCCGCAAACAGCGCGATCACGCCGGACAAAAGGGCGTTTGCCCGGTTCTTAGCCTGAACCAATGAGGAGGCCCCAGGTGCGGATGACCACGTTATTGCTCGCGGCAGCCGCTGGTCTGGTGGCTCTGGTGTTCCCGGCCGTCTCGCCCGATTTGGCGCAGACCGCGGCGGCGCTGTCGGGCCAGGTCAGTTCCGCCCGCGAAGGCCTCATGGAAGGCGTGGTGGTCAGCGCCAGGAAGGACGGCTCCACCATCACGGTCTCGGTGATCAGCGACGACAAGGGCCGCTTCAGCTTCCCGGCCGCGCGTCTCGATCCCGGCCACTACGCGATCAGCATCCGCACCGTCGGCTACGATCTCGACGGTCCCCGCGAGGCCAGGGTCGCGGCCGGGCGCGACAACAAGATCGATCTCAAGCTCAAGCCGACGCAAAACCTCAGCGCGCAACTGACCAACGCCGAGTGGCTCATCAGCATGCCCGGCACCGATGCCCAGAAGCGATTGGTGCTCGACTGCAACAGCTGCCACACCCTTGAGCGCATCGTGCGCTCGACCCACGATGCGGAAGAGTTCAAGCAGGTGTTTCTGCGCATGGCGGGCTACTACCCCGGCAGCACGCCATTGAAGCCGCAACGGCTCGTCGGCGACGCCGTGCGCAGGCTCATCTCCGCCGAGGCGGCGCCCAAGGCCGCTGAATGGCTCGCCGGCCTTAATCTGAGCGGGCACGACACGTGGAATTTTCCGCTGCAGACGCTGCCGCGGCTCACCGGCAAATCCACGCATGTCATCATCACCGAATACGACATGCCGAACAAGCTGATCGAGCCGCAGGACGTCGTGCTCGATCACGAAGGCAACGTCTGGCACTCGGATTTCGGCCAGATGTTCCTCGGCGAGATGGATCCGAAGACCGGAAAGGTCACGCAGTATCCGATCCCGGTGACCAAGCCCGGCTATTCGCTCGGCACGCTCGATCTTGAAATCGACAAGGACGACAATCCGTGGATCGGGCTGATGTATCAGAGCGCGATCGCCAAGTTCGACCGCAAGACCGCAAAATTCGCGACATGGTCGACGCCGAAGGAGTGGGACTCCGATGCCGGGCAGCTCGGGCATCTCGCGGTCGAGGGCACGCCGGCCGACGACAAGGTGTGGATCAAGAATTCCGCCGGCGGTCACATCTACCGGCTCGATCTTGCTTCCAACAAGTTCGAGGATCTGGGCTCACCCCAGGATCCGCGCACCGGCAAGCGCATCGGCACCTACGGAATTTATTCGGACGCCGAGAACAATCTTTATCTGCTCGATTTCTCAGCCGGCAACATTGTGCGCATCGACTCCAGGAGCAAGGAGCCGACGGTCTATCTTACGCCGACGCCGAATTCGCACCCACGGCGCGGACGCGTCGACGACCAGGGCCGGCTGTGGTTCGCCGAATATTTCGGCAGCGCCATCGGCATGCTCGACCCGGAGACCGGCAAAATCGAGGAATGGAAAGTACCGACGCCGTGGTCATCGCCCTACGACACGGTGCTCGACCGCAACGGCGATGCCTGGACCGGCTCGATGAACACGGATCGCGTCGCGCGCCTCGACGTCAAGACCGGCCAGTACATCGAATATCAGCTGCCGCGCCCGACCAATATCCGCCGCGTTTTTGTCGATGACCGGAGAAATCCGGGGGCGCTCTGGATCGGCAGCAACCACGGCGCGTCGATCGTCAAGGTCGAGCCGCTGGATTGACGTCGGCGTCATGGCCGGGCTTGTCCCGGCCATGACGATCACAATGCACGGTGTGTAAGGAATCGGGATGCCCGGCACAAGGCCGGGCATGACGCGCGCCTACTTCCCCTCAGCCTCCGCGCGCAGCTTAAATCGCTGAATTTTCCCCGTTGCGGTTTTCGGCAGCTCGGTGCGGAACTCGATCCAGCGCGGGTATTTGTACATGGCCAGACTCTTCCGGCAGTGATCCTGCAGGACGCGGGCAAAATCCGCGCAGGCCTTTTCGGGGGATTTGAGCACAACAAACGCCTTCGGCTTGATGAGTTTTTCCTCGTCGGGCCAGCCGACAACGGCGGCTTCCAGCACGTCGGGGTGGCTCTGCAGCGCGCCCTCGACCTCGAACGGCGAGACGTACATGCCGGAGACTTTCAGCATGTCGTCGCGGCGGCCGCAGTAGACAAAGTGACCGTTGTCGTCCTCGATGTACTTGTCGCCGGAGCGTGTCCACTCGCCGAGAAAAGTCGTTCGCGACTGTTCGCGATTATTCCAGTACATCATGGCGCTGGTCGGTCCGCGCACCTGCAGTTCGCCCATTTCGCCGCGCGTGGTGACGATCTTGCCGTCATCATCGACGAGACGAAGATCGTAGCCGGTAATCGGCTTGCCGCTGGTGCCGTATTTCACGTCGCCGGGGCGATTGGTGAGATAGATGTGCAACATTTCCGTGGAGCCGATGCCGTCGAGAATGTCGACGCCATAGCGTTCGCTCCAGCGGCGGCCGACGTCCTGGGGCAATGCCTCTCCGGCCGAGACGCAGCGCCGCAGTTTCACGTCCGCGCGCGCCGGCGCCGCCAGGCTTGCAAGAAAGGCGGCGTAGAAAGTCGGCACCGCGTAGAAGATGGTCACGCCGTGCTTCTTCAAGAGATCAGCGACCAGATCCGGCGTCGGCCGCGCCGGCAGCAGCACGGTGGTGGCGCCCGCCGACATCGGGAAGGTCAGCGCATTGCCGAGCCCGTAGGCAAAGAACAATTTCGCTACCGAGTAGCAAACGTCGTTCTCGGTGATGCCGAGGATCGGCCCGGCGTACAGATCGTCGGTGAGCTTGAGGTCGGCGTGGGTATGGACGGCGCCCTTGGGCTTGCCGGTCGATCCCGATGTGTAAAGCCAGAAGCACATGTCGTCGCGCGTGGTCGGCGCGGTCATGGTGTTGGTCTTCGCTTCTGCCGGCACATCGGCAAAGCGCGAACGCCCGTGCGCATTGTCGCCCGAGACCAGCACATGCGCGAGGTCTTTGGATGCCGCGATCGCTTTGGCAAGCCGCGGATAGAGCTCGTCGGAAACAACCAGGAGCCGCGCGCGGCTGTCGCCGAGCATGAAAGCGTAATCATCCTCGGTCAAAAGCGTGTTGACCGGAACCGCCACCACGCCGGCCTTGATGGCGCCGAGGAAAGCCGTCGGCCAATCGATGGTATCGGTGAGGCAGATGAGGATGCGCTCCTCGCGGCGGATGCCGAGTGCGCCCAGCGCATGGGCAAAACGCTGCACGCGCTCCGCAAGTTCGCCGTAGCCGTAGCTGCCGCGATGATCGATAAAGGCGATCTTGCGGGCCCGGCCGGCGTCCAGATTGCGCTTGAGGATATCGGCCGCGAAATTGTAATCGCGGGGGACGGCGTCGGCGGACGCGCCCGGCGCCAAGCTCGGCTGAGCGATATCCATCCGGCGTTTCCTCTCCAGATTATTCGTTGGAGCATGATCTTTTCGGAAAACCGGTATCCACTTTTCCGGATCATGCTCTGACAGGCGCGGGGTTGCCCACGTCATGCCTATTGTAACACATTATGGCGATAGCAAAATTTGCCGCAATATTATAAGCCGTCAGCCATGACGGACAGGAGTGCCTCATGATTTTCAGCCGCGATCGAATCCTCACCACCCATGTGGGCAGCCTGCCGCGCAACGAGACGCTGAGTGACCTTCTGGTCCGGCAGGAGGACGGCGAGCGCCTCGATGAGAAGCTCTTGGCCGCCGCGTTCGATAAGGCGGTCCGGCATGTGGTCGAGAAGCAGATGGAAGCCGGTATCGATATCGGCAATGACGGTGAGCAGCGGCGGATCGGCTTTCAGACCTACGTGCCGCAGCGCATGTCGGGCTTTGCCGGCGTCTCCAAACGCCGCCGCGGCCGCGAGTTCGAGGAATTCCCCGAACTGATGACCTATCTGATGCGGCGGTTCCCCAATCCGCCGAAGAGCCAGCACGGCGCGCCAGAGGCGCAGGCCGACGTCAAGTATCGCGATCTCAAACCGATCACCGAAGAGACCGAAGGCTTCAACAGGATCGCCGACGAACTGCACGCCTTTTCCGAGCGGTTCATGACCGCGGCCTCGCCCGGCATCATCTCGACCACGATGCTGAATGCCTATTATCCGTCCCACGACGACTATCTGGACGCTATCGCCCGCGAGATGGGCAACGAGTATCGCGCGATCAACAAGGCAGGCCTCGTCCTGCAGATCGACGCGCCCGATCTCGCCATGGATCGCACCATGATGTACCGCGACCTGTCGGACGCCGACTTCGTCAAGCGCTGCGAGCGGCATGTGGCTGCCATCAACAAAGGCATCGAAGGCATCCCGCGCGACCGCGTGCGGCTGCACATTTGCTACGGCAACTGGGAAGGTCCGCACATTCACGATATCGCGCTCGAGAAGATTCTCCCTGCGCTTTATCAGGCCAGGGTCGGCGCGCTCTCCATCGAATTCTCCAATCCGCGCCACGCCCATGAATACGCGGCGCTCAAGCGCGTGCCGCTCCCCAAGGACATGATCCTCATTCCGGGCGTGGTCGAGACCACGAGTAACTTCGTCGAGCATCCCGAAGTGGTGGCGCGGCGCATTGAGGAAGCCGTGGCGGCGGTGGGCGATCGCGAGCGCGTCGTTGCCTCGAGCGATTGCGGCTTCGGCACGTTTACGCGGCGCGAGTGGGTCATCGAGCCGGTGGTATGGCTCAAGCTCAAGGCGATCCGCCAGGGCGCGGATATCGCGTCCGCGCGGCTGTGGGGCAAGAAGGCCGCATGAGCGAGTTGATCCTCTACGATTTCGGCAACTCGGTTTGCTGTCAGAAAGTCCGCATCACCCTGCGGGCGAAGAGCCTTGAGTGGAAAGCGATTCCGGTCAATCTGTTTACGGCTGAGCAATACGAGCCGAAATATCTCAAGCTCAACCCTAAGGGCGTCGTGCCGACGCTCGTTCACGACGGCAAGCCGGTGATCGAATCGACGCTGATTTGCGAATATATCGACCAGACTTTTCCGGAGCCGCCGAAGTTGATCCCTGCCGATCCGTGGTTGCAATCGCGCATGCGGCTGTGGAGCAAGATGGTGGACGAAGGGTTGTTCGAGGGTGTTACCGAGATCAGCTTCTCGGCCATGTTCCGCGAGCGCATGAAAAACATGCCGGAAGAAACCCGGCAGAGGCGTTTTCGCAATGTCGGCGATCCGCGCCGCACCGACCGCTTCAAATCGACCTACGAGCACGGCGTGCAATCGCCGTTCGTGGTTCACGCCGTTGCCGCCTATGAGCGCGCTTTCAGGCTGCTGGAAGAAATGCTTGCCGGCGGCGGGCCATGGATTCTCGGTGCCGAACCTTCGCTCGCCGACATCAATCTCATGCCGTTCGCCGCGCGGCTCGATTATCTGGGATTGCTCGATCTCTGGATCAAGGATCGGCCGCGGGTGCAGAACTGGTGGGCGTACGCAGGTGCGTGGCCGAGTTTCAAGTCGGGACTGTCCGATCTCATCTCCGAGGCCGAGTTTGCCGAAATGCGAACGTATGGCCCGAAGATTCGCGATGGCATTGCGGCGCACCTTGACGTACTCCGGCGAAACAGCGCAAACGCGGCGCGAGAGAATGCGGCCTAAGCCAAGCCTTTACATTCCACAAACCAGCACAGGATAAAAAAGGACAACACCGTGATCGATCTCTACACCTGGACGACGCCCAACGGCCGCAAGGCCTCCATCGCGCTCGAGGAAATGGGTCTGCCCTACACCGTGCATGCCGTCGACATCTCAAAGGACGAGCAATTCAAGCCGGAATTTCTGAAGATCAGCCCCAACAACCGCATTCCCGCGATTGTCGATCGCGACAACGGCATGAGCCTGATGGAGTCGGGCGCCATCTTGATTTATCTCGGCGACAAGACCGGCAAGCTGCTGCCGAAATCCGGCGAGGCGCGCTATCACACCATCGAGTGGTTGATGTGGCAGATGGGCGGTCCGGGGCCGATGTTCGGTCAGGTGCACCACTTCACCAAATACAATCCCGGCAAGGCGCCGTACGCCGAAGAGCGCTACCTCAAGGAGGCGCACCGGCTGTACGGCGTGCTCGACAAGCGGCTCGCCGAACACGAATACGTGGCCGACGCCTATTCGATCGCCGACATTGCCATCTGGCCGTGGGTGTCCCGGTACGAATGGCAGACGGTCGACCTCAACAAGTACCCGAACGTCAAGCGCTGGTATGTGGCCATCGCCAAGCGCCCGGCGACGCAGAAGGGCTACAAGGTGCCGAAGGATGTCGGCGAAGTGCCGATCCCGGGATAACCGTCACCTGAGGTGCGCGCCGCGCAACGGCGCGCCTCGAAGGGCGACGGCCCGGGTACCCGTGAAAATAAGCGCGCTCAAGCGTAGAATAGCAGTTACAGCTGCCGCACACCGGCCGTCGTCCTTCGAGGCCCGCCCGCGGCGGGCGCCTCTGGATGACGGAATTAGGGAAGGAGACTCCGATGGACGACATCACCCGCGAGCCGACGACGATCCGCGCCGAGGACGTCAACCCGCGCTACAATTGGGGGCGGGCGCTGCCGGCGCTCGGCACCATGGGGGTCGATTTCGAGGAGCGGGTCGATTACCGGCGGCTGCACCGCTACCGGCTCGGCCGCGTCAAGCAGGCGCTGGAGAAGTCCGAGCTCGGCGCGTTGCTGGTCTTCGACGTCAACAACATCCGCTACATCACCTCGACCAAGATCGGCGAATGGGAGCGCGACAAGCTCTGCCGCTGGGCGCTGTTCACCCGCACCAGTCCCGATCCGATCCTGTGGGATTTTGGCTCGGCCGCCGTGCACCACAAGCTCTACACGCCCTGGCTCAAGCCGGAGAATTGCAAGGCCGGCCTGATCGGGCTGCGCGGCACGGTCAACCCGGCATTCGGACTGATGGAGCGCCACGCCAAGGAGATCGCGTCGCTGATCAAGGAAGCCGGCTGCGAAAAGATGGCGGTCGGCGTCGACATTATCGAACCGCCGATGATGTTCGAGCTGCAGAAGGCCGGCCTGAAGATCGCCGACGGCCAGCAGGTGATGCTGGAAGCGCGCGAGGTCAAGAACATCGACGAGATCGCGCTGCTCAACCGTGCCGCCGCCATGGTCGACGGCGCCTACCACATGATCAGCGAGGAACTGAAACCTGGCATCCGTGAGAACGACGTGGTCGCCAAGGTCAACGAGTTCCTCTATCGCCACGGCTCCGACGACGTCGAGGCCGTCAACGCCATTTCGGGCGAGCGCTGCAATCCGCACCCGCACAATTTCACCGACCGCATGCTGCGGCCCGGCGACCAGGCGTTCTTCGACATTCTGCAATCGTTCATGGGCTACCGCACCTGCTATTACCGCACCTTCAACGTCGGCCGCGCCACGCCCGCGCAGCACGATGCCTACAAGAAATGCCGAGAATGGCTCGATCTCGCGATCGACCTGATCAAGCCAGGCGTGATGACCGACGAAGTCTGCAGCGTGTGGCCGAAGGCGCAGGATTTCGGCTTCCCTGACGAAATGTCGGCGTTCGGCCTGCAATTCGGCCATGGCCTCGGCCTGGCGCTGCACGAGCGGCCGATCATCTCGCGCGTGGTGTCGCTGTCGCATCCAACCGAGATCAAGGAGGGGATGGTGTTCGCGCTGGAGACCTATTGTCCGGCGACCGACGGCTTCTCGGCCGCGCGCATCGAGGAAGAGGTCGTGGTCACCGACAAGGGCCACCGCGTCATCACGCAATTCCCCGCCGAGGAACTGCCGATCGCGAATAAATATTAAGGGAGTGTTAGTTGGACAGCGTATTGAAAGGAAATACGGGCGAATTTTATGTGTTGGCAGAGTTGAGTCGCCGCGACTGGATCGCCGCGCAAACAGCTCGAAATTCTCGAGCGTACGATGTCCTCGCGCGCAAGGGCGATCGTCAAGTTGGGCTGCGCGTCAAAACAAAAACTTCCGGAGGGTTTCAATGGAACGTCAAAAAGAATGGAGAGATTTTTCTAGAGCTTGGCGCCGCGGATTTTTGCGTTTTGGTCGAAATCCCCGCTGGGGAGCAATATCCGCTTTTTTATGTAGTGCCTACTCGAACCGTTCGCGATTGGCTGACGAATGATTTCAAAAATTGGGTGGAAACGCCGGGCGCCAAGGGGCAGCAGCACGATCGCTCAACCAAGCGGCGAATATTCCATTTGGATGGTGATGAAACAAAATTAGGACGCGGATATCGCAAGAAACTGTCAGGATTCTTAGGAAATTGGAAACTTCTCGACGGCGACGGTGAAGATAGTGTTCGAAAGGCGCCAAAGGACAAATCAACTCAGGCAAGGGTCATAACCTGAAAGTCTGATCGCCTCCGTAGACCATTCAAAGATATGGCCTCAGACGAGATCCCCAAAACCGCTATTGCCGAGCATCTGGCGCAAAAGATTGGCGCGCTCGATGCGGCGCGCCTGCCTGACGCGGTGCGGCGCAAGTGCGAGGATTTGTTGGTCGATGTGGTCGGCCTCGCGGTCACGGCGCGCAACGAGGATTATGTGAAGGCCGTGCTCGCCGCGCGCGACGATGATGGAGCGTGTACCGCCATCGGGCATGCGCGCACGCTGACGGCGGCAGGCGCCGCGCTGGTCAACGGCACCGCAATTCATGGCGAGGATTTCGACGACACGTTCGAGGGCGGGCCGGTGCATGCCGGCGCGGTGATCGTGCCGGCGGTGCTCGCCGCCTGCGAGCGGCACAAACTCGACGGCCGTGCCGCGCTCCTCGGCATCGCGGTCGGTGTCGAGACCCTGTGCCGGCTCGGGCTCGTGGCACCGACACTGACCCATAAGGCCGGATTTCATCCGACCGCCGTGTTCGGCGCCATGGGAGCCACGGCCGGCGTCGCCGCCGCGCTCAAGCTCACGCCACGCCAGTTGGTCGACGCGCTCGGCACCGCCGCTTCGATGGCAAGCGGCATTATCGAATATCTGGCGGAAGGTGCGTGGACCAAGCGCCTGCATGCAGGGTGGGCGGCGCAATCAGGCCTGCAGGCGGCGCTCCTCGGCCGCGCCGGGTTCAATGGACCCCGCACGGTGTTCGAAGGCGTGCACGGTTTCTTCCACGCCTTCGCCCACACGACCAAAGGCGATTACCAAGCGCTGATCGGCGACTTTGGAGAAAGCTGGGTCACCGAGACGCTCGCCTTCAAGGCCTATCCGTGCGGGACCATGACGCATCCGTACATCGATTGCGCGCGCGCGCTCGCCGCGCGCGGCATCAAGGCTGACGACGTGGCCGAGATGGTGTGCGAAGTCGGCGAGGGCACCGTGCACCGGCTGTGGGAGCCGCTCGCCGCTAAACAGCATCCGGCCAACGGCTACTCTGGCAAATTCTCCACGCCCTATTGCATCGCTGCGGGTTTCGTTCGCGGCAACGTGGGCTTGGGCGATTTCACCGATGCGGCGGTGCGCGATCCGAGCGTCCTCGCGCTCGCCGCCAAGGTTCGTTATCAGATCGATCCGAATAATCCCTATCCGAAGAACTTCACCGGCCACATCCGCGCCACCCTGCGCGACGGCTCGGTGGTCGAGCAGCGCCAACCCTACATGCGCGGCGGCGTGCAGGAGCCGTTGACCCGCGCCGACATCGAAGAAAAATTTTTGCTCAACGCGCAGCATGGCGGCTGGAGCGCCGACCGCGCCGCGCATGTCCTAAAGCTGATTGGAACATTATTTGATGGACCGGTGGAGCTCATGGCGCTCCAAGGCTGACATCGCCGCGCGGTCCGGCGTGTGTGGCACGCTCCATGCTTCATCTCGCTATGCCGGAGATAGCGAGGAAGTATGAAATTCCGACCACGTCAAATTGTCGACGGCGCCGCGGTGCTCCTGGCGGTTGCGGGGATCGCGGCGTTTTTGGCGGCGTTCCTGGCGCCATCGTCGGCGGCTCATGCGCAGGCCGGTAAAACCTACGTGATGAAGCTCAGCACCGCCACGGTCAAAGACACGCAGCAGGAATGGCTGGAGCGATTTGCTGCGGCCGTCGAAAAGGATTCCGGCGGCCGCATCAAGGGCGAAGTCTATAATGCCAGCAAGCTCGGCTCGATTCCCCGGCAGATCGAGGGCACGCAGTTTGGCTCGATCCAGGCCTGGATCGGGCCGCCGGAGTTTCTCGTCGGCCTGGACGAGCGTTACGAGGCGTTGAGCGCGCCGGGGCTTTTCACCAGTCAGGAACAGGACGAGCGGGTGGTGAACGATCCGCCGGTCAGGGACCTGATGCTTGGGCTGGGTGCGAACAAAGGGCTGGCGGGTATTGCCATCATGCCCACGGGTCCATCATCGATCGTGGTCCGCAAAGAGATTCACCACCTCGATGAATTCAAAGGAATGAAAATCCGCGTCCTCGCGTCGTCATTTCAGCTCGAGATGATCGAGCGGATGAATGCTTCACCGGTCGCCATGACGCTCGGCGATGTGCTTCCGGCGCTGCAGCAAGGAGCCATCGATGGCGCGTTGGGCACGATTTCGGTTTTCGTGCCGCTGCACTACTCCGAAGCGACCAAATATCTGGTCGAGACCGGACAGCCTTACGTGAATGTCGTCGTGGTGATGAACAAGAAATGGCTGGAGGATTTGCCTGCGGATTTGCAGAAAATCGTTCGCGATGACGCCACGACAGTCACCACCGGCATCCTGCCTTTCGTGAAGGATTTCTATGCCGCCCAGCGCCAGGCCTGGAAGGATCAGGGCGCCGAGTTGATAAGTCTTCCTGCTGACGAACAGGCCGCGTATCTCGCCAAGATCTCCACCATCGGCTCCGATCTGTCGAAGGATAAGCCGGCGCTGGCCGCGGCGGTGAAAACCGTGGCGGACTCAGCGGCGCGCAACAAATAGGGCCATAGAGCATGATCCGGAAAAAGCCTGCCCTCGTACTTGATCCGAGGGTGGATGCCGGTTTCCCGAAAAGATCATGCTCTCGTAAAAACGCAACGCGCCGCAAGAGCGGATTTCTATTCCGTCAGGGCGATCAGCCAGAACGGCGGGAAGGTTCATTGCTCCTCTTCCGCCTCGGGCGCTGCGCGTAGTCCCGTACGCAGCGCTGCAAATCGAAGAAATTCTCGTGGAGCTGATCCAGCGCGAAGCCAAGGGCAAAGACTGGTTCGACTTCGTTGCTGGTCAGCGGCAGCGTCAGGCCCGCGCTGCGCAACGCTTCGACCTCGGCCGTGTAGGTCGCAAGGGCGGCTTCGAAAGCATCCAGCGGCGGCGGTTTGCTTCGCACGCTCAGCGCGTTCGCGCTGTCGTTGAGGAAATCGCTGGCCGCCGCGCCGACGCGGGTGAGCGGCACGCTCAAGCGCGTGCGCAACGGGTTGGGGAGCGGCCGCACTCCCGCGCGGCCGATGATGACGAGGTCGTGGCGCAGCCGCAGCATGGTGCGTGACAGCGGACCGGGATCGGGTTGCTCCGCAACCGTGACCAAAAGCTCGTGCTGTGCTTCCTTGGTAATTTGCTGGAAGCTCGCGACCGCCGCGCCGATGTCGTTCTGGATGCGGCTGTTCGTGGCCGGATCGAGTTCCCCGGTGAAGCCGGTCAACAGAAGCGGCAGGTCGCGCGCCAGCCGTTGCAGCAGGCGAACCGCCGCCTTCAGCCGCATCTGGTGCGCGCGCTCCGGAAACACCAGAAGCGAGACAATGACCGCGATCACGCCGCCCAGCGCTACTTCCGAAGAGCGAATGATGGCCGATTCGATCGGGCCCTCGCCGAATTGTCCGGCGATGAGGATTACCAGCACCGCCGAAAATGGCGCGACCCGGAAGTTCGGATTGAACGCGGCGAGCAGCGCCAGCGGCGCAATTACCAGCGCGAGGACGCCGGCCTCTGCGAGCGGCGTCGCGTGCGGAATCAGAACGCCGATGATGGCCGCATACACGGCGCCGCCGACCGTGCCGATGACGTATTCGAGCGTCGCGCGCAGCGATCCGCCGGCGCTCATTTGCGTGACCACAACGGCCGTGATGATCACCCACAGGCCGTGCAGCGGAACCTGCAGGATTTTGGCGACGGCGTATGCGGCCAAGCCCGACGCCGTCATACGCACGCAGAAGCGCCAGCGCGGTTTGTAGGCTCGCAGCAGAGCGCGGATACGGTGCCAGATCGCCAAGGGGTTCATGGTTGCGAGCGCAATGTCCGACTCTCCGAGCAAGGCTAGCAGCTTGGCCGGCCATAGCCGAGGTTGCCCGCGAGGGCTCCGGGCACCGCCAAAGGTCATTCCGCGACCATCCGTCGCTCCGGCGAGGTCGAATTGCGCTGCTGCCATGCGGGCGTGACGGATTTGCCACCTGCAGCGACGTGCTAAGCGAGCCTCCCCAAGGAAATCGAAAAAGGAAAAACCGAAATGACGGTAAGCCGGCACTTGTCGGGTGGTATTCCAACGGCGCTTTGCGCGGCCGTGGTCTCTGTATTTCTTGCGCTGCCGTTCCCGGCCGCCGCACAGGACAAGACCTATGTGATGAAGTTGAGCACGGCGACGCTCAACGACACCCAGCACGAATGGATGAAGCGCTTCGCCGCGGCGATCGACAAGGATTCGGGAGGACGGATCAAGAGTGAAGTCTATCCAGCAAGCCAGCTCGGCTCCATTCCGCGGCAAATCGAGGGAGCCCAATTTGGATCAATCCAGGCCTGGATCGGACCGCCGGAATTTCTGGTCGGCGTTGACCAGCGCTATGAGGCGCTCAGCGCGCCGGGCATGATCGCCAGTCAGGCCCAGGACGTGAAGGTCATTCAGGATCCGGCCGTCAAGGCCGTGATGCTCGGGCTGGGCGCCAACAAGGGCCTGACCGGAATAGCGCTGCTTCCGCTCGGGCCATCTTCGATCGTGCTGCGCAATCCCATTCGGCACTTGGCCGAGTTCAAGGGCACGAAAATTCGCGTGCTTGCGTCGCCATTCCAGATGGAGATGATCAAGCGGATGGATGCGTCGCCGGTGGCGATGTCGCTGGGCGACGTGTTGCCGGCGCTGCAGCAAGGCGCCATCGATGGCGCGCTCGGCACCGTTCCGGTATTCGACCCGCTGCATTATCTGGATGCGGCCAAATATCTCGTGGAGATCGGGCAGCCCTACGTCAACACGATCGCCGTCATGAACAAAAAGTGGCTCGAAGCGTTGCCGCCCGATCTGCAAAAGATCGTGCGCGACGACGCCACCGCGACGGCGCAAAATATCGTGCCTTTCGTGAACGACTTCTTCGAGGCGCAGCGTGAGGAGTGGACCAGTAAGGGTGGCGAGCTGGTCAGCCTTCCGGCCGACGAACAGGCCGCGTTTTTGGCCAAGACGTCGAATATCGGCAACGAACTCTCGAAAGATCGGCCCGAACTCAATGAGGCCGTTAAAGTAGTGATGGAAGCGGCCGCGCGCGCCAAATAGCCGCCGTCCGGCCGATAACAGGGGGAGGGCATGATGGCCACCATGATCGCGGCGCGGCTGCACGCGTACGGCCAGCCGATGACGCTCGATCGCATCGAGGTGCCGGAGCCGCGGCCGACCGACGTGCTGGTCGAGGTCAAGGCCTGTGGCGTCGTGCCCAACCTGACCCGCGTGGTCAGCAACTACTTCGGCACGCTCACGCCGGACAATAAGATGATGCCGCCGCTGCCCGCCATCTTCGGCCTCGATCCGGCCGGCGTAGTCGCCAAGGTCGGCGAACAGGTGTGGCAGGTGCGTCCGGGCGAGCGCATCTACGTCAATCCGGGGCGCTCTTGCGGTTCATGCCGGATGTGCCGCAGCGGCCAAGCCCATGATTGTCCAAGCTGGACGCTGCAGGGTTATTTCGGCCGCTCGCAAGAGATCATGCGCGCGTATCCGTACGGTGGGCTCGCGCAATTCATCACCGCACCGGCGACCGCCTTGGTCAAGCTCCCCGACAGCGTGAGCTTCGAGGCCGCCGCGCGGCTCGGCTATTTCGGCACCGCCTATGCGGCGATGAAGAAAATCGGCGTCGGCCCGGGACAGACGCTCTTGATCAACGGCATCAGCGGTCAGCTCGGTCTCAATGCGGCGCAACTCGCTCTGGCGATGGGCGCGACCAAAATCCTCGGCACCGGCCGCAATGCCGCGCTGCTCGATCGCGTGAGGAAGCTCGCGCCGCAACGCATCGAGGTTCTCGCCGTACCTAATGCGCCGGCTCCGGGCGGTGATCCCGGGCAGCCCGATCCACTCGTCGTCTGGGCAAGGAAGCTGACAGAAGGCCACGGCGTCGACGGGATGATCGACTGCTTGCCGCCCGGCGCGCCGGCGAGCGCGATGATGCGCGCACTGTTTTGCCTGCGCCGGGGCGGCCGCGCGGTCAACGTCGGCGCCGTCATGGAGACGCTGCCGATCAATGCATTCTGGATGATGACCAACCGCATCGGCCTGCAAGGGTCGGTGTGGTTCACCACGGGCGAGGGCGAAGACATGGTCGCCATGGCGGCCGCCGGCACCCTCGATCTCTCCGTGCTTGAACACCGCGTGTCGCCTTTGTCCAAGGTCAACGAGGTGCTGGCCGGCATGGACGATCGGAATGGCGGGTTCACAAATTTCGTCATCGATCCGACGCGGGTCGAGTGACGCTGCGCTCCCTCGTCATTGCCGGGCTTGACCCGGCAATCCATGTTGACGTGAGGATTGCGGGCGCTGCGATGTAGTCCCGGCCGCCTCGGCTCAGCATGGATGCGCGGGTCAAGCCCGTGCATGACGAGGTTGCTGAAACCTGCTAAATCCTGGGCCAAGAAACAGCCCCCAACGGCACCAAGCGAGGACGGTCATGTACGCCAATCTGGAACTCTTCATCGACGGTAAGTGGCTCGGCGGTGACGGCCGCAAGGGCGAGGACGTGATCAACCCGGCGACGGAGAAGCCGCTGGCCCACCTTCCGCATGCCAGCAAAGCCGATCTCGATGCGGCGCTTGAAGCAGCCGAAAAAGGCTTCAAGGTCTGGCGGGCGACGTCGGCGTACGACCGTTGCAGGATCATGCACAAGGCTGCCGATCTGATGCGCGAGCGCTACGACGCGATTTCCAAGATCATGGTGCAGGAGCAGGGCAAGACCTATCCGGAAGCCCGCGGCGAGGTGATCACCTCGGCCGACATCATCGACTGGTATGCCGAAGAGGGCCGCCGCTCCTACGGCCGCATCGTGCCGGGCCGCGGCAAGGGCGTCCGCCAGCTGGTGATCCAGGAACCGATCGGTGTGGTCGCGGCGTTTACGCCGTGGAACTTCCCGGTGCTGACGCCGGCGCGCAAGATTGGCGGCGCGCTCGCCGCCGGCTGCTCGCTCATTCTCAAGGCCTCGGAGGAAACACCGGGCGCTTGCATCGAGCTGGTGCGCTGCTTCGCCGACGCCGGCTTGCCCGCGGGCGTCCTCAATCTGGTGTTCGGCGTGCCCGCGGAAGTCTCCGAATATCTGCTCGCCAAGGATGCGATCCGAAAAATTTCCTTCACGGGCTCGATCCCGGTCGGCAAGCACCTGGCGGCGCTGGCCGCCAAGGGCATGAAGCGCACCACCATGGAGCTTGGCGGTCATTCGCCGGTCGTGGTGTTCGCCGATGCCGATCCGGAGAAGGCGGCCGACACCATCGCGGCGTTCAAGTACCGCAATGCCGGCCAGGTCTGCATTTCGCCGACGCGCTTTTATGTGCAGGAGGACGTCTATTCGCGCTTCCTCAAGCGCTTCACCGAATATGCCAACGGCATCAAGGTGGGCGACGGCTTGGAGAAGGGCATCACCATGGGCCCGATGGCGAACGCGCGGCGCATCGAGGCCATGGAGGGTTTCGTCAACGACGCCAAAGCGCGCGGCGGCAAGATTCAGACCGGCGGCAAGCGGCGTGGCAATCAGGGCTATTTCTACGAGCCAACAGTGATCACCGACATTCCGGACGACGCCAACGTGATGAAGAGCGAGCCGTTCGGACCGCTCGCGCCTGTGGTCACCTTCAAGACTTTTGACGAAGTGGTGGAGCGCGCCAATTCGCTGGAGTACGGGCTCGCGGCTTACGCCTTCACCTCGTCGAACTCGACCGCCGCCGCCATCGGCGACGCGCTGGAATCCGGCATGGTCGGCGTCAACTCGATCGCGATTTCGACGCCGGAGACGCCGTTCGGCGGCGTCAAGGAGTCGGGTCACGGCAGCGAGGGCGGCATCGAGGGCCTCGGCGCCTATCTGGTGACCAAATTTATCTCGCAGGGGTGAGCATCGATTTGTTTCCCGGATGTAGTGCACGGTGATCCGGAACCATGAGGATGCAGCGTGTTATGATCCCGGGTCTGCAGCGCACCACTACGTGCGGCGCTGCGCCCGGGAAACGCATTAAGAGGGCGGAGTTGACGGCGTGGACTTTTGGGACGGCATAACAACTCTCGTTTTGGCCGGCCTCATTTTCGGATTTTTATTCCGCAAGCAAATACGGGCTTGGTTGAACCGCTGGCGCAAACCCGCCGCCAAGCCGGCTGCCGCCGCTGAAATCCTTCCGCCCGAGGCCTTCGATCTGCAGGCGCTGACGGCCCGTCTCTACGAGCTCGACAAAATATTCGGCCCATTTGGGTCCAATGCCGCACACCCGAGCGACCTCTATGCGCAGCCGGATTTCTGCGAGGCCGTGCGGCTGCTCAGCCTGCGAGACGTGACGCTTGCCACCGTGATGCAGTACGTCGAAGGCAACAGCTGGTCGCTGTCGAGCGCAGCGCTGGCATCGCTGCGCCAGCGTCCCGACCGCGCCGGAGTGACCGACCGGGTCCTCACCCAGTGCGACCACTTCTCGCCGTGGGCCATGTTTTTTGCGCTGGATCTGCTGTTCGAGGCCGAACCGCGAATTCCGGTCGGCGCGCCGTTCTCCCGCGCCAAGGAATGGTGGATCGACAATCGCTGGATGCCGAACGTCTTTCGCGACTACCTCGCGCGCTGCGCCGCGCGGAGCGATACCATAGCGTTCGGGGGCTCGCTGACCGCCTGGCGTGCTGCATCACACGACATCATTCGAAGATTTCTGCGGTGCGTCACCCATCCGGCCGCGGTGCCGCTTATTGAGGAACTCGACGACGCCCCAATCGTGCCGCCGCCGGACGCGCCGGCGCAGGATACCAGCGCGCTGAACGCCGTCGGCCGTTTCTGGAAGAACCAACAAGGGATCGAGATCCTCGTTGAGCCGGACGGTTGGCGCAAACCGTTCGCGCTTGCTGAATCGACGTTGCGTCAACATCCGGTCAGGTCGTTGTTGGTGTCGGGCGAGCCGATGGTGGGCAAGACGTCGTTCCTGCGGCTGTTCGCCCAGCGCATCGCGGCCGACGGATGGAGCGTCTTTGAAGCGAGCGGCGCCGATCTGCAGGCTGACCAGATTTATATCGGCCAGCTCGAAGGCCGCATCCGCCAAGTGGTCGAGGAACTGGGCAAGGGGCGCAAGCTGATCTGGTACATACCCGACATCGTGCAGCTTGCGCTGAGCGGCACGCACTCGGGCCAGAGCGCGACCATGCTCGATCAGATCATCCCGGCAATCGCCGCCGGTCGCCTGATCGTCTGGGCCGAGGCGACGCCGAAGGGCACTGCGCGGCTGGTGCGGATCAAGCCCTCGCTGCGCGGTCTGTTTGAAACCGTCACGATCGAGCCGCTGTCGCCGTCTGACACCCTATCGCTGGCGGGCGGCGTCATCAACGAAATGGCCGAGAAGGCCGACATTCGCTTCGACCCTGAGTGCGCCAAAGTCGCGCTCGTTACCGCTAGCCAATACCTCGGGACCGGAGGGCTGCCGGGCTCGGCTCTGCTGATGCTCAAGCTGACCGCCATTCGCACGGAGCAGACAAAAGACGTGATTGCTCCGCGTCGGGTGCTGGAAACCCTGTCGCAACTGTCGGGATTGCCGCTCTCGATCCTCGACACCAAGGAGCAGCTCGATCTCAAATCGATCCGCGATTTCTTCACCGCGCGGGTGATCGGCCAGGACGAGGCGGTCGAGGCGATGGTCGAGCGCATCGCCATGCTCAAAGCGGGGCTGAACGATCCCGACAAGCCGATCGGTGTTTTTCTGTTCGCCGGCCCGACCGGCACCGGCAAAACCGAGCTCGCGAAGGCGGTGTCGGAATATTTGTTCGGCTCGGTTGAGCGGATGATTCGTCTGGACATGAGCGAATTCCAGACCTTCGACTCGATGAGCAAGATCCTGGGGCAGAATTCGGCGTCGGCCATCGAGGCCGATTCGCTGATCGGCCGCGTGCGCAAGCAGCCGTTTTCGGTCATCCTGCTCGACGAATTCGAGAAGGCTCATCCCGCAATCTGGGACCTGTTCCTGCAGGCGTTCGACGAGGGGCGGTTGACCGACGCTATGGGCCTGGCCGCGGACTTGCGTCATTGTCTGATCATCATGACTTCGAATCTCGGCGCTACCGCCCATCGCAGCCTTGGGCTGGGCTTTGCGCCGCAGGCGGACGTGTTCACCAAAGAACAGGTGATGCGCGCAATCAGCCAGACCTATCGGCCCGAGTTCCAGAACCGGCTCGACAAGGTCATCGTGTTTCGGCCGCTCACGCGCGGACTGATGCGCGGCATTCTGAAAAAGGAACTGAGCGAGCTGCTTGATCGGCGCGGCTTAAAAGACCGCGCCTGGGCGATCGAGTGGGAATCGTCCGCGCTGGAATTTCTGCTCGAGAAGGGCTTTTCGCCCGAAATGGGCGCGCGGCCACTCAAGCGAGCGATCGATCAGTATGTAGTTGCGCCGTTGGCGGGCATTATCGTCGAAAAGCGCTTTCCTGAAGGCGAACAATTTCTGTTCGTGCGCAGCGATGGTGCCGGCATTCAGGCGGAGTTCGTCGATCCCGATGCCGATGTGGCGGCGGAGGACGAAGTCCCGACCTCGGCGCCTGCCGGTCCTGTTGCGCCGTCTGCGCTCGCCTCGACGATCCTCGCCCCGAAGGGAACGCGCGCGGAATTCGAGACGCTGCAGGCCGAATATGAGGATGTCGAGCATACCCTGCAATCCGACGAATGGGATGGGCTCAAGGAGAAGTTGGCCGAGGAGATTGCGGTGGCCGACTTTTGGAATCGGCCTGATCGCTTCGACACGCTCGCGCGCTTTGCCCTGATGGACCGCGTCAAATCGGCGGTGGAAACCGCCAATGCGTTGCGCGGGCGGCTCGGGCGATACAGCCGGACACCGGCGCGCTATTCGGCCCAGTTGAGCGGCCGCCTGGCGCTGCAATTGCACCTGATCAGGGAAGGCATCAGGGATGCGTTCGACAATGCGCCGGTCGAGTTGGCGCTGATCATAGAGCCTGTCTTTGACGGCGCCGGCGATCGGCAGGCGACGCTCGCCTGGTGCAACAAGTTGCGGTCGATGTATCGCGCCTGGGCCGGCAAGCGCCGCATGCAGATTCTGGAAATGCCAGGCGCCGCAAAGGACAAGGACACGCCGATTCTAACGGTCAGCGGCTTCGGCGCTCATCGCATCCTGTCGCCGGAGATGGGCCTTCACGTGTTTGAAGCATCCGAAGGCGGCGGGGGCCGGGTCACCGCACGGGTCCGCCTGGCCGTCGTGCCCCTAGGCGATGTTCCCGCTGCCAAGGAGCAAAAATTGGTGGTCGAGGCCCTCGACGAAGCACCGCGGCCTAACGCGGTCGTAAGGCGCTATCGTGAAGAGCCGCCGCTCGTGCGCGACGCTGCGGGCAAATGGCGCACCGGCCGTCTCGATCTCGTACTCGGCGGAGAATTCGATTTGCTTCAGGCTACCGAACGATAAGCCGCGACGTCTGATCGCGCCAAATGAGTGGCCGCTAATTCCGCTTGTCCCAATTCTGCACTGGCCAAGTCGGTGAGGCCGAAATGCGGACCGAGCAACTGCCGCACCCGCTGCATTTCGGAGCGAGCGACAAATGCATCGAAAGCGATGCGGGCGAGGCGTGTGAGTTGCGCAGGCCGCGCGATGAGCTCGCGCAATATGGCGGGCACGTTGGTGCGGCCGTCGGCATTCATGCCGACGAGCGCGGCGGGCGGGATCGCGCGCTCGGCGGGATCCACGATGACACGCACGGCCGCAAAGGCGAGGCCATGCTCCGCCGCGAGCCTGGCGACGACGTGTGATTCCATGTCGACCGCGGCCGCACCGGTCGCGCGATGCAGATCGCGTTTGATTGCCGGCTCGGCAATCGGGTCATCCACGCCGGCGATCGGCGCGTAGCGAGCCCCGGCGATCAGATCGAGGAGCTTGTTGGACCAAGCCCGATCCGTGACGTTGCTGGTTTGCGAGTCAACGACGGAGGATGCGACCACCCAATCGCCGGGACGCAGGCTTGAAGCGAGACCCCCAGCGACACCGAAGCTGACGATGCCGCGGTAGCCGTGTCGCGCCGCGTTCTCGGCTGCGGCGATCAGCTCATGTCTGGACTCGCGGGAGAAAACCACGACGCCCGGTCCGGCGGCGATCCTCGCCTCGAAAGGCATGCCGACAAATGCAATGACTCTGTGGTGAGGTGGCTCGAATGTGAGAGAAGGAGCAGCGACTTCATGAGTGTTGCCACCTTCACCCAGCAGTCTTTCTGCCAGGGAGGCGTCAACGAATTGCGCTTCGTATGCCATGTTTAAGACGGGGTCCCCGCGTGATCAGCCCTCGGTCAACCCCCCGGCGGGGTCGTACGCAGACGTCTACCGCTCTATTCGGGTCAGACGTGATCGCTTTCGCAATTGCTAACAGCGCGCCTGCGCCTCTTCGCTACTACACCGACCTGAGCACCACATTAATATGGCGCTCAAACCTTGATCGTAGTTGATTAAACGGTGGTTACGAACTCGAATCGCCCCCAGCCAACTTACCATAGGGCTTTATAGGTTGCTATGTACCGCGGTGCACAAACGCTGGTCACGGGTGCCTCAGGATTCGTCGGTTCGGCGGTGGCGCGAACATTGACCGGCGCCGGCTTTCGCGTGCGTGCCCTGGTGCGGCCGGGCAGTCCCCGCTTCCACCTCGATGGGCTCGACCTGGAATTTTCCGAGGGCGATCTCCGCGATCCGGCCTCGATTCGGCGAGCAATGGCCGGCATCCGCTATGTTTTTCATGTTGCTGCCGATTATCGGTTGTGGGCGCGCGATAAACGCGAGATTTATGGCGCCAACGTCGGCGGCACCCGCAACCTCATGCAGGAGGCTTTACGCGCCGGAGTAGAGCGTGTGGTGCATACCAGTAGTGTTGCGACGCTGGGCCTGAAGAACACGCCCGCTGACGAGACCTCGCCGTTGTCCGAAGAGCAAGGGATCGGCGCCTATAAGCGCAGCAAGATTGCCGCGGAACGCCTGGTCGAGGCAATGATCGCGCGCGACAAACTCCCGGCGGTCATCGTCAATCCGTCGACGCCGATCGGTCCGCGTGACGTGAAGCCGACACCCACGGGCCGCATCATTGTCGAGGCGGCGCTCGGGCGAATTCCCGCCTTCGTGGATACCGGTCTTAACCTCGTGCATGTCGACGACATTGCGGATGGACACATCGCGGCGCTCAAGCAAGGCGTCATTGGCGAGCGTTACATTCTGGGTGGCACCAACGTGCAGTTCGCCGACATGCTGGCGGACATCGCGCGTCTGGTCGGGCGCAAACCACCGACGGTGCGGATTCCCCACAACGTCGCCATGCCGGTCGCGTATGCGGCGGAGGCGATGGCTTGGGTCACCGGACGCGAGCCGTTCGCCACCGTGGACGGCATCCGCATGGCCAAGCACCACATGTTCTTCACCGCCGCCAAGGCGGAACGCGAACTTGGCTTTCGCCCGCGGCCGTATTTGCTGGGCCTGGAAGATGCGATCCGCTGGTTTCGCCAGGCCGGATATCTGGAGGGCAAGCGTAAGCCGTCCAAAGTTTAACCGCGTCAGTGAACCGGCTGCCGGCGCTCGCGCAGGAAGGAAAAGAACTCGACGCCTTCGCGTAGCCGGCGCACCATCATTTGCGGGCTGAGCACCATCTCGGAGACGATGGACGCGATCTTGGGAGCGCGAAAGTAAAAGCGGCGATAGAAATCCTCGACCGAGTGAAAAATCTCCGAATGGCTCAGGTGCGGATAATGCAGCGGCGCGATCTGCACGCCGCTCGCGTCGACGAGCTCCGCATGGTCCGCGTCGAGCCAGCCATGCGCAACCGCATCGCGGTAAAGCTCCGTGCCCGGATACGGCGCCGCCAGCGAGACCTGGATCGTATGTGGATTGATTTCGGTGGCAAACCGAATGGTCTCCTCGATGGTTTCGCGGCTCTCTCCGGGTAGTCCGAGGATGAAGGTGCCATGGATGGTGATGCCGAGCTCGTGGCAATCCCTGGTGAAGCGGCGCGCGAAGTCGATTCGCATGCCCTTGCGGATGTTGTAAAGGATCTGCTGGTTGCCGCTCTCGTAACCTACGAGCAGGAGCCGCAGGCCGTTGTCGCGCATCACTTTGAGCGTATCGCGCGGCACGTTGGCCTTGGCGTTGCACGACCAGGTGACGCCCAGCTTGCCCAGCTCGCGCGCGATCGCCTCGGTGCGCGGCCGGTCATCCGTGAAGGTGTCGTCGTCGAAGAAGAACTCCCTCACTTGCGGGAAGGCGGCCTTCGCCCAGCGAATTTCGTCGATGACGTTGCCGACGCTGCGGGTGCGGTAGCGATGGCCGCCGACCGTTTGCGGCCACAGGCAGAACGTGCAGCGCGATTTGCATCCGCGCCCCGTGTAGAGCGACAGATAAGGATGCTTGAGGTAGCCGATGAAATAATTCTCGATGGTCAGATCGCGCTTGTAGACGGGCGTGACGAACGGCAGCTCGTCCATGTTTTGCAGAATAGCGCGCGGCGGATTGTGCCGGATCGCGCCGGCGGCATCGCGGTACGACAATCCTGCGATGCTATTCCAGTCGTGCTCCTCGGCGACTTCCTTGATGGTGAAATCGAATTCGTTACCGGCGACGAAATCGATGACCGGCGAACTCATCAGGCTGGCGTGCGGCTCGACCGCGACCTTGGCGCCGACAAAGCCCGCCTTCAGGCTCGGATTGGCAGCCTTGAGCGCTTCGACGACCAGGACGTCGGAAGCGAATGAGGGCGTCGAGGTATGCAGCACGGCAAGATCGTAGTCGCGGGCTTTGCCGGCTATCTCGGCCAGCGTGAGCCGATGCGGTATGGCGTCGATGAGCTTGCTGCCGGGCACGACAGCGGCCACCTGGGCGAGCCATGTGGGATACCAGTAGGAGCGTATCTCGCGCCGCGCCTGGTAGCGAGAGCCGGCTCCGCCGTCGAACCCGTCGAAGGAGGGAGCTTGCAGGCACAAAGTTCGCATCATGGGCGCCTCAGGTCTTCCTGATAAGGGTGCCGTTCGCCGTCACGCGATAATCGGCGCCCCGCCAATGAACCGTCGCCCCAAAGAAGCTCGCCACGTAGATGGCGAAAGCGATCATGTCATGCAACGGAATGAGCCAGTAGTTTTCCCGCGGCAATCCGAACCGCCGTTCGACGCAGCGGTACAACGTGACGCGCGAAGCAAGCGCAGCTACTGCAAGCACCGCCGCCGCGCTGCTTCCCGACAACATGCCCAAAAGAGCGAGCGGCCACGGATGGGTGATGATCGAACCCGCATAACCGATCGGATCGATGGTTTTGATGGTGCGTGCGACCCGTATCTGATGTTGCACGAGCTGACGTAGGCTGTTCTCGAAGCAACAGTGGCCAACCACCAGCGGTGCGATGACGACCTCATAGCCGGCGGATCGCACGGCGGCGCCGATCGCATAATCGTCGGCGAGTTCGTCGGCGAAGGCGCCGAAGCCGCCAATCCGTTCGAGCATGGAGCGCCGCAGCGCGATCGTGGCGCCGAAGCACGGTTTCGTCAGCCCGAGGTAGACGCCGGCAATCGCTTGCGGGAGAAAATGTGAATTGATGGCAAGGGCCGAGAAGCGCGACCACAGCCCGTCGCCGGGGAGGCCGTGATACAGGCAGGTCACGGCGCCGACGCGGAGCGGCGCCAGCAGCGGCGCGATGGCGTGCAGATAGCCGGGCCGCACGACGATGTCGCTGTCGGAAAGTATGATTGTATCATGCTGCACGTGGGGCAGCATATTGATCAGGTTCGAGACTTTGCGGTTACTGCCGTGGCTGCGTGGATTGACGTGAAGCTCGATCGGCTCATCGGGATGCTCGCGTTGCATGGCGCGTACCGCGGCAACAGAGGACGAGGCTGAATCTCTCGCGCCGCAGATGATCTGTATGGGACCGCCGTAGTCCTGCCTGCAGAATGCTGCGAGACGGGCCGGGAGGCCCGGCTCCGCATTGTGCATCGGTTTCAGGACCGTGACGGGTGGCTGAGCGGAGCCGACGCCCTTGCCTTTCTCGGGGAAGCCTAGAACAAAGGCCGCTTCGAGCAGCATGAGAATGCATCCCGTGAACGCGCACGCGAGGCAGACGTCGCATAACGATCGGATGAGCAAAGCTGCATCAGGAATGCTATGAACGACTTCCATAACGCCTCCACGGCTTCGGCCGCCGGCTAATTCACACTCCCGAATTTCTCGTTTAGGGTTCGGCGCGACAGATAGATCGGCACCCGCACGCGGCTCAGTGTATCGAGCCGGAGCGCCGCCGCGTTTTGCGCGAGTACGGTCAGCGAGATCAGAATGTTTTCGCCGAACCGATGGATGCGCTCGCCGACCGATAAGGGCTCATGCGCGGTGAACACCTCGAATCCGATGTACCCCATGATGCGCGCGACCTGCTGGCTTTGCCCTCGCGTGCCCGACGGAACGTCGGCGCAAATCACGTTGACGTCGTGCAGGTCTGGCCGCGACGCCAGGTAATGGGCAAGCTCGCGCAGCGATGTTGCAATGTTTTGTTGGATGCCGTGCGCCCAACGGATCGTTGTTCCATTGCGCGGAACAGGCGGAATGTGTTCGTTCCAAAGATGCAGTTGGGCGACGCGGTCGCCGGGTTGCAAGCGCGTGCCGTCGCGCAACGACCTTCCGCGGCGCGAGCGAGCGATACCAAGCCGGAAAATGCACGACGGATGTGCGGAATATTCAACGACCGCCAGGCGGCGTCGCAGCCTCGTGTCGAGTGCAAAAATTACCCGAGCCAGCCACGGATGGCTGTGCGGAGATCGTGCGCGTTTCGCGGAATCCCACACCGCCATTAGCGGGTCTCCGCTTGCTCACCCTTACTGGCAACCTTCCCGTCCCGAAAAGGTTGCTACCCACCGCCACAATATAGCCGAGACTTCTGGCTGGTGCGAGACACCAGGTTACCTCTCGCCACGGCTGCCGTTATGGGGTCTCGTCCCCATACAGGGTGGCGAGCGTGCTCTTGATCAGCAATGCCACCGGGACCGCGAGAATAATGCCTGGTATGCCAAACACGACCCCGCCGGCCAGAAAGCAAAATATGATGAGCACAGGATGCACATGCGCCGCGGTACCGAGCACAATCGGGCCGACGAGCTGGTCGATGGAAAGACGAAGCGCAGTCGCATAGAGCGCATAATCCAGAATGCTGATGAAGCCTGTCGCCGTGCGCAGCGAAATCAGGCCGGCGAGGATCGCCGCCGAGGTCGGACCGACCACCGGCACGGTTTCGAGAATTCCGGTCAGCAGCGCCAGCAGGAACGCGTGATCGATATTGAGAAAGAAGCCCAAGCCCACATAGGCGGCGGTCGTCGCGTAGATCACCACCACGATCATGCCGAGGAAATAGCGCGTCAGTACCGGATCGAGCCGCGCCCAGATGCGCCGCACCAGCGGGCGCCGATGCGGCGGCACGATCCACAACAATCCCTGCGCAATGCGCTTTCCGGTGGTCAGGAAATAGAACAACAGCACGACCGACAAAAACGCGCCCATGATGGCAGCGAGGCTGTAGCCGGTCAGCAGCGCCATTTGATCGGTCTGCCCGATCCAATTTCGAATTTGGTCGAGCCCTGAGTCCACGATTTGCTGTGCGGTTATCGAGCGCCCGAGCATCTGGACCGGATGATCGCCGATTGCCTGGGCGGCAAAGTTCTCCAGTATTTGCTCCAGATCCGCCGCCAAGCCTTGCGTTTCGATGGCGACCCGCTTGGCTGCAAAAACCGAGAACAGACCGCCGATGCCCAAAAAAACCAGAAACAACAGGACCGCAAACAGCATCCGCGGCCATCCTGTGCGCTTTGCGGTCCAATCCAGCGGTCCGGTGGAGATGTAAGCCACAATGGCCGCCAGCACGAAGGGCAGCAAAATGAGCTTGATAAAATAGAGAAAGACCGCGAGCGCCGCCGCCGCGAGAATGACCGCGCGGGTTTCCCCCGGATCGAGAGGCCGGGTCGCGCTTGCCTGTGCGACGGCGCGCTGCTCCTCGCTTTCGTTGGCGGTGTTCATGAATAAATCCGGCCTTTCCAGGCGACCTGGCCGATGAGGCGGCGGCGCACGCTGTCGAGCGCCATGAGGGCGCCTATCGTATAGCCGAGTGGGAACAAAAGTCCGTACCAGAAAGGAATGCGGAAATGAAACGCGGCGGCGATATGCAATCCGAACGCTGCGGCCGAGCCGAGCAACGCGGCGATGAGTGCGGCCCACGCGCCCGGGGCGCTTTCGGCGAAGCGCGCCGCATCGATCAAGGGGATCAGCACGGCGGCCCAAGCCAATATGACGGCAGCGAGGGCAAGCAGAAGCGTCGCGCGGCGGCCGCCGAACGTATCGACCAGGTTTTTGGCGAGCCCCGGCCAAAGCGTGCGCCAGCCCGTGTACATGCGCGTCGAGACCACATCCTCGCCGCTCATCAGCAGCACCGATCGTCCGGATTGCTTGAGCAGGCGGGCGATCTCCAGATCCTCGCAAATGGCGGATGATACAGCCGCATGGCCGCCTACTCCATCGTAAGCATCGCGCCGTATCAGCATAAATTGGCCGGTTGCGGTAACCCCTGAGCCCGTTTGCGCCTGGACCTGCCGCAGATCTTGGGTGAACGACAGAAGAACAAGGCCGCACGGCAGGACCAGCCGTTCGGCAAAACTGCGCAGCTCCTGCCGCGGCGCCAGCGACAGCAGGGCGAGCCTTCGCGCGAGCGCCGCGCCCATGGCGCTCGAGAGGAGCGCGGGCTCGCCCCAGACATCGGCGTCAACAAAGCAAAGCCAGTCGCTGTCGGGTGCTACCGCGCGTGCGCCGGTCCAGCAGGCGTGAGACTTGCCGGTCCAGCGCGGCGGCAGCGGCGGGCTTGCGAGCAGGGACAATTGCGGATGCCCGGCGGCGATGCGGCGCACGAGCGCGGCGGTGTCGTCGGTGGAATGATCGTCGACCACGAGCACGTTGAACCGGCCGGGCGGATAATCCTGAGCGAACAGCGAGTCGACACACCGGCAAATATTGCCGGCCTCGTCGCGTGCGGGCACGACCACGGTAATGCGCGGCGCCTGTTCTGCGTCCGGTGGCGGCGCGATCGCCACGCGGGGCAGCAGACCGCGTTGATTGATGGCCCGCAGAATTAACCATGTTACGACTGCGAGCCAAGCAGAAGAGATGAGAAGGTCCACCGTTCTACCGCCGCCTCCGCCAAGCCAGAATAGATGCGCGCCTGAACAGATCAATGTCCGCGGCATAATGGTTATTGCGGAGGAACGGAAATCGGCGATCGCGCATTGTCGAGGCGGCAGGCTGAAGTCTCGGCAGTTCAATGGGTTTGATTGCGTCTATTTTCGCCTATCTTGGCACTGTCACCGTGCTCGTGGTCACATTGTCGATGTCGTTCGGTGCGTTTCTCTATCCTCTCGACCAGACGACAATCGCCCAGCAGACAATAGCGACGGCAGCAAAGCCCCGCGCCGCTCAGCCAGCATCGGTGTCGCCGGCAAGCAATGAGCGGTCTGGATCGCCCGGCGTCACACAGACGGCCGGGAACGAGCCGAACGGAGATGGGGTTTCGCGGCAACCGCATGTGCGCCGGCTGGTTCGCCAGGTTCGCGCCAAGGATTGGCTCCATCAACAGGAGCCGAAAGTCTTCGGCTATGCGGAGGAACCGTCAGCCAGTTTTTTGTATGACCGGTTCCAATGAACCATCACAGATGGCTCATGAACTTTCGGGCTCATTCAGTTGAGCCAGAGATATTTCTGAATGCTCACGGACTACGCGTACGATTGTGCGAAATAAGCGACCGCGTCCTCGGCAAGCTGCGCCGGCTCGCGTTCGCCGCGTTGAGCCATTTCGATAATGCGCTTGGCGACGATCTCCTGTGCTGCGCGCCGATAGCGCGGCGATGCAAATGCGCTGCCGGATTTTTCGATTCTCTCCCAGGCATCCTCGTAGGCCGAAACCAGGGTTTCGATAAATTCCGGATCGAAAGCCGATTGTGCAAGCAATGGGACTATCGGCATGAATGCTCTCCGCGCTCCAAAATTGGGAGCGTCACCAGTCTTGTTGTCAGCGCAGCGGTCATTTTTGTCAAAAATATGCGCGTCACTTGAATTTTTCCAGGCTGCCCATGCGTTAGGCTAGCGCTGGCGTTGAATACTGCGGCGGCGCGGGCGGAACATCACTGCCATTCTAACTCGCGACGAACAGTTTCGATGTATCGGAGCTGTCGAGCACCGCCGCAGCCGTGTTGCCAAAGAACAAGGTTTCGCCGGGCCGCCGGCTCGCGCCAAGCACTATCAGGTCGTAGCCGAGGTTTGCCTCGCTGATGATCGCTTCATCGGGCGCGATGTCGTTGCGCATACTGCGGCGCACCGTGACCTCGTAGCGGTCGGCCAGCGCCCCGATATCCTTCAGCACAGCCTCGTCGTTGCGGCTGGTCGCGCTCTCGTTCGGGCGGCCGTTGCGCGGGTCCGCGCCGGGGGCTGCTCGCGTCACATAGAGCACCGTGACCTGGGCATCGTTCGCGCGCGCCAACGTGAAGGCAACCTCCGCGGCGCGGCGCGACACGTCGGTGCCGTTGACCGGAATCAGAATCTTGCCGTTGCGCTTGAACAGCCGATCAGGCTGCGGGCCGTGTGAATCGACCACGGCTAACGGGCCATCGAAGCTCTTGGCGATCGACGATACGTCTTGGCTGAATCCACCCGCGGGATCGCGGGTAGTGGCGATGCCAATAAGCAGGAAGTCGTAGCCTTTGCGCGCTTCCTCGGCGACGTCTTTGGGCCCGACGAGGTACTTGCGCACTGTCGTGACTTCGATGCTGCCCTGCTTTTCGTCGTCGGGGTGGGCCTCCAGAGTGGTGACACGTTCGGCCGCGGATCTGGCCTCGTGGGCGGAGCCCGCAGCGGCCACCTTTGCGCCGGCCCCGTTTATTGCGGGTCCCTTCGCCTGCCCCCTGGAGTTCTGCGCGGGATCGCTGGCTCCCATTTCGAGGATCGTCGTCGGCTTGCCACTTGAGCCGCCGATCACGCCCGCGAGGCTCGCGGCAAATTTGCCGTTGGGGCTGCCGTCCACGGCGACCAGCAGACGTTCAAGATTGGTCACGAACCCGCGGGCGTCGATTTCTTCGCGTTCGAGCCTGATCCTCTCGTCTTCGCGCATCGGCAGGCGCTTGAGCGCCCAGCGCAGCACCGGCGGCATGGAAAGGGTGGTGACGACCGCCATGCTGACGATGAGGGTAAAGAGATTTTGGCTGAGCACGCCCATCGACAAGCCGATCGAGGCGACGATCACTTCGGTCGAACCGCGCGCATTCATGGCCGAGGCAAGCGCGAGCGACTCGCCGTGAGTAAGGCCGCCAAGTTTGCCGCCCACGAAGGCGCCGATGAATTTTCCCACGCAGGCGATCAGCAAGAGACCGGCTGCGAGCAATGCGAGGTCGGCGTTTTTTAGTACCGTGAGGTCGGCGCTTAATCCGGCCATGCCGAAGAAGACCGGCATGAACAAAGCCGCGATGAGCCCGCGCAATTGCTCCTCGATGTGGCGTGTGAGGATGGGCGACTCGCCGACCAAAACGCCGGCGACGAATGCTCCCAGCACCATGTTCACGCCGAGCCACTGCGTCGTCAGCGCCATGGCGATCATGATGACCAGAATGGCCGTAATGACCGGGAATTCGCTCTCGAAATTATCGTTCGTCCAGCGGATCATACGGAACACGATCTGCCGGCCGATGGTCAGGCTGGCCGCCAGAAACAGCACCGTTCCCAAAACGGAGCGTCCGACCGACCAGGCATCGATGGTGCCGGCCGACGCCAACCCGAAGGCGATGGCGATGATCACCCAGCCGATCGTGTCCTCCAGGATCGCCGAGGCGACGATGATCTGACCGATGTCGCGGCGCATGAAATTCATCTCGCGCACGACCATGGCGACGATCTTCACCGAGGAGATGGACAGCGCAGTGCCGAGGAAGATCGCGGTCACAAGGCGCGCTTCGGGCTTGGGCAGGAGCGAGTCCGGAAGCATCTCGCCGAGCCAGACACCGCAAGCGAACGGAATCGCCACCCCGGCGACGGCTACGGTGACGGCCGTTTTGCCGACGCGCTTGACCAGCGGCAAATCGGTTTCCATGCCGGTGAGCAGGAGCAGCAACAGAATGCCGAGCTGTGAAACTCCTTCGAGCATGGTTTTCGGCGCCATGCCGCTGGGAAACACGGTGTGCTGCGCATGAGGCCAGAGCACGCCGAGCACCGATGGGCCGAGAAGGAGTCCGCCGATGAGCTGCCCCATCACCGTGGGCTGGCCGATTCGCTGCGCGGCCTCGCCCATGAGGCGGCCGACCAGGAGCAGAAGTCCCAGTTCGCCGATGAACACCACAACGGCGTGTTCCGATGGCGAGTCTTGTGCCGCGAAGGCCGTTGTGGGGATGAGCAACAACGGAGTCGCCAGCAAGAGATTGCCGGCACGCGGCAATACACCCCTCGCCGCTACATCTACACGGAAACGTCCGCCGCGGACCGTCACCATGACACTATGATATAGGGATCTGGTCAGCGCAGCCACCTCGCATACCAACGCGCGGTACGTCCCTTTGCTCCCGCGCCGTCACAATTATGCTCAATCGACTATTGCTGCCGGCGCGATCAAGATTTGGCGAACGCAACCCAACAAGTTTACAAAGAAATTACGCGGCGAAACGCCGGCCGAATTCCGCGCGCGAGCGCGATCCAAGCGGATGGCCGATGGCTTGCGGTGCGTCGCGCGCGATGCGCTCAAGCCGACCGACCTTATCTCTGGTGCTCTCGTCCAATCGCCGCTGATAAGCTCTCTTGCACGCCTCGGAGCAGAACCGTATGCGCCAATAGCGTTGGGCGCTGAGGCCGAGCTTTCCGCGGCAATGGTCGCAGCGCAGCATCATGAGCTGCGGCTCCATGCGCTCGGCGACGGCGCCCGATATCCGAGCGCCGCAACCGAGGTCTTAAAGGCGACACTGTAGCAACGATAATCGCAATAGGTCAGCCGGCTTCCGATTTCCCGGATGTATCTGTCGCTTATCTTGTTGCCGCAGCGGGCGCAGGACGCTTCGGCCTTAAGATTCGCGCCATTGACGATGATGCATTGCATCTCAAACTTCCTTCACTCGGCTCGAAGCAGTCGAACAGACCGGTCCGGAACCGCCGCGGCGAACCACGATTCTCGCTGAGAGAAAAGTTGATGAGCAACTGCCGCACGCGCTTGCGATCTTAATGCGGGCGTACGTGCGTGGGTTACGCATAAACCCGCTCCTGAAAGTCTCCGCCCGCGCATGGTTTATTAACGCCCGGCGGCGGGTGCGGTTCCCTTCCAGCGGCGCGAGAGACGAGGCTGGCGTCGAGTCTATTTGGCGGAAGATTGCATGTACCGTTCGCGCTCGGATGCGGACAGATCTCTTGGCATGATCGCTCGCGCGTGATCGACGAGCGCCTGCGTCGTCGCGAACAACGGCCAGACTCGCGCCGTCTTGTCGTCGGATGCGGTCGCCAACTCACTGCCATCGGGCGAAAGCGCGATGGAGTGAATCTCGTCGTCGTGCCCAAGAAGCCTTGCGACTTCGACGCCGGTCGCAATGTCCCAGATGACGGCGCTCTTATCCCAGGAGGCCGTGACCACCCGAGTTGCGCCGGGCAGGAAAAGGGCGGCCTCGACGCGGTCTCGATGCCCTCTGAACACCATGATCTGGGTGCTGCTCTGCCAATCCCAAAGGCGTGCCGTGTTGTCCCATGACGCCGTGAGCACACGGCGGCCGTCGGGAGAGAAATCCGCGGACTGTACCTGCGCTTCGTGTCCCTGCAGCAGCGCGAGCTGTTTTTGGCTGGTAACGTCCCAGACTCTAGCAGTCTCATCTTGCGAGGCGGTCACAATCCGCTGGCTGTCCGGCGAGAAAGCCACGGTACGAACCCAGTTGGTGTGGCCTTTCAACACGCCGCCGCCGATTGGCGCGCCGGTCGTCGCGTCCCAAACTCGCGCGGTCTCGTCTCTCGATGCGGTTGCGACGAATTTTCCGTCCGGCGAGAAGACGGCGGTCTCCACCAAATTCGTGTGTCCGGAGAGCGTCTGCCCGATCTGGC
This sequence comes from Xanthobacteraceae bacterium, assembly GCA_049584975.1. Lineage (GTDB taxonomy): Bacteria > Pseudomonadota > Alphaproteobacteria > Rhizobiales > Xanthobacteraceae > BOG-931. Next base: position 13,539 of record JBAUYV010000249.1, on the reverse strand, counting down.
TGCCCGTGGCGGTATTCCAAATTCGCGCGGTTTGATCGTCCGACGCGGTCACCAATTTGCTGCCATCGGGCGAGAACGAAACCGACTCCACGCGGCCTTGATGCCCCTCAAATTTGCGGAGCTGCTTGCCGGTCTTGGCGTCCCATAGACGCGCCGTGTTATCCCAGGACGCCGTCGCAACCGTCTTGCCGTCCGGCGAAAACGCGATGGCGGTGACCTTATCGGTGTGTCCGCTAAGCAGCGCGATCTGGGCTCCGGTCTTCGCATCCCAGATTCGTCCGGTATGGTCGTCGGATGCCGTGGCCAAGTGCTGGCCATCCGGCGAAAATGCCACCGCCGAAACCGAGTCTTCATGCCCCCGCAGCGTCACGACCTCCGTGCCGCCGTCCCCTGCCCAAATTCGCGCGGTATTGTCGTAAGACGCCGTCACGACGCGGTGGCTGTCGGACGACCAAGCGGCTGAATACATCCAGCCTTCTTGTCCGCGCAGGATCGCCAGCAGCAAGTCGTCCTTTACGTTCCAAATTCTTGCGGTGCCGTCGCCCGACGCCGTGACCAGACGCTGCCCGTCCGGCGAGAATGCAGCCGACACCACCGCCTTGTCGTGGCCGCCCAAGACCGCCACCAGCGTGCCGTCGTTCGCGTTCCAGATGCGCGCCGTCTTGTCCATGGACGCGGTGACCACGCTCTGCCCATCGGGCGAGAACGCGGCGCTCAACAGCACGTCGGTATGTCCGCTCAAAGTGGCGAGTTGGGCGCCGGTGTCTATGGACCAGATAATTGCCGTCTTGTCCCAGGACGCGGTCACGACCTTCTTGCCGTCGTTGGAAAATGCCGCCGCGAATACCTGATCCTGGTGTCCGCGCAATTCTCGAATCTGTACTCCAGTATCGGCGTTCCAAAGCGCGGCAGTGCCGTCGGCTGATGCCGTCAGGACCATCCGGCCGTCAGGGGAGAAGACCGCACTATAGACTTCGCCCTTATGGGTGAGGGTATGGAGCTGCGCTCCGGTGGTCGCATCCCAAATCCGCGCCGTAAAATCCTTGGACGCGGTGAGCACGCGCTTGCCGTCGGGTGAAAACACCGCGGAATAGACCTCATCTTTGTGGCCGTCGAGGAGGTGTATCAATTGGCCGTTCGCGGTGTTCCATATCCGTGCCGTTTTGTCCCAGGACGCTGTGGCCACGCGATCGCCATTCGGCGAGAACGCCGCGGAGTCCAAACGGCCCTCATGTCCCTGCAAAGTCTGCAGCGTCTTGCCTGAGCTTGCGTCCCATATCTTCGCCGTCTGATCCCAAGCCGCGGTGACGACGAGGCGCCCATCCGGCGAAAAGGCCGCAGAGGTTACGTGATCGGCGTGACCGCGCAGCACTTTCTGCTCGCGCAGCGCGGTCACGGATTGATAAAGCATGGTCTCGGCTTCGGCGAGGTATGGCCGCTTTTCGCTGCTTCGCTCGTTGGGCAGAGCTTGCAACGACAATGCGATGGCGGTTCCGAAGTCGCTGGTTGCGTAGTTCTGGCGCGCGAAGTCGACCAGAAAGCGCGATTGATTGGCGAGCGCTGCCTCGCGTTCGCTGTCGGCGTGAAAATATTCGATTCCGGCGACGACCGCGATCGCGGCGAATATCAAAGCGGCGACGACGGAGCCGCGAACGAGAAAGCGCTGCATGCGCTGGGCACGGGCTTCCTGGGCTGCCTGTCGCGCCTTGTCCTGCTCCTCCACTTCGGCGCTTCGCTCGATGCAGGCACACAGCGATTCCATGTCGCGTCCGACAAAACGCTGCGGATAGCGATTGAGCCAGTCGCGAGCGCGCGTGAGCAGAAGGCCGTGCAGGAGCGCTTCGTCCCTCCTGCCCGCCTGGTCCCAGACATGCCAAGCGGTTCTCAACCGCTCGAGGTCGGTCAAAAAGTCTTCTTCCGCGGTCAACCAGGCATCGAGCGTAGGCCAAGCTTTAAAGAGCGCCTCATGCGCAACCTCGATGATGGCCGTGCCGTCGGGGACTGCCGCATCGGGCGGCGCCGCGGCGCTGCGGACTTGCGCCGAATTCGCCGAATCCTCCGGCGCCTCCGCATCGTCGGTTTCCGCCCGGCTGGACAATAGGCGGGCGTCAACCAGCGCCTTGATCAGGCGTCGCGAGCCCTCCGGGAGGTCGGCGAATCGGGCCTGCTGCCGAACTCGTTTCTTGTCGTCAAGGCGCACGCGAACCAGGTACGGCACAAAGGCGTCGCGCAGGGCGTCGAGTTCTTGTTGGTCCGGACTGAATTTCTTCACAGCTTCGTCGGCGACCAGCCGTACGGAATTCTGGATCGGGTTAAGCGCGCGGGCCGGATCGCCGAGCGATTTATACCGATCGATTGACAGCGTCTTGTCCTGCAGGGAGCGCTGGTGAAGCAAGTAGAGCGTGTAGGCGAGCAACGGCAGCGCTTCGTGGCTTTCGACATCGTGCGTGATGCGCTCGGTGAGCCCTTCTTCGACATCGAGGCTCGCGATCGAGGCCGGACCGTCGACGAGGCGGGAGATCTGATCCAAAGGCATCGGGCCGAGCGGATGCGTCTCGCAAAGCTGACCGAGATCGCTCGACTCCAGGAGCCCTTGCAGGACATCCGATCGGCCGGTCGCGATCGTCATCAGCGGCAATTCACGCGCAGGATCCAGCAGCACTGTAAGCAACGCCACAAAGCCATCGCGTTCGCTCGCCTCGGCGATCGTGAAAATCTCCTCGAACTGGTCGATCGGCAGCAGCACCATGGTCGAGCGCGCTTCGCCGACGCGCATGTCTTTGACGAGTTCCTCGATGTGATGCAGCGCGTTCTCTTTGTCTTTCAGAAGCTCGTGCCACTCGCGCCACTTGTCCGGAGTCTTGAGGTAGTGCGATATCGACTTCGCCAGGGCCTCGAGCGGCCGCTTTTCCGGGCGGATCGTCGGAAGGACGGCCCACTGGGTTTCGCGGCGCGCAAGCTTAGGCAGAACGCCAGCCTTGAGCAGGGACGATTTGCCGGAGCCTGACGCGCCGATGACCACGATAAGGCGAGCGCCGCCCTGGATGCGCCGCGCGTCGAGCCGGTCGATGACCTTGCGGGTCTCCTCGTCGCGGCCGAAAAAGATCGCCGCGTCTTCGGCCTCGAAGGCGAGGATTCCCGGGTAGGGCGATCTATCTGGAGCGAGCGTGAAGCCGCGCGCCAGTTCGTTCGAAATACCGAGCAGTTTGGTCTTAAGAACCTCGAGCGCCGCGGCGGGGGAAGCGACTGCGTCAAGCGCCTGAATCTCAGGAACAGGATTGGTCGCGCCGGCCTCGCAGATGATCGGGATGATGATCTTCTCGAGCGCCCGAGCCTGAGTGAGCTCGACAAAACACCATTTTGAGGCGGACCAGTGCGCTGTCAGGACGAGGACAACGGCGTGGCAGCGTCTTATTTCCTTATAGAGCCTTTGTTCCCAGTGCTCGCCCGCGATGATGCCGGTTTCCGTATCGAAATCGAGAAATATCTGCTCGTAGCGCTGGCTCTCGAGCCATTGTTTGATCATCGTGCACGGGTCACGATCGTGGCTCGAGTGACTAATGAATATCGCCGGCATGGCCCATCCACACTAAGTCATCGGCGGATCGTGTGATCCAGTCGCGGTCCTTGTTGCGAATGAAGCCGCAACAGCCACGCGCCATGCGGGTTTGCCGGATCGGTTTCGCGTCACTTTGGGAACGGCAAGCGCGGTCATTTAACGCAGCGATCCGGAGGGCCGATCAGCCGTCTTGACTTTGGGGTCTTCTGTAGCATTGCTATAGTTGAGTGCCAAGGAACTAATGATCGAGGACGAAGGTATGGCCAAACTCGCTGGCGTTGCCTTTGTCATTTTGCTGGTCCTGGCGGACGCCGCTCAAGCACAAGTTAAAATTGGCGTGGTCGGGCCGCTCAGCGGGCCGGGCAAGGCGTACGGCACGCAATTCAAGAATGGCGCTTCGCAGGCAATCGAGGACATCAACATCGCGGGCGGCATCCTCAATCAAAAGGTCATCGGCGACGATCGGGACGATCAAGCCGATCCGGAGTTCGGCAAGTGGGTCGCCGACACCCTGGTGCAAGACAGAGTTAACTACGTGGTCGGTCATGTCGATTCCGACGTGACGCTGCCCGCGTCGCAGATTTACGAAGCGGCCGGAATCCTTGAAATAACACCGTCGTCAACCAACACTCGGATTACCGAACGGGGGATGTGGAACATATTTCGCACCTGCGGCCGCGACGATCAGCAGGGCGAAATTGCGGGCTCCTACATCGTTCAGCATTTCAACGGAAAGAATGTTGCGATCGTCAACGATGGAACCAAATATGGCGCCGGACTCGCCGAAGAAACAAAGGCCACCATCAATGCGCACGGCATGACCGAAGTCTTGTTTGACAGCATCAACGACAAACAAGAGAAATTTCCGGACCTTGTCGCCAAACTCAAGAACTTGAAGGTCGATATCGTCTACATGGCGTCCGAGCACACCCAGGCGGCGGAGCTTCTTAAAGAGATGCGCGAAACCCACGTCATGGCTGTCATGATGGGAGGGGACGGCCTATCGGCGGAAGAGTTTGCCGAGATCGCGGGCCCGGCCGCCGAAGGCACCCTCATGACGTTTGCTCCCGATCCGCGCGACAGGCCGGAGGCGCAAGACGTCGTCGAGAGATTTCGCGCCAAGAGGATCGAGCCGGAGGCTTACACGCTCTACAGCTATGCGGCGGTGCAGGTCATCAAACAAGCCGTCGAGATGGCGCGGACGCTGGATTCGCGTAAGGTCGCGGCGCAGATCACAACCGGCGTCAAGTTCAAGACGGTTATCGGTGACCTTTCGTACAACAAAAAGGGCGATATTACGCGCTACGACTACGTTATGTACAAGTGGCAGCCGGATGCCGGCGGCAAAATGATCTACCGGGAAATCCGTTAGCCGTTCAGGAACGGCGAATCGTCACTGCCTATGCCGTGTGAGAATCTCGCGAACACGAGGAGCAAGCTCCTCGCGCTTGATGGAGACTTGGGACGCCGCTCCCTTGGCCCACTCCTCGCGGCTTTTGATCTCGCCGGAAAGGCCCGCGCCGAGCGCCATGTCTTTCAATGTCACCTCGCCCTTGGCCCGCTCGTCGCCGCCTTCGATCACGACGATCGGCGCCGCACGCTTGTCCGCATACTTGAGCTGCGCCCGCATGCCGCTCTGTCCAAGGTAGAGTTCGGCGCGAATGCCGGCGGCGCGCATCTCGCTGACCATGGCCTGGTAGCGCGCCAGTTGATCGCGGTCGAGCACGAGGACGACGACCGGTCCGACGTGGGCCTTTTGCGACAGCAGCCCGCGCATCTCGAGCGCCGCGGCCAAACGCGAGACGCCGATCGACACACCGGTCGCCGGGACTTTCTTGCCGAGGAAGCGCTCGACGAGATTGTCATAGCGGCCGCCGCCGCCGACTGAGCCGAAGCGGACCGGACGTCCGTCGTCGTCTTGGATTTCGAAGGTCAGCTCCGCCTCGAAGACGGGACCGGTGTAATACGCCAGTCCGCGAACGATCGCGGGATCGATACGCACCCGATCGGGAGCAAAGCCGGCTGCGGTCAAAGTTGCATCGATCTCCAACAGTTCGGCGGCGCCCTGCTCGCCGTCGGCACTGCCTTTCACCAGCTCGGCCAGCGAGCGGCAAACAGCGATGCGATCGGAACCTCCGGCCTGCAAAAAACCGAGCACGCGATCGATGTGGTTGGCGGCGAGGCCGGCTCCTTTGGTGAAGTCGCCGGATTCGTCCTTGCGCCCGCCGCCGAGCAATTGACCGACGCCCTTGACGCCCAAGCGGTCGAGTTTGTCCATGGCGCGCAGGACAGTGAGCCGGGTGGCGTCGCCCTCCGCTCCTTGCGGCACACCGATCAATTCGAGGACGCCGTTGAGGACCTTGCGATTGTTGACCTTGATGACGTAGTCGCCGCGCGGCAGACCGAGAGCCTCGAGGCTGTCGGCCGCCAGCATGCAAAACTCGGCGTCCGCCGCCAGCGACGCGGTGCCGACCGTGTCGGCATCGAATTGGATGAACTCGCGGAAGCGTCCGGGTCCGGGCTTCTCGTCGCGAAACACCGAGCCGGTTTGAAACCGGCGATAGGGGAATGCCAGCGACTCGAAATTCTCCGCCACATAGCGCGCCAACGGCGCGGTCAAATCATAGCGCAGCACCAGCCATTGGCCGTCATCGTCCACGAACGAGAATACGCCCTCATGCGGTCGATCCTGGTCGGGCAGGAATTTGCCGAGCGCGTCGGCGAATTCGATGCTCGGCGTCGCCAGCCGTTCGAAGCCGTACGAGGCGTAGACTTCGGAAAGCTTGCCGATGAGCTGCTCGTGGATCGCGAGCATCTTACCGGTGGAGTCCGAAAATCCGCGCGGCAGGCGCGCTTTGGGCCGATCGGGCGGCCGGGATGGCTGATCCACCATTGCGAGTTTCCTGTTCTTGTGGCGTTCAAGTAGCAATTTGCCGGGGGTGGCGCCAGCAAGCGTGAAGCTGTTCGCCTGCGTGCATCCTGGGCTTAATCGGACGATTGAGCCGCGCCCTAATGGTCGGCCACGGCTCCGGTCTTGGCCGCGCTGTCACGGCCTTTGAGCGCTCGCTTGAACGCGTCGAACGCGGGTGACGATCCTTCAAAGATGAATTCGCCGCGCTCCACAATGATTCCCGTCGCGCCCGAGGATTTGAGGAACTTGACCACGCTGTACAGCTTGGCCCGCTGGCAGTAAGCGACAACGAACGTCCGTCCGCCCGACTTCGCCGAACTCGGGCTGCCGTTCCACGAGCTTAGGACGCATCCATACTTCTCGGTCAGTTGTTTTTTTACCGGCGCGGATTCCGCTGGAATGGAAAAGCGCAGAATCAGCCGTCCGGTGGCGTGCATGCGCGCCTCGATCTGCTCGACCAGGTGCTCCAGCGCGCCCAGAGCGCGATTGCTCCACAGCGGCGAGCGGCACGAGGCGATCAGGCAGGCCTGAGTTTCCAGTACGGTGCCGCCCGCTATTTCCTTGAGATGATTTTCCGCCAGCGTCGTTCCCGTCGAGGTGAGGTCGACCACAAAGTCGGCGACACCGGCAGCCGGCGCGCCCTCGGTGGCGCCGGACGATCCCACGAGCGAATACTCGACGATGCCGTGCTCGGAGAAGAAGGCGCGAGTCAGCCGCGAAAACTTGGTGGCGACGCGCAAGCTTCTGCCGTGGCGCTGATGAAACTGCATGGCAGCCTCGTCGAGGTCGCCCATCGTCGAAACATCGACCCACGATTGCGGGATGGCGACGACCAGCCGGGCCCCGCCAAATCCGAGCTTGGGCAGCAGCACCGACGATACCGGCGCCCCCTCGCCGTATTCGCGATAGAGATCGAGCCCGGTGATGCCGGCGTGAGCGTCGCCCTGCTCCACCCGGTTCGGGATTTCTTCCGGCCGAAGATAGATGACGTCGACGTCATCCACGCCGACCAGGCTCGAAATATACTCGCGCCCATTGCCGACGCGTCGAACGTCGAAGCCGCAGCCATTGAGGAAATTAAGGGTTTGCTCTTGCAGCCGCCCCTTGCTCGGCAGGGCGATGACGAGCTTTTGCGCGCTCGAGGTCATGGCTTTTTGCCCTCCGCGACAGCCCCGCTTTCACGCCGCGCATAAGCTTCAAGATCGGCGAAGGCCAGCTGCCGGTCGGTGCGCTCATCCGGCCGCCGCACGCGCAAGACGCCTTTCTTCGCTTTGTCGTCGCCAACAAAGACCACGTAAGGGGTGTCGTGCCTGGCCGCGTAGGCCAGGGCGTCGCGCTCGCCGCAGTTGGATAAATCGAGCTCCACGGACCAGCCGGCCTCGCGCAGCATCGCGCTGACGCGAATGCATTCGGCGTGGTGGGTTTTTCCCTCGGCAACGACGAGCGCCTGGGGCGCGCGTAAGTCGCGCGAAGGCGCTTCAGTCTTTTGCAGCGCCAAAAGGAGCCGGTCGAGGCCGATGCCGAACCCGACGGCAGGAATCGACGCATTGGCGCCCAGTCCTTCCAGCAGATTGTCGTAGCGGCCGCCGCCGCATACGTGGCCAATTTGTGTGAGGTTTTTTGCAAAAACCTCGAACAAAAATCCGGTGTAATACTCCAGGCCCCTGCGCAAACCGACATTAAAGTAAAGCGCTGCCGGGCTCTGCCCATAGGCGGAGAAGTAGCCGAGCCGGGTTTCGCAGCGCTCCAGAATGGGCTCGATGGCTGCGATCTTGAATGCGCGAAAGTGATCGCGAATGGCCTTGAAGGCGGCCTCGGGCTTGGCGCGGATCTTCAAAAGATCGAGCACGCCTTGCATCAGTTCAGCCGAAATCGGCTCTGTCTGTTGTGCGGTTCGGCTTATCAGCCGTTCGACGATTTCCTCAGGCGTGCGTCCGCCCACGTGCCGCACATCGGCGAGAGCAAAGACCTCCTTGATCAGCAGCTCGGCCTTGCCGGGCTCTACGGACGCAAGCAGCGAAGCCAATTCGCCGAACTCGTCCGTCTTGTCCGTATCGGCCGATTCTTGTGCGGACGCCGGCGAGATAAAGTGCGTCTCTCTTTGGGTCCGCAGCGCGATGCGGCGAATGCGCGTCTTGGAGCGCTCGCTGACCGGAAGCTGGTCGATGAACGCATTGCGGATATCGACGTCGCCGATTTCGACCGATGTTTCTTTGAGGCCCGTGGCTTTCAGGGCATCCAGGGCGGCGGCGAGAATCTCAGCGTCCGCTGCTTCGCGCGACGACGCACCGATGAACTCGGCTCCGGCCTGATAGAACTGCCGATAGTGGCCATCGCTGGACGATTCATACAAAAACGCCGGACCGAAATAACTCAGCCGCGCTTCGCGTGTAGCGCTGCGCGCCGCGCCGTCGGACGATTGCAGCTGGCGCAGATAAGCGCGGCAAACCGGAATTGTCAGCTCCGGCCGCAGACAGACTTCCTGCCCGGCGGGATCGGGGAAGATGTACATCTGCCGGCGAATGTCCTCGCCCGAGCGGTTGAGGAACGGGGCGGAGCTTTCCAGGATCGGCGGATCGATGGCGGCGTAGGCATAGCGGCGCAGCGTCGACTCGATGGCGTCGCGCGCGGTCTGCAGCGCGACCGCGTCGTCGCCCGCGTAATCGCGCGTGCCGGAAATGCTCGGTTGTGGCGCCTGCATAACGCTGCCTTTAGTCCAGACTGTAGTCCAAAGCCGTTTCCGCGAGCCTAAGGGCGCCGCAGCCTAAGGGCGCGGCGGCGTCAGGCGCCTGCATATACAGGAGATTGCAGACAAATCCAGGGTCGCGGGCTCGCCCAACGAGCCTTTTTCGCGCCTGAAATCAAGAACTTCGCTTTTTAGCCACGACGAGGATGGTCGCTCGGATCATCCGGCGTCCGTGTGGCAGCGGGACGAAAGTTGCCGCGCGGCAGGCTGGCGAAGAGGCAGTCCGCCCAAGGGGGCGTAAATATCCTGATTTGTCATTTGCTTAGTAAAACGCGTCGCGCCCTATCTAAGAATCACGCGACAAACGCGACGCGAAATTTGCGCCGTCATCGCCCTTATGGGTGGGAGGTGATGAGGCGATACTTTGGCTGTAAGGATGGGCCCCATGAATTCGGCCACAAGTGCGATCATGTTGGTGTTGCTGGCGGCGGTGGTGGGCCCTCCCATCGGCTTGGTGCTCGGCCTTCTCTTCGGCCTGGTCAGCACGACCGCGACCAAGCTGTCTCGCCTCTGGAATGACCACGAGCTTGGGCCGAAAAGACGCAGCGGCCGCGAAGTCGACGCCGATAGCGCGCCGCAGCTTGTGGCGATCTTGAACGAGCTCTCGCAGCGCGCCGCGATACCGACCCCGCACCTCTATGTCATCGATGATCCCCGCGCCAATGCGGTCGCCGTCGGCCGCGATCGCCGGCACGCTTCCATCTGCGTCACGACGGGACTTCTGCGCGGGCTCACGCGCGACGAGCTTGTCGGCGTCCTCTCCCATGAGCTCGCCCATGTGCTCCAGCGAACCGCGCTGACCAAGACGGCAGCTTCGACACTTGCGGTCGCCATTTCGTTGGCGGCGCTGTTCGGTCCTTTCTTCGGTCTCGGCATTGGCCTCTCGCTGCTGTTGCTGTTCATCGCACTGCTCGCCGCCATCCTGGGGCAATTGGCGATCAGCCGGGCTGGTGAATATGCGGCTGACGAATGCGGTGCACGCCTCAGTGGCCGACCCGAGGCGCTTGTTGCTGCGCTCCGGCTCATGTCAACGGACGATGCCGAGTTTGAAGACGTGGCGAACAGCCAACTGGCGACAGCAATGCTCGCCTTCGGCAAATGGCTGGTCGGACCGCGGCGCGACAATCCGTTCGCGGCTCACCCCTTGCCGACGAACCGCATTGCGGCGCTTGAGCAGTTGTCACGCGAAATGGGTTTGGGCGGTCACGTCGGCTGTGTGTACAAGCACAGAAGTAGGTAGGGCAGACGTTGTAGCGGGCCTACGTGTTCAGCGCCGGAATACGCTAGGGCACGTCTTCAAGAGCGCCGAAATAATCACGCAATATCAATGTGATATGAGCATAGCATGGCGGAGAGGGAGGGATTCGAACCCCCGATACGGTTGCCCGTATGCCGCATTTCGAGTGCGGTGCATTCAACCACTCTGCCACCTCTCCGCAATTTGAGGTTTGAGCGGCGCCGGGCGTATTTAGCGGTGGCCGCTGCGGGACACAAGGCTGCGGGTCTTTTGCGCCGTTCGCGCGAGGGTCTTCCGCGCCGCTGGAGCTAATGGGGCGTCAACCTTATACTGGCCGACCACAGCAATGAAAAAGTCGAGGTAGGAGCGCTCAATGGCGGAATGGTTCGTGGCGAAGGCATCGGAGTTGCCCGACGGTGGCCGGCGCATCGTCACCGCCGGCAAGGACGAGATCGGCGTCTTTCATAAGGGCGGCGCCTATTACGCCTACAGCAATTACTGCGTTCACTCCGGCGGTCCGGCCTGCGAGGGCCTTTTGATCAACAAGGTGGTCGATCTGATCGCCGAAGATCGCACCTATCAGGGACAGACCTTCGCGGACGAAATGCATTTCGTCTGCCCATGGCACGGCTACGAATACGAATTGGAAACCGGGCGCTGCGTTGGCGACCACAGGCTGAAGCTGAAAAAGTACAACGTGGTGCGTCGCGGCGACGACATCTACGTGGTGACCTGAGCCCGACAGCGAAAAGGCCGTCACCGGTAAACCGATAAAACCGAACTCGCCTAAACGGAGTGCACGATGGACACGGTCCCGAACGAAGTCCGCAAACTCAATTTCGACGATTACTCGACCTCAAAGCATCTGGAGCATGCGGCGCAGCAGGCGCGCGCCAGAAACTTTCAGGATTTTCTGATCGTGGACGTCGACGCGCATCACTACGAAAACGAATCCTACAAGGAAGTCTTCCAATACATCGAAAGTCCGGTGATCCGCCGCGACATGATCGATTCGGCGAAGCGGCCCGGCCGCTCGGGCCTGCTCAATTCTTCGGTCGGCAACCAGAATCTCGGCGGCCGCATCACCCGTTCCAACCTGCGTCCGCTGCAAAAAGTGCCGAACGACGGCCGGCATCGCGACATCGCCATGACGCTGGAGTGGATGGACGCAATGGGGGTCGATTATGCCTGCATGTTCCCCACCCCGATGCTGTTCCTCGGCCTGCATCCGCAAGTCGAGATCGAGGTCGCGCTGTGCCGCGCCTACAATCGCTGGCTCTGCGAACGTTTGCTCGACGTCGAGCCGCGGCTCGTGTCGATGCTTTACATCCCATTCAACGACCCCGAGGCCGCCTACAAGACGGTGAAGGATTTCGGCGACAAGAAGGGCGTGGTCGGTTTCATGGTGACCTCGCCCCGCTACAAGCCGGTGCATGATAACGCCTACATGAAGACCTACGCGCTCCTGGAGGAAATCGGCAAGCCGATCTCGTTCCACGCCGCCTATTCGTGGGAGGACCGCGCGCTGCAGATGACCAACCGCTTCATCTCGGTGCACTCGCTCGGCTTCATGTGGTTCAACATGATCCACATGACTAACTGGGTGGTGAACGGCCTGTCCGAGCGCTTCCCCAAGCTGAAAGTGTTGTGGATCGAGAGCGGGCTGACCTGGGCGTACTCGCTCATGCAGCGGCTTGACCATTCCTTCATGATGCGCACGTCCGACTGCCCGTCATTGAAGCGCAAGCCGAGCGAATACATGCGCGAGATGTACTACTCGTCGCAGCCGATGGAAGTGCCCGAGGATCTTTCGATCCTCGAGGCGACATTCAAGATGATCAATGCCGAGACGCAACTTCTATGGTCGTCCGATTATCCGCACTGGGACTTCGACCTGCCCGGCGTGATCTATGATCTGCCGTTCCTGAATGAGAAGACCAAGCGCAACATCTTGGGCGGCAACGCCGCGCGCGTGTTCAATCTCGACACTAAGGTGGTGAAGAAGAATCGATAGCACGTAGACCGGATTTCGCTGTGCTCATCCGGGCTACATGCATGAGCAGCGGGAGGATGCCATGAAGCTTGCAGCGTTCAAATCGTCGACCTTGCTTGTTTTGTCGCTGATGCTGATGTTGGGCACACCTGCTCTGGCGGTCGATTATCCAACGCGGCCGATCCACTTTGTGGTTTCGTTCGCGGCCGGCGGCCCCAACGACACGATCGCGCGCCTCCTCGGACAATACCTTTCGGAGCAGCTCGGCCAGCCGCTCGTAATCGAGGATCGCGCCGGCGCCGGCGGCAATGTCGGCATGCAATATGTGCTGTCGGCGCCGCCCGATGGCTACACCATCGGCTTTGTCGCCCCCAACAACGCCATCAACGCTACGCTCTACGAACACATCCCGTTCGATTTCGTGCACGACAGCACGCCGATCGCCGGCACCATGAAGCTTGCCAATGTGTTGGATGCAAATCTCAACTTCCCGGCGAAAAACATTGCCGATCTCATCGCCATGGCGAAGGCCAATCCGGGTAAGATCAATTTCGGCTCGGGCGGCGTCGGTACTTCGCCGCACATGTCGGGCGAGCTCTTGGAGGCCATGACCGGCATCAAGCTCACGCACGTGGCGTATCGCGGCACGGCATTGGGAATGACGGATCTACTCGGCGGGCAGATTCCGCTGATGTTCGACAACCTGCCGGGCTCGATCCAGCAGATTCAGGCCGGCAAGATTCGCGCGCTCGGCGTGACCACGGCGAAGCGCGTGGACGCTGTTCCGAACGTGCCGACCATCGCCGAAACCGTGCCAGGCTACGAGGTGTTTGTCTGGTACGGCATCAGCGCCCCCAAAGGCGTGCCGCCCGAAATCGTCGACAAGCTCAACACTGCCGTCAACGCCGTACTGGCCGACCCCAAGCTCAAGGAGCGCTTCCACGAACTTGGCGGCGAAGTGATGCCGATGAGCCCCGCTGAATTCGGCAAGCTCGTCGCCGACGAGACGGTGAAATGGGCTAAGGTCGTGAAGTTCGCCGGCGTGAAAGTGCAGTGAGGCCCGTCGCCCGTCATGCCCGCGCTTGTCGCGGGC
>JBAUYV010000248.1:0-26909 GCA_049584975.1 Xanthobacteraceae bacterium | reverse complement strand
GCGGACGAGGCTTATCTCTCCCGTCTCACCGCAATGGCGCGGCGCTTTGGCTTCCTGATTTTTTCGGACGAGTGCTATTGCGAAATCTACAGCGAGCACGCGCCGCCCGGAATGCTCGAAGCGGCGGGGCCTGACTTCGCCAACGTGGTCGTGTTCCATTCGCTGTCGAAGCGATCGAGCTTGCCCGGCTTGCGTGTCGGCTTCGCCGCCGGCGACCGCAAGTTCCTGTCGGCCTATCTCGAACTACGCAACGTCGCGGCGCCGCAGGTCCCAACCCCGATGCAACGGGTTGCCGTCGCCGCCTATGGGGACGAGACCCACGTCGCCGAGAACCGGCGGCTCTACCGGGAGAAATTCGATCTCGCCGATCAGATCGTCGGTGACCGCTATGGCTATCGCCGTCCCGCCGGCGGATTTTTCCTTTGGCTCGACGTCGCCGCCCAGGGCGGCAGCGAAGCAGCGACGCTTGCTTTGTGGCGGGAGGGCGGTTTGCGCGTGGTTCCGGGCCGCTATCTTGCGCGGGAGCAAAGCGACGGCAGCAATCCAGGCACGGATTACCTACGCGTCGCCATGGTGCAGAACAAAGAGATCACCGCCGAGGCATTGCATCGTCTCGTAGACGTGCTTGGCTAGCGAGTTGATCCCGAAGGTTGAGACCGGATTTTAGAAAGTTCATGCGTAGAGTGAAGAGTCCGCGATGTCGTTGATGGAACGCAGCCGTGAGGGAATGGCCTTTCTGTCCGGCCACCTTGGCGCCGTCTTGCAGCGGCGACTGCGCGAGTTAAGCGGGATCGCACTTCTCAGCCTGGCCGTGGCCGCAGGGCTCGCGCTCGCCAGCTGGTCGGAGCAGGATCCTTCGCTGAGCCACGCCACCAAAGCGCCGGCGCATAACCTTCTTGGCGTTCCGGGCGCGACCGCCGCCGATCTGTTGATGCAACTCTTCGGCCTCGGTTCGCTGGCGCTGTTGCTGCCGGTCGCGATCTGGGGTTACCGGCTGATCGGTCACCGGCCACTCAACCATGAGCGCGTGCGCGTCGCGTTGTGGGCGGTCGGCACCGCGCTGACTGCTGTGTTTGCATCCTGCCTGCCGCGCACGACGCATTGGCCGCTGCCATCCGGGCTGGGCGGCGTCATCGGCGATGCCCTGCTGCGGCTGCCCGCCGCGCTCCTGCACCGGCCGCCTTCGGCATCGACCAGCCCTCACTTCACTACGGCGTTCGTGCTCGGCATCGCCGCGCTCATAGCCTTCGCGGGCGCCGCGGGCATCATTTGGCGCGACGCGACCGACGAAGAGGACGATGCGCCGCCGCAACGACGGGCAAAGACCGAGGACGAGGAGGAAGACGAAGACGAAGGGGCCTGGATCTCGCTCGGCTGGCTGTTCCACGCCGCGCTGAGTCTGCGCGCGCGGTTCGTTCGTCTCTGGCGCCGCCCTCCGGCGCGATCCCAATGGCGCGACGAAATAGCGGTCCCGCGAAGCCGCATCGAGCCGCATTTCGGCAAGCCATTGGAACGCTACGCCGACCCCGACGAGGAAGAAGACATCGACGAATCGAGTGCCCCGCCGCTTGCGCCGGCAGCGCGCAAGCTGCGGCCAGCGGCAAAACAAGCGCGCCGCTCGTCGGACGGCTACACCCTGCCTTCGCTCAATCTCCTGACCGCACCGCGGCCGGGCGAGCGGACGACGTTAAGCACGGAGCTGATCCGCGAAAACGGGACGGCGCTGGAAGGCGTGCTTGCCGATTTCGGCGTGCGCGGCGAGATCATCAATGCGCGACCGGGGCCGGTGGTTACGCTCTATGAGCTGGAGCCCGCTCCCGGCATCAAATCGTCACGCGTCATCAGCCTCGCCGATGACATCGCGCGTTCCATGAGCGCGCTCTCCGCGCGCGTCGCGGTCGTGTCCGGAAGAAATGCGATCGGCATCGAACTGCCGAACCCGACCCGCGAGAAAGTTTACCTGCGCGAGCTGCTGGCTTCGCGCGACTACTCCGAGACCCAAGCGCGATTGCCGCTCTGCCTAGGCAAGGCCATTGGCGGCGAAGCGGTGCTCGTCGATCTCGCCCGCATGCCACACCTGCTCATCGCCGGGACGACCGGTTCGGGCAAATCGGTCGCCATCAACACCATGATCCTCAGCCTGGTCTATCGGCTGCAGCCCGATCAGTGCCGTCTGATCATGGTCGACCCCAAGATGCTGGAACTCTCCGTCTATGACGGCATTCCGCACCTGCTCACCCCGGTGGTCACCGACCCGAAGAAGGCGGTCGTCGCGCTCAAATGGGCGGTGCGCGAGATGGAGCACCGTTACAAAAAAATGTCGAAGCTCGGTGTCCGCAACATCGACGGCTACAATGCCCGCGTTGCCGACGCCAAGCGCAAAGGCGAGAAACTCAACCGTACGGTCCATACCGGCTACGATCGCGAGTCCGGCGAAGCGATCTACGAGAACGAGGAGCTCGACCTCGAGCCGCTGCCGTACATCGTCGTCATCGTCGACGAGATGGCAGACCTGATGATGGTCGCCGGCAAGGACATCGAGGGCGCGGTACAGCGGCTGGCGCAGATGGCCCGCGCCGCCGGACTGCACGTGATCCTGGCGACCCAGCGGCCCTCGGTGGACGTCATCACCGGCACCATCAAGGCCAACTTTCCGACCCGCATCTCCTTCCAGGTCACCTCGAAGATCGACAGCCGCACCATCCTGGGCGAGCAGGGTGCCGAGCAACTCCTCGGCCAGGGCGACATGCTCTACATGGCGGGCGGCGGACGCATCAGCCGCGTGCACGGACCGTTCGTGTCCGACGAGGAGGTCGAAAAGGTCGTTCGGCACCTCAAAGCCCAGGGCGTGCCGCAATACCTTGAAGCAGTCGTAACCGAGGAACCCCAGGACGACGACACCGCGGTGTTCGACAACACCGCCATGGGTGGCGACGGCGAAGGCGACCTTTATCAACAGGCTGTGCAAATCGTCACTCGCGACCGCAAAGCCTCCACCAGCTACATCCAGCGCCGCTTGCAGATCGGATACAATCGCGCCGCGTCTCTCATGGAGCGGATGGAGAAGGAAGGCATCGTCGGGCAGGCTAACCACGCCGGCAAGCGTGAAATCCTGGTGGAAGGCGCCGAGGACGATTCCTATTGAGAATTGGCCCCTTGGCCTCTAAGGAAAGTGGCATCAGCCGCTAATTCGCCATAACGTGCGGCTAGCCAATAAGTTGTCACGGGGCGTGTGCTACGGCGCACGGCAGGAGAGGGACATGGCGCGTCGGAACTCAGTTATTCGCGTGGCAGTTATTCTCGTGGCAGTGGTGTGCGTCGCGTGCGCAATCAGTTCTGCCTTTGCAGAGAATATTCCCCTGCCGACGCCGGCGCCGCTGCCCAAAACCGGTGTGGCGCCGCCCCCGGCCGGTTCTACCGCACCAACCGAGGCAGCTCCCAGCAGTTCGAGCAGCAGCTTCTTTCCGTTCACGCTGCCCTTCGGCAACGGCCCGTCAAGCGAGGCGAGCAAATTTGACGCGAAGCAGCAGAACCTGCTGGACCGTATCAGCCTTTACCTTTCCAGTGTGCAGACTTTGGTGGGAAGCTTTGTGCAGGTCGGGCCCGACGGCGCGCGTACCCAGGGCACCTTTTACATCCAGAAGCCGGGAAAGGTGCGATTTGTCTATAACCCGCCGAGCCCGATCGACGTAGTCGCCGATGGCTCCTATGTGGTGGTACGCAATCGCGAACTCGATACGCAGGATCTGTGGCGGCTTTCGCAGACGCCGCTGCGCTACCTGCTCGCCGACCACATCGATCTGCTGCACGACACCGACGTCGTGAGCGTATCGACCGATGACAAGTTTGCCACTGTGGTCATCGAAGAAAGCCAGATCATCGTCGGCACCAGCCGGCTGGCGATCATGTTCGATGCCAAGGACTTGACGCTCAAACAGTGGACCGTCACCGATCCCCAAGGCCTCAACACGACCGTCGCGGTCTTCAACCTCGACCCGACCAAAAAGCCCGACCCGAACATGTTCGTCATCAATTATCAAAACGGCGGGATCAGCAATCAGTGATGAGCGGCCTGTAGCCGGATTCGGCTAGCTCGACAATATCTATTTCCTGATTGCCGATTATTGACCTCTCACCGCCGATCCCGTGCAACTCAAGATCACGACCTGGAACATCAATTCGGTGCGGCTGCGCATCGATCTGGTGGCAAAATTTATCAAGGCCCTGCGGCCGGACATTCTGTGTCTGCAGGAGACGAAGTGCCCGGACGACGCGTTTCCGCGCAAGCGCCTCAGACGCCTCGGCTATGAGTACGTCGCGCTTAACGGACAGAAGGGCTATCACGGCGTCGTCGTACTTTCGCGATTGCCGTTTGAGTCGAGTCTGATTCAGACATTCTGCGGCAAGAGTGACTGCCGCCACATGTCGATCGTGCTCGGCGAACGCGCAGGTCTCCGCGACCCGATCACGCTCCACAATTTCTATGTCCCGGCGGGCGGCGACATACCCGATCCGGCGATCAACCCGAAGTTCGCCCACAAGCTTGCCTTCCTCGACGAAATGCACGGCAGCGCAACGCTGCGGCCGGTGCCGTCGGAACGCAGCATCATGGTCGGCGACCTCAACGTGGCGCCGCTCGAATGCGACGTTTGGAGCCACAAGCAGCTTCTTAGTGTCGTCTCGCACACGCCGATCGAGTGCGAAAAGCTTCTCGGCATCCAAAAAGCCGGTGACTGGATCGACACGGTGCGCAGCTTCGTGCCGGAGCCGACGAAGCTCTTCACCTGGTGGAGCTACCGCTCGCCCGATTGGGCCGTGGCCGACAAGGGGCGCCGGCTCGATCATATCTGGGTGTCGCCTGCGCTCGCCGAGCGCGTTTCCGCCGTCAAGGTCTTGAAGGATTCGCGCGGCTGGACGCGCCCCTCGGACCATGTTCCGGTCACGGCGACGCTCGAGCTTTAAGGCCGCGCCGCGGCGTGTTTGCAGTCTTGGCGGCGAGCGTTAGGATTACGGCGGCAGCAACAGGAAAAAACCGGAATGGACGCGGCTCTTGAGGCGTGGAATCGCTTCTATCAGCGCTTCAGAAAGTGGCAGGAGCACACGCGTGAGCCTGGGCTCAGCGCGCTTCTCGTTATCGAGGCGGCACTCCTCTTCGTCGCCACGCCGTTCGCCGGAATAGGCTTACTGCCGGAGTTCTTGCCGCGCGCGACGTACCTGCTGTTCGTCGTCGCCACGCTGGTGGTGACCTCGCGCAGCCATTTGGCGGCCGGCCTCGTGATCATATCGGTTATTCTGAGCACGGTCGGAATCATTATCCACACCGATTACCCTTCGGTATTCACCGAATGCTTGAGCGCCGCCGGCCGCATGCTCGCCACTAGCGCCTTGAGCGTGGTGATCGCGAAGGCGGTGTTCGGACCGGGACGCGTGACGTTGCATCGAGTCCAGGGCGCAATCGTGCTGTACTTCAATTTCGCTCTGTTCTTCTTCACCATCTATCAGCTCGTGAATGTTCTGGTCGCCGATGCCTTCGCGGGCTTGCCGCCAACCGGAACGGAGCACGGGTCGGGGGCGGCGTTGCTTTATTTCAGCTTCGGCGCGCTCACCACCGCCGGATCTGGCGACATCAAGCCGCTTTATCCGATTGCGCGTAATCTTGCCAATCTGGAAGCGGTGATCGGGCAGCTGTTTCCCGCAACGTTGCTGGCGCGGCTTATCTCGCTCGAGATCGATCACCGTAAAAATTCGAAAGGCGGTTGACGCAGAGGCGATATAAAGCGCTAGATTCTTTGCTGGAGCATGATCTTTTCGGAAAACCGGTATCCACTTTTCCGGATCATGCTCTATTGCGGCCGCGTGCCGCCGCCGAGCACAGCGCGGACATTCTCCATCTCGCTAGCCCATTGATCGCTGCGCGAGACGAACAGCTCCCGCAGCCGCTGTGCGGCTTCCGGATAGCTGTCGAGGATTTTCAGAAACGTCGAACGCGAAACGCGAAGCACCTTAGAAGCCTCACGCACGGTGGCGGTCGCCGGCCGCGTGGTTTGCGCCAGCAGCGCCGTTTCTCCGAGCAGTGTTCCCGGTCCGGCAATGATTTCGTCCCCGGCGCCACGTTCGGGTTTCAGACTGACCGAGCCCTGCTGAATCACATAGGCACCGTCGGCGGCCTCACCGGCCGTGAACAGCACTTCGCCCGGCTGCATTGCGTAAGTTTCGGCCGCGATCGCAAGACTGCGCAACGCCCCGCCGCTGAGCCGGCGGAAGAATGGCACCTGCTCAAGGAATGCGATTTCATCCTCGATGGTCATGACGGCCGCGTTTACGGCACGAGCTTGTAGCCGCCGGCTTCCGTAACCAGGATGGCGGGCGCGGCGGCATCCTTCTCGATCTTCTGACGCAAACGATAGATGTGGGTCTCAAGCGTGTGTGTGGTCACTCCGGAATTGTAGCCCCAGACCTCCTGCAACAAAGTCTCGCGCGACACCGGCCGCTGCCCGGCGCGATAGAGGTAACGCAAGATCGATGTTTCCTTCTCGGTCAGGCGAACCTTGCTGCCCTTTGGATTGAGCAACAACTTCGAGCTCGGCCGAAACGTGTAGGGACCGATGGTGAAGATCGCATCTTCGCTCGCCTCGTGCTGGCGAAGCTGGGCGCGGATACGAGCGAGCAGCACGGCAAAGCGAAATGGCTTTGTGACGTAATCATTCGCGCCGGACTCGAGACCCAGGATCGTATCGGAATCGGTGTCGTGGCCCGTCAGCATGATGATCGGCGCCTTGAAGCCGTTCTTGCGCAGAATGCGCACGGCTTCGCGGCCGTCGAGATCCGGCAGGCCGACGTCCATGATGACGAGATCGATCTGGCCGGCCTTGGCGGCTTGAACGCCCTTGCTCCCGTTCTCAACGGCCGTGGCCTCGAACTCCTCGTGCAGCGAAAGTTGTTCCGTCAGCGCATCGCGCAGCTCGGAGTCGTCCTCGACGATGAGAATTTTACGAGTATTCGGCATCAACCCGACCCCGCAGCCGCCCCGGACGACGGTCAGTGACGCGGCTCGCGTCGAATGGCCGCGATTTTGCCGCACCGCTGAGCGCGAAATAGAACATTCGCAGGCAAAAGAGCAAGCGGCAGATGGGTCATCGGGCGGGTCAGGACGTGCGACGGACCTCCTTCCGGACCATCCGCGTCAGCCCTCGCCCGAGCCGGCGGTCGCTGGGCTGGCTGTTTGCCGGCCCGTTAACCATTCCAGTCGCACTCGGCCGCAGTGGCATCCGGGCCGATAAGCGGGAAGGCGATGGCGGCACCCCCGGTGGCAGCTTTCGTCCGCTGCGGCTGTGGTGGCGGGCCGACCGGCTGATCCGCCCCCGCACTTTTCTGCCGGTTCGGCGCATCGGTACTGCCGATGCTTGGTGCGAGGACCCAGCCGACCGCGGCTATAACCGCCCTTTGCGCCGGTCGGCCACTGAACCAGGCGACCGGCTGCGCAGGGACGACCACCTCTACGACCTCATCATCGAGATCGATCACAATACGCGTCCTCGGGTCGCCGGTCGGGGCAGCGCCGTGTTCATTCACGTGGCCCGGGACTCTTATGGTCCCACAGCCGGCTGTATCAGCCTGAACCGCCGCGATCTCAAGATTTTGCTGGCTCGCATCGCGCCCAAGACACGAATCAAAATTCATTACTAGATAGTGGAGCTCCGCGCTCCAAAGATCGCCGTGCCGACCCGCACGTGGGTAGCGCCGAACGCGATCGCGGTTTCGAAGTCGGCGCTCATCCCCATGGAGAGCAGACCCAGTCCGTTGCGGCGGGCGATCTGAGCGGTGAGCGCGAAGTGCGGCGCGGGCGCTTCGTCAAACGGCGGGATGCACATCAGCCCCGAAATGGCGAGGCCAAAGCGGTCGCGGCACGCGATCAGAAAGCTATCGACGTCTTGGGGCAGGACCCCGGATTTTTGTGGTTCGGCGCCGGTATTGATCTCGACGAACAGCAGCGGGCGGCGCGCCTGTTTTGCGATTTCCTTGGCAAGCGCCTCGGCAAGGCTTGCGCGATCGACCGAATGGATCGCATCGAACAGCGCCACCGCTTCCTTGGCCTTGTTCGATTGCAGCGAACCGACGAGATGCAGTTCAAGGCCATCATGACGCGCCATGAGTGGCGGCCACTTGGCCTTGGCCTCCTGCACGCGATTTTCACCAAAGACGCGCTGACCCGCCGCGATGACCGGCTCGATCGCCTCGGCGTCGAAAGTCTTCGAGATCGCCACGAGCGTAACGCTCGGGGGGTCGCGTCCAGCATCGCGGCAGGCCTGCGCAATCTCTTGGCGGACCGCGGCGAGACCGGAGGGGCGATTCATGGTTTTCATTTGGTGAACTCTATACCGCACGATTCAAATTGTGCGGAACCCAAGAAAGTCATTTTTACGCCTGTGCGATACGCTGCGGAACTGGGGCAGAGGGTGCATGATGCCGGGCGATCAGGCAAAGACCACCAAGCCGTCAATGCCGAAGCGTATTTTGAGCATACGCGCGCGCTTGATGTTCCTTGCGCTCCTGGCCATGGCGCCGCTGATGTTCGAGCGCGTGCACGCGCTTGAAGCCGCCCGCGCCGAGCGCACGGAACGTGCCAATGCCGAGGTGATCGATCTGGCGCGGCGCGGCGCCGACGCTCAACAAGAAATTATTTATTCGGTTCGCGCGCTGCTACAGATTGTGGCGCGCATCTATGACCGGATACCGTCTGAGCGGAGTGACTGCGGCCATTATCTGACCAATCTGGCCAGCAATATTCCGTGGATCAGCGGGCTATCCATCGCCGGGACTGATGGCCGAATTAGGTGCTCAACGACCCAGCGGGCGATCGGACTTGACGTGTCCCGCCGCGCGCATTTTTCCATGGCAATGCGGTTACACGATTTCGCCCTGAGCGATTATGTAATCGGCCAAATTCACCAGGCCCCGAGTCTCATGGCTGGTTTTCCCGTTCTCGCCGAGGACGGTTCGGTCTCCGCAGTCGTCCTCGGCGTAATCAACATGCAGTGGCTCAGCAAGCTCATTGCCACCGCAACACAGCGTTCCGGAGCTTCGGTCCTGCTCATCGACGGCAGCGGAACGCTGATCGCCGCTTCGGCCAGCGAGGAGAATCTTGTCGGCAAGCGTTTTGCCGACCGAACCTTCGTGCAGGATATTCTCGCGCACGACGAAGGCACCATGACGACCGCGGGCCTCGACGGCGTGCGGCGCATCTTCGCCTATGTGCACGTGCCGTGGACGCAAGCGCGCCTTGCCGTCGGCCTCGGCGAGAATGCGGTGCATGACGGGATCGACCGTGAGATCGGCATCGCCTATCTGCAGCTCGTTCTTATCGGCATCTTCGTTCTCATCGTCACGTGGTTGGGTGGCGAGCGCCTCATCGTGCAGCCGATCCGCGCTTTGGTGCACATGGTCGCGCGTTTCGGCCACGGCGATCTGCACGTCAGAGCGGCCGAAGAGACCTGGGTCGCGGAGTTCAAGCCGCTGGCGGCGGCCTTTGACGATATGGCGAACAAGCTCGCCACGCGCGAAGAAGAGCTGCGCATCGCCAATGAACATCTCGAAGAGCTGGCGAGCCTCGATGGCCTCACCGGGCTCGCCAACCGCCGCGGCTTCGACCGCGAACTCGAGGGGGCGTGGAAACGTGCAGCCGAAAGCGGCCAGCCGCTCGCACTGATGATGATCGATATCGATCATTTCAAGCTTTATAACGATCGCTACGGCCACGTCTCCGGCGACACCTGTTTGCGCGCCGTTGGCGAGACGCTGTCTCTCGTCACCTTGGAAGAAGCCGTGCTCGTCGCCCGCTACGGCGGCGAAGAATACGCCCTGTTGCTGCCGGGCCTCGATTTGACGCGCGCAGCCGAGCTTGCCGAGGAAGCGCGCAAATCAATTGAAGATCTGCTCATCACCCACGCCGAGGCGCCCTGCTGCGGCGTCGTCACCATCAGCATCGGTGTCGAGTCTCTGGTGCCTGAAAAGGGCCAGTCTGCAGCCGACCTGGTCGAAGCGGCCGACAATGCGCTTTACGCCGCCAAGCGAGGCGGCCGCAATAAGGTGGTGGCGCGCGTGCCGGTTCTGCTCAGCATGGCGTCCTGATTCGGCGATCAGGATTTCTGCTTCTTGATTTTCTTGCGGGAAGCCGGCTTGCGCTTTTTCTCAGGCGGCGCCCAGATCATGCCTTCCAGTTTCATGCCGTCCGGATCGGCAAAATACACGGCATAATAGTTTTCGTCGTAATATTCGCCGGGCGGATCGATCACCGTCATGGCGTTCTTTTCCAGGTAGGCGCCAAGCTCGTCGACGTCCCTGCGGCTTGAAAGCTCGAACGCATAGTGATGGAAGCCGATATCGCCTTTGCGGTACTTCCGCTTTCGTCCCTCCGCATCGGCGGCCGCGATCCAGAACAACGTCTTGCCGTTGCTCCAGCCCGCCATGTCGGCGTAGTCGTATTTGAGCTTGAATCCGAGAAAGCGCAGCAGCTTGCGGTAAAACTCCTTCGAGCGCGCGAAATCGCCGACGCTCAGAACCAGGTGATCAATACCGACGACAGAAGCCATAAGACCCTCCAATCGGTAGCCGGCGCAGAACGGAGCAATGGCACCAAGTCCTGCTGCATTTCCCACCGCTTGCCTTGACCTATGCGCCCGCTCAAAATGGCGCGCCCTCCAGCGGACCTTCAGCCTTCGCCCTGCCGGCGAGGCAGCAGCCGAGAGAACAACGCCATGCCGCGCACCTTATTCGACAAGATCTGGGACTTCCATCTGGTCGGACAGCGCAGCGACGGCCGCGATCTCATTTACATCGATCGCCACGTCCTGCACGAACTGCACGCGCACCATGCGTTTACGCATTTGCAGAAGGAGCATCGCGCAGTCCACCGGCCGGACCTTACCTTCGCGGTCCAGGACCACACGGTCGCCACCAAGCCCGGCCGCAATGACGAGACCAACCCTTCGGGCACCGCATTTCTCAAATCGATGCGCGAAGGCACCCGCCAAAACGGCATAAGACTCTTCGACATTGACGATCCCGAACAGGGTATTTCCCACGTCGTGGCGCCGGAAGTCGGAATTGTGCTGCCGGGCGCTACTCACGCGGTTCCCGACAGCCACGCCAGCACGGTCGGCGGCGTCGGCGCGATGGCGTTCGGCTGTGGCGCCAGCGAAATGACCCACATTCTCGTCACGCAGGTGATGGCGCTCAAGCGGCCCAAGCGTATGCGGGCGCGGCTCGACGGGCGGCTGCCGATCCACGTCAGCGCCAAGGATGTGGCGCTGCGGCTGATCGCCGAACTGGGCGTCGCCGGCGCGCGCGGCTACGTGGTCGAGTATGCCGGCACGGCCATTGGCGCCATGCTGATCGAGCAGCGCATGACGCTGTGCAACCTCAATATCGAGATGGGCGGCCGCTCGGGTTTAGTTGCGCCGGACGACAAAACTTTCACTTGGCTGCAGGGTCGTCCTTATGCACCGAAGGATGCGATGTGGGACCGTGCACTCGACTGCTGGCGCACGTTGGTGACTGACACGGATGCCGAGTTCGACCGCGAGGTCACGCTGGATTGCAGCGCGCTTGAGCCGCAAATCACCTGGGGCACCGACCCGAGCCAAGTGGTCGGCATTTCCGGCCGCGTTCCCAAACCGGCGGCGATCGATCCAAGCCGCCGCGCCGCCGCGGAGAGCGCATTCGTCTATATGGGACTGCAACCGGGAACGCCGCTCAATGGGCTGCCGATCAATCGCGTCTTCATCGGCTCGTGCACCAACAGCCGCCTGCCCGACCTTGAGGTGGCGGCGGCGGTTGTACGCGGGCGTCGCGTCGCTGAAGGCGTCGCCGCCATGGTGGTGCCAGGCTCGACGAGCGTAAAGCGCGAGGCGGAGGCGGCGGGACTGGACCGCGTATTCCGCGACGCCGGCTTCTTCTGGGGTGAATCCGGCTGCTCCATGTGCGCCGGCGGCAACGGCGACCGGGGCGCACCGGGAGAGCGTTGCGTCTCGACCACCAATCGCAACTTCGAAAATCGCCAGGGACCGAAAGTCCGTACGCATCTGGCGAGTCCCGCTACGGCCGCAGCCAGCGCGATTGCCGGCCGGATTGCCGATGTGCGGCAAGTGTTGTCGGGAGCGGCGTGATGGAAGCATTCACCAGGCACGCGGGCATCGCGGCGCCGCTCCTTAAGGACGACGTCAATACCGACCAGATCGCTCCGATTTTGCATTCGCGCGGTCTCAAGGAGGACTACAAGGCGATGCTGTTTCATCGCGCGCGCCGGCGCGACGATGGCAGCGAAGACCCCGATTTCGTTCTCAACAAACCGCAATTCCGCAACGCCGGCATCCTGGTGACGGGAAACAATTTCGGGGCCGGCTCCTCGCGCGAAACGGCGGTTTGGAGCATGCTCGCCAACAACGTCCGCGTCATCATCGCCAAGAGCTTTGCCGATATCTATCGCGAGAACTGCTTGCAGAACGGCTTGCTGCCGATCGTGCTCGAGCCGGGCGTGGCCGATGCTTTCGCGGCGCGCGTGATCGCCGTCGATGGCGCGGCGCCGTTCACAGTCGATCTGGTCAGCCAACGCATCAGCGGACCGGGCGGCGCCGACGTCGCTTTCGAGATCGCCGCCGCCGACCGCACCCGCCTGCTCGAAGGACTGGACGATATCGGGCTGACGCTCAAGCATATGAATGAAATTGTCGGTTGGGAGCAACGCGCCGCCGCGGCTCGGCCGTGGTTACAGACCGCAAAAGACAGCCGCTAAAGCAAAGGGAGCCGCTCGATGAGCGTACGAAAGAAATTCAAGGCGATCATGACCGGCAAGCGCCTCGTTCTCATGCCCGGCGCTTACGACGCGCTGTCGGCGCGCATCATGGAAGCGGAGGGTTTTGAGGCGATCTGCGCCGGCGGCTATGCCGCCATCGGTTCGATGCTGGCGCAGCCCGACATGGGCCAGTCGAACATGCGCGACTACGCCGACCATTACGGACGCATCGCGGCGGCCGTCGAGATTCCGGTTTATGTGGACGCCGACACGGGCTTCGGCGGCGTCAACAATGTGCGGCAGATGGTACGCGCTTTCGAAGCGGCCGGAATCGCTGGCGTTTTCATAAGCGACCAAGTGTTTCCCAATCGCTGCGGCTACCTGCCGGGCAAGCAGGTGATCCCGGTCGAGCAGATGCTGGCCAAGATCAAGGCCGCGCTCGATGCGCGCCGCGATCCGGACTTCTATATCGCGGGCCGCACCGATGCCGCCGGCGTCGACGGACTCAATGCCGCAATCGCGCGGTGCCAATTGTTCATGGATGCGGGCGCCGATATGGCGAAGCCGATGGGGGTCGACACCATCGAGGACATCAAGCGGGCCATTCGCGAAATAGGCGGTCCCCATATGGCGACGCTGTCACAAGCGGCCGGGCTCAAGCGCAGGAGCCTCGAGGAGCTCGAAGCAGCCGGCGTCGTTGCGGCGACCTTTCCGTCGATCGCGCTGTTCGCCGCCGCGCACGCCGTTCGCAACGTGCTGCGCATCCTCAAGCGCGAGAATTCGCTCACCGCGACGTTCGATCATCTCCTGCCGCTTGAAGATTATTACGAACTCGTCGGGCTCAAAGCGATGCTGGGGCGCGAGGAGAGCTATGACAAGGCCGCCGAAGCCCTGGCACACAAGCGCGCGGCCGAATAGCCGTACATCGACGGAGGGCGCGATCTCCTCACCGCCTGATCCTAAGCGAAGACGCGCGATGAAGCCGATCGCATCGCACATCGCGCATCTGTTCGGCGTCTCGCTCTGCCTGTCGCTGACGACGCTGCTTGGCCCATCGGGCGCGGCTGCGCAGGATTTCTATCGGGACAAACAGATACGTCTGATCGCCGGCTTCCCGGCAGGAAACGACTACGATCTCGGCGCTCGCCTACTCGCCAAATACTTGACCAAATACATCCCCGGCGAACCCAACATCATCGTGCAGAACATGCCGCAGGCGGCCAGTGTCGCCGCCGCCAATTACCTCTATGCCCAAGCGCCGCCTGACGGCACCGTCTTCGGGTCGTTTTCCCGGAATATCGTGAACGATGCGCTGACCGGCGAATCCAATGTGACGGCGGATCCACGCCGCTTCCTCTGGCTCGGCGCAACCTCACGCCCGGCGCGCGTGTGCGTGCGCTGGTTCACCGCGCCCGTCAAAACTCCAGCCGATCTCTTCACCCATGAATTCATCGTCGGCGCCGCCGGCGCCACGTCGTCCCTGGCGATCCTGCCGACCGTGCTCAACAAGGTGTTGGGCACCAAGTTCAATATCGTGGAAGGTTACCAGGGCATGGGCGATGCGATGCTCGCCGTGCAGCGCGGCGAGACGCAAGGCATGTGCGCGTCGTATGCGCAATTCCGCATCGCCGAGCAGCTCATACACGACGGCAAACTGTTCTTTCTTCTGCGCGCCGAGGAGGCGCCAATTCCCGAGATTCCCGACGTGCCGTCGATCTTCGATTATGCAAAGACCGGCGAACAGCGGGCACTCATGCAATTCGTATTTTCGTCGACCGAATTTGGCCGGCCGTACGTCTTCCCGCCCGACGTCCCGAAGGATCGCGTGGAGATCATGCGCAAGGCGTTCGCCGGCGCCACACACGATCCTCAGCTCCTCGCCGAAGCCGCGAATATCAAGATGGATATGACCTACACGTCGCCGGAGAGCCTGGAGCAACTTGTCGCCAAGCTTTACCAGACGCCGCCGGAGCTGATCGCTACCGTCAAGGCGATATTGCCAAACGAAAAGTGATGTCGCGCGACCATCTGATCGGCGTGCAGACAACGCGTCGGCGCCTTGATCAATTGCTTGGCGCCGGCTTGTAGCTTTCGTCAAAATTTAAAAGGCAGAGCGGAATAGGAAAAAGGGGCCGGCAAGAGACCGGCCCTTCCCCCAGTATCTGCTTGCTGTGTACCAGTTACCCCTTCGTCACCACCGGCGGCGGTGGGGTGGCACAGCCAGCTATACTCGCGAGCGCAAGAACCGCGACGATTGCTAAAGCAAGCTTCTTCATTGGAGTATTCCCCCGTGCCATGGACGGACGGACCATACGCATGGGGCATGATGGTGCTCTAGTGCCGAAAAGCCACAGTGGACATGTTTCGATCAGCCGTGCTGCTTCCATTGTCACAATCAAGCCAATCGGGAGTTTTCGATGCTTCAAAAGATGATTTCGTGCGCTGGTGTCCGCTGCGCCGTGCAATTTCGCCGATCGTTTTCCACAGAAGCCACTTCTTCCCACAGCGTGAACCATCGCCCTTGCTTGCGGGCCGATGCGATTGCCGGTTCGAATCGCTTTTGTGACAGCGAATCACTTTGAACCGATTGCGGGTCGGTTCCCGCTGCACGCGCCCTGCGGCAGCGACAAATTCTCGGAGGGGTTGACGCCATTCGTCCGCAACGTTCATGGTGGCTGCATACCGGACTATAGCCTTGGACGGTCGCCCGGCCGTTTCAAAGTCCCGGCCGGCGGGGAAACTCTCCGTGGCGGGCGTGTCAACTTCTGTCTAGGAATGGATCACCCGTGCAACTGACCGACTTGAGAGTGTTTTTGGCAATGGCCGGAGCGCTTGCGCTTTCGGCCTGCGCAGGCGCACTGCCAACCGGAATAAGTCCCGCGGCCAGCGCCACTCCCGCCTCGAGCAGCGTCGCACAGCGCGACCTTGCGCCCGACGAAAAGAAAGCGATCGTCGACGCGGTCGCCCCCTCGCTTCGCGACCCCGCATCCGCGAAGTACAAATGGGCCAAGTTTCCGGCGATCAATCTGGAGAATTCGGTCAATTACTGCGCATCCGTGGACGCAAAGAGCCCGTACGCAGCGTACGACGGCCACCAAGCCTATATCGTCGAAGCCCAGCTTACGGGCGGAAAGGTGACCTCTGCCACCTTGGGCCTTATCGCCGGCGGCAAGGATGTGGCGCTGGTTTCCAAGATGTGCGCCAAATACGGCCTAGATCCCAATAAGGCCAGCTGACGAAGCTTACGCTGGCGGCGTCCATTCCTCGGCGCTCGCGCCGGCCAGCGCCTCCACGCGCGCTTGGTCGGCGGCAAGCTCGTGCGCGGGACCCGAATACACCACGTGACCGTCATCGAGCACGTAGGCGTGGTCGGCGATTTCGAGGCTCATGCGCACATTCTGCTCGACAAGCAGGACCGTAATGCCCTCGGAGCGCATCTGCGCCACGATGCGGAAGACTTCGCGCACAATGAGCGGCGCCAGTCCCTGCGACGGCTCATCGAGAATGAGGAGCTTGGGATTGATCAGCAGCGCGCGCGCGATCGAGAGCATTTCCTGCTCACCGCCAGATAGCTGCCGGCCGCGGTTGGATTTGCGCTCCTTAAGCCGTGGAAACAATCGATAGACGCTTTCTATCGTCCACGGACCCGGCCGCTCCAGCGGGACCCGCAGATTCTCGTCCACGGTGAGATTGGCAAAGACCCGGCGGCCTTCGGGCACATAGCCGACGCCGAGCGCGGCGACACGAAACGGCGGCCAGCGTGTGGTCTGCGTGCCGAAGATCGTGACGTTACCTTCACGCGGGGGCGTCAGACCCATCAGGCTGCGCAAGGTGGTGGTCTTGCCGGCGCCGTTGCGGCCAAGTAGCGCCGTCACCTGGCCTTCGGCCGCCTCCAGGCTGACGCCGTGCAGGATGTGGCTCTTGCCGTAATAGGTATGGAGCCCCTCGGCGATCAGCGCGGCGGTCATGCGGCCTTACCCAAATAGGCCGTCTGCACCGCCTCGTTCTTGGCGATCTCCTGCGGCGTGCCTTCCGCCAGGAATTTTCCCTGATCGAGCACCATAATGCGGTCGGCCAGATGAAACACGACGCGCATATCGTGCTCGATCAGAACGATCGTGAGCTTGCCCTCTTTGTGCAGGCGGCGGACGAGTTGGATGATGTCGAGGGTCTCCTGCTCGCCCATGCCGGCGGTCGGCTCATCGAGCAGCAGCAAACGCGGATTGAGCGCGATCGACATCATGATTTCGGTGGCGCGCTGATCGCCGTGAGCGAGTTCGCCCACCAGCCGGCTTGCCTTGTCGGTGAGGCCGCCCATTTCGAGCAATTCGGCGACGCGCTTTTGAACCATAGCGTCGGCCTCGCGCGACAGCCATGGTTTCAGGCGAAAGCCCGAGGCGACCTCCACCGGCACGCGCAGGTTTTCGTGAACCGTCAGTTCGGGAAACACCTCGGTGATCTGAAAGGTGCGGGCGATCCCGCGCCACACCCGGCGCGCCGGCAACAGGGCGGTAATGTCATCGCCGTTGAAAATTATGCTTCCGGACGTGGGCCGGAAGAATCCGGTGATCAAATTGAAGAACGTCGTCTTGCCGGCGCCGTTGGGGCCGATCACGGCGCGCAACTCGCCCGGCTCTACCGTCATCGAGACATCGCTGACGGCGACAAGGCTGCCGAAATGCTTCGAGACATTCCTGACCTGCAAGAGACTCACGATACCGCCTTTCGCCGGATGATACCGAGCACGCCGCGCGGGAAGAACAGCACGATGAGCACGAAGAAAAGGCCGATGAACGACATCCAGTTCTCCGTGCGGCTCGAAATGTAGTCTTGCAGCACAAGATAGATCGCGGAGCCGATCAGCGGCCCCCAGAAACTGCGCATGCCGCCGAGCACGGTCATGATCACGAAGGTGCCCGACTGGTCCCAGCGCATCGCACGCGGATCGACGAAGTTGTTCATCAGCGCGAACAGCGCGCCGGCCACGCTGACGAAAAAACAGGAAACCACCCAGGACATCCAGATGTGAACGTCGACCGGAATGCCGAGAAAGCGCGCGCGGCGCTCATTCTCACGGATCGCCTGCAATGTGCGGCCAAAGGGCGAGCGCAGCAGGAACGCCATCGCCGCCACGCAGGCCGCGAACACCGCCAGCACAAAATAGTAAAATGCGTTGGCGCTGTTGAGGATGTCGATGCTGGTGAAACCCAGGTCGAGCGGCATGCGATGCCAGGCGCTGACGCCGTCATCGCCGTTGGTAAGCGAGAACCATTGGAAGGCGATGAAGTAGAACACCTGGCCGAAGGCGATCGTGCACATGGCGAAATAGACGCCGCGCAGCCGCACGATCATCGGGCCGATCACCGCCGCGGCCGCGGTGCCCACCAGGATTCCGACCAGCATGCCGACGGGCGTGCTGGGCACCAGGTACTTGATGGTCAAGGCGGTACCGTAGGCGCCGAGACCGAAATAGGCGGCGTGGCCGAACGACAGCACACCGGTGTAGCCGAGGAGAAAATTGAGCGCGGTGGCCGCCAGCGCATAGACCACGACGCGGGTGCCAAGCTCGACGTAGCTGCCGGCCGCGGGCAGCCAAAACGGCGCGCTCAACAGCAAGAGCCAGATCAGCGCGTCGCCGGCCCGCTTGTCGAGGTTCGGCATTAGAAGCGCCCCTCCTCGCCGAGCAGGCCGCGCGGCCGCACGATCAGCACCGCCGCCATCATCACGTAGATCACCGCCTCGCTCGCCGCGGGCAGGAATACGGTGGTGACGCCGGAGACGACACCGATCAAAATGCCGCCCGCAAGTGTGCCGGGCAGCGACCCGAGCCCGCCGACGATGATCGCGATGAAGCTCGGCATGATGAGGTTGTCGCCGATGTTAGGCTGCAATCCCAGCATGCCGACGGCCAGCACGCCGGCGAGCCCGGCCAGGTATATGCCGAGGCCGAAATTCAAATTGCGCAGCACACGCACATTGACGCCCAGGACCGAGACAGTCTCGAGATCGAGCGTGCCGGCGCGAATGCGAATGCCAAGCCGGGTGTGGTTCAGGATCAGGAACAGCCCACCCACCGCCACCGTCACCAGCAGCATCATGAAAACGCGGTAGCCGGTGAGAAAGAAATAGTCGGCGCTCAGCGGGCGCGATAGCCACTCGGGAATCTGATAGGGCAGGCTCTGCGCGCCCCAGATGAAGCGCGTGCCGTCCTCGATCATGAAGGCCAAGCCGAACGTCAGCAGCAGGCTGTAAAGCGGGTCGCGCCCGTAGAGCGGGCGGATCAGCACGCGTTCGATCGCGATACCGATGAATGCGACCAGAAACGGCGACGCCACAAGCGCGCCCCAGAACCCCAAATAGGGAATGAGCGTGTAGGCGAGATAGCCGCCGATCGCCAGGAAGCCGCCATGGGCAAAATTGATCACGCCCGAAAGGTTGAGGATCAACGACAGCCCTAGCGCCATGAGCGCATAAAACGCTCCAATGATGAGACCATTGAAAACGTTGAATAGGATGAGCTGTGTCATACGCGAGATAACGCCATGGTCCCTCCACGAACCACGCTGCCGCTTATCGCAGGCGTGATCGCGGTCATCCTCCCCAAAGAGCGATGAATGTAACCCCTCACCCCCGGCCAAAATTCCGGGCGCCGCTATCGAGCGGCGCCCGGGAAATTTCAGCCATCAAGCCGGCCACTGTATCTTGCATCCCGTTTGGTCTACCGGCAAGGCCGCCTCGTCGCCCTTGACCAGCTGGGTCACCTTGAACAGGTCCTCCTTATCGCCGCCAGCCGGCGCCGGCTGCGACTCGCCGACGAACAGTGTCGGCATCAGCTGGTTGTCGCCGATGCGGTAATAGGGGTTGTTCGGCATCAGCGCTACTTCCGGCGGCAGCACCAGGCCCTGCATCGCCTTGGCGAGCTTGACCGGCTCGAGCGACTTCGCCTTTTCCGCAGCAAGCTGGCAAGTCCACATCGTGGCGTAGCCGAACCAGGTACGAGCCGTCGGCACGTTGCCGCCGCTCTTCTTTCGGATATCGGCCACGAATTGCTCGACGTGGGGCACGCCGGGCTGCTTCCAGTACCATTCGAATACCCAGTCGCCGAACAGTGCATCGGGCGGCAGGCCTTTGTTGACTTCGAGCTCCTGCTGCGCGCCGGCGATATGGATCTTCTTGTTGAGGCCGAACTGTACCGACTGCTTGAGGCAGTTGATCATGTCGTCGCCCGCAAGCAACAGGATGAGCGCGTCGGGGTTGGTGGACTGCGCCTTGATCAGATTCGCGGAGAAGTCGGAGGTGCCGAGCGGCGCAAGATCTGCGCCGAGCTTGGTGCCGCTGGCGGTCTTCAGGCTGGCCTCGAAGCCTTCCTGCAGCGAGTGACCGAACGCGTAGTCGGTGGTGATGAAGTACCACTTCTTGCCGTAGGACGAGAGCAGAAGCTTGGAAACCGAGTTGGTCTCCATGCGCGTCGTGTTGCAGACACGGAACACGTTCCAATGGCATTGCGTGCCGGTGACGCTGTCGGTATGGCCACCGGGCACGATGTGGAACACGCCCTTCTGGAAGCTGGTGTTTGCCATCGCCTGCGCCAGCGCCGAGTTGATGTTGCCGATAAGGAAGTCGACCTTGTCGCGCTCGATCAGCTTAAGTGCCTTCTGCACCGCGGTGGCGGTGTCGCCACTGGTCGAATCTTCGACCAGCAGTTGGACTTGGCGGCCCAGAATTCCACCCTTGGCGTTTATCTGTTCGATGGCGAGCTGCGCGCCGATCAATTCGTTCTTGCCGAGCGCGGCGAAAGTGCCTGTCAGCGGATTGTCGAGGCCGATCTTGACCGGCTCGTCGGCGAGTGATTTTACGACGAACGGGCTTGCAACCTGCATGGCGCCAAGCGCCAGACCGGCCTTGAGTATTGTTCGCCGTTGTACCGGCCAGCCGGCACGATCCTTGGACATCGCGTTTCTCCTTTTGCGGTGTTCTTGGGGTTTCTTCTGAAGGTCGGCCACCTAAGAAAATGGCCTCCCCCACTCAAACAAGCAGATATGGCAGTATATTACGAATCGTTATGTAAAGGGAAACGAGAAAGTTGGTTACACGCGGGCTGGAATTAGCGCCCTTTCAATCACATAGCCGCGTCCCCCTGTCTGGCAGGAAAACAGCTATTCCATACGCGGTGAGGTTGGGCGACGGCCCCCTCCAATGGTGAGACAAAGCGCCGCTCCCCGTGCTGCTCAGTATTTGATCACAGCCTCGACGAAGTTGCTTCGCTCGCCGGAATGAACTTGTCGATTCGTTCGTCAACAGGTCGTTTCGTTAGACTAGCGGATGTTCCGCTCTGCTCGAATCGCACTCCTCCACTCGTCATTGCCGGGCTTGACCCGGCAATCCATACTGCCCTCTCGCTTGCATGCAGTTATGACGATGCGCGCGACCACCGCGGGTCAGCATAGATGAGCGGGTCAAGCCCGCGCATGACGAGAGCAGGTGGTCCAATCGGAACGGAATAGGCCTTAGCGGCAGCCAAGCAGAAAAGCGCCCATCAGGGCGCGACGTACATCG
Source organism: Xanthobacteraceae bacterium (assembly GCA_049584975.1). Taxonomy (GTDB): domain Bacteria; phylum Pseudomonadota; class Alphaproteobacteria; order Rhizobiales; family Xanthobacteraceae; genus BOG-931. The sequence continues at coordinate 5,563 of JBAUYV010000248.1, read as the reverse complement.
TGCGCGCGTCGGCGGTGAACGCTTTGCGCGAGTCCGGATCGATGTAGAACATGTGGCCGCCCCGGTAGAGCCGCAGTTGCACGCGCTCCTCGGTTTCGTTTGCGGGCAAGTGATCCAGCACGTAGCGCGTCACCGCGTAGGGCGTGACCATGTCGCTGTAGCCGTGGGCGATCAGCAGCCGGAACGTGGGAGTGAGCGACAGCAGCACACGCAAATCTTCGGCGACGCTCGGCTGCGAGCGGCCCTCGCCCCACTTCCACTCGCCGGAAATGCCGGAGGCGAGGAGATTGTAGGTCATATCGGTTTTGAAGCCGAGTTCGTCGCGCGCATAGGCGACAAAGGCGCTGCCATAGGAGCGCACGGCGCCATCGAGGATCGGATCGGGACCGTGCGCCGTGGGCGATTCAGGATCCGGATCGTCGGTCGCGAAGGTCGCATCGTAGCGGCTGACGATCTTGTGGTCGCTCAGCCGCAGGTTTTTGACGTAGGCGTCGTATATGAAGCCGCGCGACTCCGCCACGACATCCTGCGACAGCCCGGTCATCGCCGCGACGCGCCCATAGAAATTCTTCGCCGCATCGCCGCGCAGCGGCGGCCCAGCGAGCGTCGTGAGGTAGTCGGTGAGGGCGAAATGTTCCGCCTGCGCGAGGGCCTCCTTGCTGAAAGTGCCTTTGCGCTCGAGCTCCGCTGCGGCGAGCGAAGGCAACCGCAGTGCGGCGCCGAGCGCGAAGCGGTCGCCGGCGAACTGGAAAGCGCCCTCCAGCATCGGCGACAACATAAGGATTCCGCTCACCGCGATGCCCTGCTCGCTTTGCAGCGCGCGCGCCACCTTGGCGGCGCGGAAGCCGCCGTAGCTTTCGCCCAAGAGGAATTTCGGCGAGGTGACCCGGCCATTCTTGGCGACGTAGAGGGCGATCACTTTCGCGACCGACTCCGCGTCGGCGCGCACGCCCCAGAACGCGCTGCCGCCATCGGGTTTGGCCGGTCTGCTCCAGCCGGTGCCGACCGGATCGATCAGCACCAGATCGGTGAAGGCGAGCCAAGTGTCCGGATTGTCCACCATGCGGACGTTCGAGCCATCATGTCCACCCAAGCCGAATTCGGCGAGGCGCGGACCGACGAGCCCGAGATTGAGGAAAGCGGACGCCGCACCCGGGCCGCCATTGAACACGAAGGTCACCGGCCGGTTCGCCGGGTTGGCGGTTTTCACCGCGTAGGCCGTGTAGAACACCGCGGCAGAACGCGCGCCGGATTGATCGAACAACGAGAACGTGCCGGCGGTCGCCGTATAGGTCGGCTTGCCGCCAGGCGTGTCGATGCTGTGCTCGCTGATGGCGTCGGCGGGCAGCAGCGAAAGCACGCCAGGCCCATTTTCCTCCTGCCGGCCAGGCCCGCCTTGACGGCCTTGCTCCTGGCGACCCCCAGGCCTGCCGGGGTGCTCCTGCGCCGGCGCGGCGGCGCCGAGCCCCAGAAGCGCGCAGGCGACGAACGCCACGACGGCAAGTTTACGGCGAGGATGGATCATGACTGTTTCCTGAAGCGTTTGCGCGGCGGCCCCCGCCTGCCGTCGCCAAGCGAGTGAGTTCAGTGAGTGAGTAGGGTTTGGGTTGTTCATTCGAGCCCGACCGCGCCCTCGATCTCAACCGACAGACCGATGCCTTCGATCGTCAGGATCGCTTTGGCCGGTAGCGTTTCGTTTCCTTTGAGCCGGCCGCCGCTGACGGCCGCCCGCACCGCCTGCTCGATCTCGCGCTGCGAGGTGACGCCGACTTTCTTGAGAAATTTGCGCACGCTGACATTAAGGGCATCCTCATTCATGATCGCCTCCTGATCGTGCCCGAAAGATGGCCACGCCAATTCCAATCAGGCCAATTACAATAATGTGTACCCGCAGTGAAATGGCCTGTCCGGCCGGCTTGCGAGCCCGTAGACAATAGCCGCAAGATCAGAGAAGTTTCCGCCCTTCCGGCCTATTGGCTACAATAAATTGCGCCGGCACACATTCGGCGTTGGAGGCGCCAGGGATGCCCTTTCCTCATGCTTCAAAAGCGCTTGCGCGCTTTACGGTACTCGACCTCACCCGGGTGCGGTCGGGACCCACTTGCGTGCGCGAGCTTGCGGATTGGGGCGCTAACGTCATCAAGATCGAGAGCCCGCCCGGCTTGGAAGAGCCAATGGGCGGACCGCGCGAGGGCGGCGACTTTCAGAATCTGCACCGCAACAAGCGCAGCATGACGCTCAACCTGAAAGCGCCCGAAGGGCTCGCCGCCTTCAGGCGTATGGTGAAGAAAGCCGATGTCGTGGCGGAGAATTTCCGTCCCGACGTGAAGAAGCGGCTCAAGATCGACTACAAGGCGCTCGCAAAGATCAATCCGCGGATCGTCTATGCCAGCATTTCCGGCTTCGGCCAGGACGGGCCATACGCCGGGCGGCCGGGCTTCGATCAGATCGCGCAAGGCATGGGCGGCCTGATGTCCGTCACCGGCTTGCCGGGACAAGGCCCGGTACGCGTCGGTATTCCGATCGCCGACCTCAGCGCCGGGCTGTTCGCATCGATCGGCATCCTGGTGGCGCTGCTCGAACGGGACAAGTCCGGCAAGGGCCAACAGGTCGCAACCTCGCTGCTGCAAGCGCAGATTTTCATGCTCGATTTCCAGGCCGCCCGCTATCTCGTGCAGGGCGAAGTGGCCAAGCAGGCCGGCAACAATCATCCGACCAGCATCCCAACCGGCGTCTTCAAAACCAAGGACGGTTACATCAACATCGCGGCCACCGGGCAAAAGATCTGGGAAAGGTTTTGCCAAGCCGCCGACGCCACCGCGCTTTTGCACAAGCCGGAATATCAGGGCGGCGCGGCGCGTTCGAAAAATCGCGACGCGCTCAATGCCGAGATCCAGAGCTACATGGAGAAGCGCACCAGCACCGATTGGGTCGAGCGCTTGAACAAAGCGGGCGTGCCGAGCGGGCCGATCTACGCGATCGACGAGATGTTTGCCGATCCGCAGGTGAAACACCTCAAGGTGGCGCAAAGCGTGACCAAGAAGGACAAGAGCAAGATGCAGCTCGTCGCCCAGCCGGTCACGTTGTCGCGCACGCCTTCGCGTTTCGTGGCACGGCCACCGGCGATCGGCGAGCATACGGACGCGGTGCTCAAGGAGTTCGGCTTTTCGGCGCGCGACATCGCGGCGCTGCACAAGGCGAAGGCTGTGTGATGTTTTCAATCGTCATGCGCGGGCTTGACCCGCGCATCCATGCGGCTTCATCGCTTTATGGATTGCCGGGTCAAGCCCGGCAATGACGAACAAGAGAAGGGACTGAAAGCAATGACCCAGACCGACAAGATGCTCTCCCGCAAGGAAGGCGGCGTCGGCATCGTGACCTTCAACAATCCCGAGCGGCTCAATGCCGTATCGCTGGATATGTGGGAGGCGACCAAGCGCATTCTCGATGATTTTGCCGCCGACAAAGACATCCGCGTGGTCGTGCTCACCGGGGCCGGCGGCAAAGCGTTCGTGTCGGGCGCCGACATCTCGAAGTTCGAGAGCGAGCGGGCCAACCTTGAGGCCGCGCGCGCCTATGGGGCCAAATCCGACGCCGCCTATACCAGCATCTACGAATTCCCCAAGCCGACCATCGCCATGATCCGCGGTTATTGCATCGGCGGCGGATTGGGGCTCGCCACCTGCTGCGATCTGCGCATCGCCTCCGACAATTCGAAGTTCGCGGTGCCCGCCGCCAAGCTCGGATTGGGCTACGGCTACGTCGGGCTCAAACGGCTGGTCGATATCGTCGGACCTTCCTTCGCCAAGGAAATTTTCTATACGGCGCGACAGTTCGATACGCAGGAAGCGATGGCCATGGGCCTCGTCAACCGCGTGGTGCCGTCGGCGGAACTTGAAACCGCGGTCAAGAACATCACCGATATGATCTGCGCCAATGCGCCGCTCACCATCAAGGCGGTGAAATACACGGTCGGCGAAATCCTCAAGGACGAAAGCAAGCGCAACGTCGCCCGCACCACCCAGATGGTGGAGGATTGCTTTTCCAGCAGCGACTACAACGAAGGCCGCAGCGCCTTCATGGAGAAGCGCAAGCCGGTGTTCACCGGCACTTGAGCGGACGATTTCTGCCCACACCTGCCCATCGCGCGCCCTGAACGTGGGCGGCACGGGCGACGCCTGAATTTTCCCGCTTATCATCGTGCGGCACGGCTTGCTAAGCTTGTCGCATCGCGAGCCGGTGCACGGCTCGCACAAAAAAAATTGGGGAGGCGTTCGCCATGTATCGTGGCACCAAGGACATCATGCTGCCGACGACGATTACCGGCTCGCTGCCGCGGCCGAGCTGGTACACCGAGAATCTCGGCACCCGTCATTTTCTCGAAGCGATGGTCAGCCGGCGATTCCGCGAGCAGTACGAAGACGCGGTGACCTGCTATCTGCGCGATCAGGAGGTGGCCGGCCTCGATATCGTCACTGACGGCGACGCGCACTTCGACGACGACGTCGGCGGCCAGAGCTGGACCGCGTATCCGCCGTACCACATGAGCGGCCTCGACGCGCTGCATCCCGAGGCGACGCCCGCCGGACGCGGCGGCATCATGTTTCCGCGCGGCCACATCCTGCACGACTATCTGGAATCGCGGGTCATGCCGGTTATCAGCGGCCCGGTCGGGCGCGGCAATCTGCAATACACCGCCATGTGGAAAGCGGCGCAGCGGTTCACCAAACGGCCGGTCAAGTTCGGCGCTGTGTCGGCGGAGATCGTGGCCTTCGCGCTGCAGGACCGCCACTATAAGAGCATTCCCGATCGTATGTTCGCCATCGCCGATGCCTTCAACGAGGAATACCACGAACTCGCCGGTGCCGGCTGTCCGGTGATCCAGATCGAGGAGCCGCAAATCCACCTAATCGCGGTGCGCAAGATTCAGGACAAGATGATCACGCCGCAATTGATGGTCGAGGTGTTCAACCACACGGTGAAGGGCTTGCGCGCGAAGACCGAAGTGTGGGCCCATTCCTGCTGGGGCAATCCCTCGCAGCAAAGAATGTTCGCGCAGGTGCAAAGCTACAAGCCGGCGCTGGAGACCTACAACACGGTCGATGCCGACGTCATCACTTTCGAATCGTCGAGCTCCGGCGGCATCGACCTCGAAGCCATCGGCAAGACCATCGCGGAAAAGAAAATCGCTATCGGGGTCATCGATCATCATGTGCTGCAGGTCGAAACGCCCGATCAGGTGGCGGCGCAAATCCGAGCGGCGCTCAAGCACATCCCGCCCGAGCGGCTGGTGATCTCGACCGATTGCGGCATGGGCCGCGAAGGCATGAGCCGGCGCCACGCGTTCTACAAGATCGTTTCGCTGGTGCTGGGCACCAACATGGTGCGCAAGGAGTTGGGCTTCCCGCAGGCCGAGTGCCTCGCCGCCGACGAGCGCTATTCACTGGTGGCGCCGGCGAAGTAATTGTCGCCGGCATTCCAAACCGTCATGGCCGGGCTTGTCCTGGCCATCCACGTCTTTGTTTGTAGCCGTAAGCAAGACGTGGATGCCCGCGACAAGCGC
>JBAUYV010000247.1:0-13612 GCA_049584975.1 Xanthobacteraceae bacterium | reverse complement strand
GCAACGATCCGCGCGCCGCCGCTTTGCGCGCGGCGATACTACAATTGGGCTCCGGCGCCGGCCGCCTGGAGTTCGCCGCCCGGCTTGAGCAGCGGCTCGCCGTTGTCCTCGATCGCGTCAAACCGGGCCGGCGCTTGCCCGCCAACGTGGAAATCATGGCGGCGCTGCTGCTCGATGCGGTCGGCATCCCGCGCCAGGCCTTCACCGCGACCTTCGCGATCACGCGCAGCGCCGGCTGGATCGCGCACGCACTCGAGCAACAACAAACCGGACGCATGATCCGCCCGGCGTCGGCCTATGTGGGGCCGAAGGTAGAGTGAACTTCACCTCTCCCTCGTGGAGAGAAGGTGGCAGGCCGCAGGGGCGGGTCTAAGACCCGCCCCTGCGCCGACGACCTTGATTCGCAAAAATCACAACACCTCGCCGGCGCGCCTGCAAAAACGCCGGAGCAAAAAGTGGCGACGGATCAAGCGCAAGTCACTATGGAGGTGACGATTATTTGACAAGGGTCACAGACGAAACTATAGTGACGTATCTCGCTTTGTCACAGGACGCCAACCGGTCACTCCGGTTGGCGGAGCGAGAGCGGTTCCCGCGGGCAGGGGTTCGTCGCCTCTGCACTCGGGCGGCTCCGGCGAAAACGTCCGGCCGGCATCACGACCGGGTCTGCGGGTGTACCCGCTGGACTGGGACAGGCGGGGGCGGATAACGCCCGCTCTTTAGCCAGGTCCCAGGAAGCACGTGCTGGAGCTGAGCGGTGGCGTTCGGTCGCTGCCGCAAGTGCCGCAGTGGAACGCCGTCAGGCGAGCGCGCTCCGCTGAGCGCGAGCCGCACCCGCTGGTGCGGAGGCTTAGGATAAATACGCGCCTGGCGGCGTTCTGCTTCCTTTTTATTTGGGCTTCAAACGGCGAGGGCTCCGAACCGAAACGGAGCAGATGTTCGGAGTTTGAAGTCGGTTCTTGCCAGCGGCTTTCGCAAAACTCGGGCGCGCACGCGCCGCGGGACCGAGATTCTATTCTTTCCGGCCCCGCGACAGCGGGGGCGGAAAGTTGCTACTGCACCTTCAGCCCCATCAGATTGGCGATGAGGTTGCGTTGGATCTGCGAGGTGCCGGCGGCGATGGTTGCGGCACGCGCGTCGCGATAAAGCCGCGACATGTCGAACTCTTCGCAATAACCGAAGCCGCCGAGCACCTGCATGCCCTGGTTGGCGATCTTCACGTAGACTTCCGAGGTGAACAGCTTCGCCATGGTGATTTCGCGCAGCGCATCTTGGCCGGTTGAGACGAGCCACGCGGCGCGCCACATCAGCGTGCGCGCCGCTTCCACTTCGGTCTGCATGTCGGCGAGTATGTGAGCCATGGCCTGATTGGTGCCGATCGGACGGCCGAACTGCTTGCGGTCCTTGGCGTATTGCAGGGCGAGATCGACGATGCCTTGCGCGGCGCCGACGTTGCCGGCAGACGACGCGGCGCGCTCGACCTGCAATCCGGACATCACCACGTCCCAGCCCTTGTTCTCGCCGCCGACCAGCCGATCAGGCGGCACGCGCACATTGTCGAAGATGAGTTCGTAGGTGCCGGTGGCGCGGCGGCCGAGCATGTCGAGCTTGCGCAGCGTCAGGCCGGGCGTGTCGTTGTCGACCAGGAACAGCGACATCCCCTGGCGATAGTGCGTCTTCGGATCGGTCTTCACATAAAGACTGATGACATTGTTCTTGGCGCCCGCCATCGAGGCCCAGATTTTCTGCCCGTTGATCACCCATTGATTGCCGTCGCGCACCGCGGTCGTGCGCATGGCGCCGATGTCGGATCCGGCGTCTGGCTCCGACATGGAGATCGAAATTTTGATCTCGCCCTTGATGAGTTTCGGCAGCCAATGGCGCTTCTGCTCCTCGGACGCCTTGCGCACCAGATTGAGGCCGCAAAAAATGTTGCCCGTGTAGGCCATCACCAGATCGGCGGAGACGCGCGCGATCTCCTCGGCCACGATGGTCATGTCGAGCAGGCTGCCGGCGGCGCCGCCGAATTCCTCGGGGAACGGCAGCCCGATGAGGCCGGCCTCGGCGCAGGCGTGGTAAAGCTCCTCCGGATAGGTGCGCTCGCGATCCTGCTGGCGCACGTATTCGGGCGGCGCGTGCTTTTGCAGGAGCTTGCGCACGCTCTCGCGCAGCATGCGCTGTTCCTCGGTGAAGCCGAAATCCATGACGTTTCCTCAGGGCGGTTCGCGACGCTAGCGCGGGCTGTTGGGCAAGATCGCCTGACGGCCGAGCTGCTGCCAGGCCGCCGGCGCGCCGGCTTTTTGGGCAGCCTCGGCGGGCGGCAGACTTTTATCCCAACGCATGGCGATGAAGCGCTGACCGGTGATGCCGTCGGAGGCGTTCGAGCAAAGCCAGACCAGCGGCGCCACCATGACTTCGGGCGCAATCAGCTTGTCGCGGTTGGGCTCCTGGCCGGGCGAGACCATGCGGGTGTTGGCGGCGCCGCCGGGCACCAGCACGTTTGCGGTGACGCCGGTGCCTTCGAGTTCTTGCGCGAATGCGAGCAGATGCGCCTCGTTCGCCGCCTTGGAGCCGCCATAGGGCTGTATGCCGGCGCGATACATGGTGTCGAGGCTCGTCGTCAGGTTGATGATGCGGCCCCAGTGCTGGCCGAGCATCGGCACCAAGGCGGCGCGCGTCATGAGAAAAGCGGCGACCACATTGACCTCGATGATGCGGCGGAATTGCTCGGGCTTCACGTCCCAGAATTTGCCGGGGTCTTTGGCGTTGGGATCCCGGTACACGCTCATGTTGATACCGGCATTGTTCAGCAGGATGTCGAGACGGCCGAAGCGCTCGGTGGTGGCGCGCACGATCTTCGGCGCGCTGTCGTCGCGCGTGACATCGGCGACGATGTCGAGAATGCGATCGCCGGCGCCGATTTTTTCCGCGGCGTCACCGGTTTCGTCGAGCGCTTCCGCGTCGAGTTCGGTGGCGGCGACGCGCGCACCGGCCTCGAGCAGGCCGAGAGTCATCACGCGGCCGAGACCGCGTCCCGCGCCCGTGACGATGGCGACTTTTCCGTCAAGCATTCCGGCCATTGGCAATTCCTACTGGATTGTGATGTGACGCTCTTGGATGACGCGGCCGAGCTGCTTGGCGGTATCCATCCAAAGCTTGGTGAATTCTTCGGGCGTGCCGCCGCCTGGTTCCCAACCGTCCTCCGCCAGCCGGGCGCGGATCTCCGGGTTGCGAACGGCGGTGGTCACGCCCGCCGCGATCTTGTCGATGATCGGCTTTGGGGTTGCGGCCGGCACAAAGACGCCGAACCAGGAATTGACCTCAAAGCCCGGATAGCCGGCTTCGGCGAAGGTCGGCACGTCGGGCGCGCTCGGGTTTCGTTTGGCGCCAGTCACTGCGAGGCCGCGCAATTGGCCCGACGCCAGGAATGGCTTCGACGAACCCATCTCGCCCATGACCACGGGGATGTGGCCGCCGAGCAGATCCTGCATGGCTGGCGCGACGCCGCGATAAGCCACATGCCGGAAGCGGGTGCCGTACAGCAGATTGAACATCTCGCCGATCAGATGCATCTGCGAACCGGCGCCGGGACTGCCGAACAGCACCGGATTGGACTTGGCGTAATCGGCCAAGTCTTTCATCGTGCGGAACTGCGACGATTGAGTGACCAGACAAATAAGCGGCGAGTAAGCCAACGCCGTGACGCCGGCAAAATCGCGCACCGGATCGTAGCCGAGCTTCGGATTGAGATATTGCGCGATCGCGTGACTGCCGACGACGCCGATCAGCACGGTGTAGCCGTCCGCCGGCTGATGCATGACGTACTCGCTGGCGACGCTGCCGACGGCGCCCGCTTTGTTTTCGACGATGACCGGCTGCCCCCAAAGTTCGGTGAGCTTCGGCGCCACCAGTCGCGCCACGATATCGACACCGCCGCCGGGCGCGAACGGCACAATGAGGCGCACCGTCCGATTGGGAAAATCCGCCGGTTGAGCGCGCGGACTGGAATGCACGCCGACAAGCGCGCACGCCAGCGCAGCGACGGCGCAAAATTGCCTACCGATAGCCATGAGCGTCTTTGTCCCGGTCAGAGCATCGAATTTACCTCAGGAATTCAACCGCCAATAGCCGTTCAGTCGGCAGGCCGCCATGCGCCGGCGGCCCCGATTCAAGCGGTTGCACGGGTCGGACCACCCGCCTATATATCGCCAGCCTCCCAGTCATGGTCGACGAATGGCTTCGCCCCGCCGGGCGGGCGGAGCGCAGAGGAGATTTCCCAATGGCAACCGCACCCTTGATGCCGAAAGCCACAGCCGTGTGGCTGGTCGAGAACACGTCCCTGTCGTTCGACCAGATCGCGCAGCTCTGCAACCTGCATCCGCTTGAGGTAAAGGCGATCGCCGACGGCGACTCCGCCCAGGGCATCAAGGGTCTGGACCCCGTCCTCACCGGCCAATTGACGCGGGAAGAAATCGCGCAGGCCGAAGCCGACCCAAGCTATCGGTTGCACATCGCCGAGCCCAAGGTGCGCATGCCGGAAGCCAAGCCGAAGAAGGGCCCGCGCTACACCCCGGTGTCCCGCCGCCAGGATCGGCCCAACGCTATCCTGTGGCTCGTGCGCAACCATCCGGAGCTTAAAGACAGCCAGATCATGCGTCTGGTCGGCACCACGAAGTCGACGATCCAGGCTATCCGCGAGCGCACCCATTGGAACTCGGCCAACCTGTCGCCGCTCGATCCGGTGACGCTTGGCTTGTCCTCGCAAACCGATCTCGACCTTGAGGTCCAGCGCGCCGCCAAGGAGAAGCCGGTTCCGGTCGAGGCGCAGGGGGCAACGCTGCTTCCCGCTTCCGTCACGACCGCGCCGAAGGAAGAGCCGGAGCCCGCGCCCGCGCCCGAGAAGCAGCCGGGCGAAGAACTCAACGTCGAGGCCGTGTTCGCCAAGCTCAAGCAGCTCGGCGGCAAGAGCGAGTCCTAGACTGGAGCATGATCTTTTCGGAAAACCGGTATCCACTTTCCCGGATCATGCTCTAACCACTTTTCCCTGAGGAGCGGCTATCGTATCCACGCAGCAGCTCAGGAGCTGGCGTGTGACGATCGCCGTACAACCCGCCGAACACCTGCCAGGCTCGCAGCCCGCAAGCGACCGCGTCTCGCGCTGGCCGCAAGCGAATTATCTGCTGATTGTTTGCGTCGCCGTCGGCGCGTGGCTGGTGCTGGTGCCGGTTGCGGCTTTGCTGCTGACGGCATTCACCGAGGATACCGGCCTCGGGTTCGGCGCGTTCACGCTCGATAATTTCGTTGAGGCCTATTCGAGCGCGCGCCTTCCGCGGCTGGTCGGCAATTCGCTGGTCTACGCCGCGGGCACGGCGGCCGTGACATTTCTCATCGGTGGCTTTGTCGCCTGGGCGGTCGAACGCACCGACACGCCGGGCGGCGCGCTGTTTCATAATCTGGCGCTGCTCTCCTTCGCCATTCCCGGCCTGCTCATGGCCATGGCGTGGATTTTCGTGCTCAGCCCCAACATTGGCTGGGTCAATGCGCTGCTGAAATCGGCGTTCGGCCTCACCAACGCGCCGCTCAACATCTACTCCATGGGCGGCATGATCTGGGCGCTGTCGAGCCATTATTTCCCGCTCGCCTATCTGGCGCTCGGGCCGGCACTGCGCACCCTCGACGTACGCATGGAGGAAGCGGGCCTCATGTCCGGCGGACGCTACTGGCAGGTGCTGCCGAAAATCACCCTGCCGCTGCTTCGTCCCGCCATTCTCTCGGGCCTGCTGCTGCTCTTCATCATGGGGCTTTCGTCCTACGAGGTCCCGCGCGTGATCGGCCGGCCGGCGCGCATCGACGTCTTCACCACGCAGATCCAGGGCGCCACCATTTCGGCGCCGCCGGAATTCGGCGTCGCCAGCGCGCTCAGCCTGGCGCTGCTGGCGGTGTGCCTCATCGCCGTCTATTTCTACCGGCGGGCCACGCGCAACGCCGAAGCCTTCGCCACCATCACCGGCAAAGGCTACAGGCCGACCCGCATCGAGCTCGGCCGCTGGCGCTGGCCGGTTTCGATCGCGATTTGTTTTGTCTTTCTCATCGCGCTCGGGCTGCCGCTGCTTACGCTGACGTGGCAATCGTTCTTCCGCAATCTGTCGCAACCATTCATGGGTTCGCCGCCACCGGCCACGCTGGAAAACTACCGCTACATCCTGCGCTATCCGATCTTCCTCGAAGCGGTGCGCACGAGCGTCATGGTTTCGGCCATGGCCGCGACGGTGGTGGTCGGCCTCACCCTGGTCATGGCGTGGATGGCGCGGCGTTCCGTCTCGCGCTTCGCCTGGCTGCTCGATGCGCTGGCCTCGGCACCGATCGCCATTCCGAGCGTCATCGTCGGCGCCAGCATTCTATTCACCTATCTGGTCATTCCGCTTGGCGTCTACGACACGATCTGGATCCTGCTGATCGCCTATGTGACCCTGTCGCTGCCTTACGGCATGCGCTTTGCGTCGAGCGGGATTACGCAGATCCATCGCGAATTGGAGGAAGCTGCCGCAACCTCGGGCGCCGCTACGGGGCAGATCATCCGGCGCGTCATCCTTCCGCTCATCCTGCCGTTTCTACTCGCGGCCTGGATTTATGTGTTCGTGCTCTCGGTGCGCGAGCTTGGCGCTTCGATTTTCCTGGTCGGGCCGGGCACCAATGTGCTGGGCACCATCAGCCTGACCATGTGGGAGGAAGGCGGCAGTTACGGCGCGGTCGCCGCTTTGGGCGTGCTGCAAATCCTGCCGTTGCTGATCATCGTCTCAGGCTTGCGCTGGCTGGAAATGCGCGTGTTGCGGCGTGGCCAGGCGAGCGCAGAGAGCTGATCGCGTCATTCCGGGGCGTGGGCGAAGCCCACGAACCCGGAATGACGGGAAGTCACCCCGTGTATTCCAAAATGTGCATCCCCTGCCCCCAGCGATCGATCAGATAAAGCCGGCCGTCGTCGTCGTAGCCGATGTCGTTTGACTGGATGCCCGGTGTGCCTTCGGGCGTCTCCGGCACGTAACAGCCGACTTCCTTCGGATGCAGCGGATCGCTGACGTTCACGGCGCGCAGGCCGGCGTTGAAATAGGTGAGGAACACGATGTCCTTCCACGGCCCGCTGGCCGACAGGTTCTCGACGATGTTGTGGGCGCCGAAGCGGCCGGGGCGGTCGTAATATTTTTCGCGCTCCGGCATGAAGGTCGCGATCGGCACGGGATTGGTCTCCTCGCGCGCATCGATGATCCACATGAACTGCGCGTCCCAGTATTTCTCCTTGGCGCGCGCTTCGTCGGTAGCGACGAGATACGGCCGGTCGCCGATCGGCCATAAGGTATGGTTGGAGCCGGGAAACGGCGGCGACCACTTGGCGTGGCCGACGAGCTTCATGTTGCGCAGATCGGTGCAGTCGATGATCGAGATGCCGCCGCCCCACCACGCGCAATACATGCGGTTGCCGCGGATCATCGGCGGGCCGTGCAGCGTGACGGCTTCCTCGGCCGGCATCGGATCGTTGCCCACTTCGTCGGAGTCCGTTTTCATCCACGGCAGGCCCCAGATGCTGATGACCTCGGGCTTGAGCGGATTTTTGACGTCGAGCGTCCAGATCACGCGCTTGAGCCAGCCCGGCGCGTCGTTGGGCATGAACGCAAGCCCGCGCTCCAGATCGACGCCGAAGCGATGCGGTCCGGAGCCCGGCATGTCGTAAAAGCCGATCGGCTTCGGCGTGGACGGCGTCGACACGTCGAAGATAAAAAAGCCCGCGCGCGCATTCTTGCCCTTGTCGCCGGCGAGCCGCTCCGAATTCACGTAGAGCAGATCGTCGCCGACGATGCGCAGCTTGTGGCAATGAATGCCGGGCGGCGCGCGGAATTCGCCGACCTTCTTCGGCTTCTTCGGGTCGCGCACGTCATGCACGGTGAAGCCTTCCGGGCCGTTGTAGCTCGAGCCGCCGACCGCACCCACATAGGCGTGCCCCTTGTGCACCTGCACCAGGCTGCCGCCGCCCCACGCCGCTGACGGGTCGTGGCCGAGCAGACGAAAGTTCTTCGCTTCTTCTGGATAGGTGGCGGGCATGGCGGGCGCTCCTCACTTTGATTTGTCCTGCCCGGCCACCCGGGCCGCGCTTGCGCGCGCCCGAGTGCAAGCCTCTTGCCGGGCATCCACGTCTTGCCGCACCGAACTTAAAGACGTGGATGGCCGGGACAAGCCCGGCCATGACGTCCGATGTTTAGGACGGCTATTCCTTCACGAGTTTCATAGCGCGATCATAGTACGACAGATCGAAGTAGCGCTGCGGATCGGCCAGCTTGCCGCCTTCGACTTCGGCGCGCAACGCCAGCACGTTCTTGAACCCCGCAAGATCGAACGCCGCATCGCGGGCAAAGCCGAAGCCGGGCTCGGCCATCAAGTCGAGGCTCTTTGCCGCTATATTCCGAGGCAAATTGAGCTTGTCGACCAGAATGCCGACGGAAGCGGCGCGGTTTTTTGCATCCAGCGACCAGCGCAGGGCTTCGACGAACGCCGCCAGATATTGTTCCAGCGTTTGTGCATGCGCGCGCGCCCAGTCGCGGCGCACAAACGCGCCGCCGGCCTGGTAAGGCCCAAGAATATCGGTCGGGCGGCCAAGGCTGTGCAGGCCGTTAGCGGCGGCTTCGAGCGAATAAGGCAAGTTGAGGATGGCCCCTGCGTTGCTCTTGTTCTCCAACAGCGCCTTCAGGCGCCGCGAGCCATTGCCGACGGGATTGAGGGTATAGTCGACGCCGTCCTTCAGGCCGTGCTGCAGCAGAATTTTCTTCACCTGAAGGGCATACGCCGTGTTGGTGGCGTCGACCACGATGGCGTGGCCGCGGATATCGGCAAAATCCCTGATGCTGTCCTGCACGTCGAATTCGTTGGTGCCGCTGTCGCCGCCGCTGACGATCACTACATCGACCTTGGCGACGTCGATCATGGCCACCGCATTGTCGACGGCCGAATGGACGATATCGACCGTGCCGTTGGAGAGACCCTCGCGTTGCCGTTGCGAGCTTTCGGTGAAGGCAAGCTCGACCTGCAGCCCGCGCCTGGCGAAGAAACCGCGGTCGATTGCAACATAAAATGGCAATGATCGCGCGGTGGGAAATGTGTTGACGTGCAATACGGTCGGCTCGGCGGCGTGGACGGGCAACGCGAGGCCAAACAGGCCGCACATCAGGACGATCGCGCGGCAAAGCATGATTGCTGGCATCGGGCTTGCTTTATTGTCATCATCCGCGAATGCGGACGAACCAGTAATCACCAACGATTGAGCATATGCAAGTACGGCCGGCGATGACAGGGTGCCCGCGTTGGCGGCATGACAACGTCTGGGAGTGGCCACGTGGTCGATGACGTGTTGCCGAATGTCGCCGACGCCGCCCGAAGCAGCAGCGGCGAGCTGTTCGGCCATCCGCGCGGACTGACATTTCTTTTCACCACCGAGATGTGGGAGCGCTTTTCGTATTACGGGATGCGCTCGCTGCTCGTGCTCTACATGACCAAATATCTGCTGCTGCCGGCGCATATCGGCGACGTGCGCGGGCTGGCAACGGTGAGGAGCGCGCTGGAAGCGATCTTCGGCCCGCTCGACGTACAGCCGCTGTCATCGCAGATCTGGGGACTCTACACCGGACTCGTGTACTTCACGCCAATCCTCGGCGGATTGCTGGCCGACCGCGTGCTCGGCCAGCCCCGCACCGTCGTCATCGGCGCGACGCTGATGGTGATCGGCCACTTCATGATGGCGGTCGAGCAGCTTTTCCTGTTCGCGCTGTTGTTTCTTATTCTCGGCAACGGCTGCTTCAAACCGAATATCTCAACGCAGGTCGGCCGGCTTTATCCGCCCGGCGACCACCGCCGCGACCGAGCCTATTCGATCTTCTACGTCGGTATCAATGTCGGCGCGTTCCTGGCCCCGCTGGTCTGCGGCTCGCTCGGCGAAAAAGTCGGGTTTCATTACGGCTTCGCCGCCGCGGGCGTCGGCATGTGCATCGGGCTTTGCATTTATCTCTACGCGCTGCCGCTGTTGCCGCCGGGCGAATTGCATACCTGGGCGCAATCAGCCACGCACCCGCGGCTTACACCCGAGCAGTGGCGCGCCATCACGGCGCTACTCGTGCTGTTCGTGCCCAACACCCTGTTCTGGGCGACCTATGAGCAAATGGGCAACACCACCATCCTGTGGATCGACAGCAACGTCGACCGCACCATCGATCTGTTCGGATGGACCGCGCAGATACCGACGACGTGGTTCCTCGCCTTCAATCCGTTCATGATCTTCGCCTTTACGCCGTTTGTCATAACGTTCTGGAGACGGCAGGCGGCGCGCGGCGCCGAGCCATCGACAATTACAAAGATGTCGCTCGGCTGCTTCGGCGTCACGGCGGCCAATCTCATAAAGGCCTTTGCGGCCTATCAGGCCGGAACCGGCCAGGCGAGCTGGCTGTGGGTGCTCGGCTCAATCGTCGTTATTACCGTCGGCGAGCTTTATCTGTCGCCGGTCGGACTGTCGTTCGTGACCAAGGTCGCACCTTCGCGCATACTGTCGATGATGATGGGTGTTTGGCTGGCGACGAGTTTCACCGGCGGTTTCCTGGCCGGTTGGCTCGGCAGTTTCTGGAGCCGCATGCAGCCGACGCAATTCTTTCTGATGATCGCGGCAATTGCCACGCTCGCCGGCGTGTTGATCTTCGCCTGCCGCTGGCCGCTGCGCGGATTGGTGAGGGAGTAGCGTCATTGCGAGGAGCGCAGCGACGAAGCAATCCAGACTTAATCGCAGAACTGGATTGCTTCGCTACGCTCGCAATGACGCAGGTGCTACCCCAGCAGCGCCTTCATGCGCTCCTGATTGATCCCTTTGACCAGCTGATCGACCAGGCCGCCGAGCGGCATCGGCACTTCGGCCGCCTGCGCCAGTTCAAGTGCATGGTCCATATCTTTCTCGGCCCATTTGCCGGTGCTCTTGCCCCAGCGCGAGAGCGACCAATTGGCGCCGCTGCCCTTGTTGAGCGCGGCGACCAGCTTCGGGATGTTCATGCCCATCGATTTCGCCAGCGTCAGCGATTCGAAGTTCGCCACCATGGTGGCCCAAAGCAGCATGTTGTTGATCATCTCGGTGACCTGGCCGGTGCCGACGCCGCCGACATGAAGCACGTCGCGGCCGAACGTCTCCAGCACCGGCCGCGCGCGATGGAGCCATTTTTCTTCGCCGCCTACATAGACGGTGCAGGTGCCGTTGTCGGCGGCTTCCTGGCCGAGCACCACCGGCGTATCGAGCACGCCGATATTTTTTGCCTCGGCGAGCGCGGCAAGACGTTGGCAGGTCTCCGGTGCGACCGAGCTTGCGATGCAGATGACCGAGCCGGCGGCAAGCGTATCGAGCAGCCCGGAACGTTCGACCACGTCATCGACTTGCTCGTCGGTAGCGACCATCACCACGACGACCTCGGCATGCTTGCCGATTTCGGCGGGCGAACCGCGATGGCGGATGCCGTCGTTCTCGGCGCGCCGCACCGCATCGGCGTTGATGTCATAGCCCGCGACGTCGAACCCCTTGCGCAGCATGTGGCGGGCGAATTGGATGCCCATGGCGCCGAGGCCGATCACGCCCGTACGTTTGACTTTGTTTGTCTGGTCCATGATTTTTCCTTCTCCTTCGTCCTGCCCGGGCTTGACCCGGGCATCCATGCTGCGGCGCCGTCCCATGGATTGCCGGGTCAAGCCCGGCAACGACGAATTGTTATGGGGGCGCCTTTTTCAGTTCTCTACGTCGCTGCTCCGTTGCAGCCGCGTCGAGCTGCCGGTGGTCCGCCGACAGCACCACGCCATATTGGCTCGCCGCCGCCTCCGGCGACACCAATCCTTCGCGCACGTCCGCGAGCACGCGCTCGGCCGGCCGCGCGAGTGGATCGCCGTAACCGCCGCCGCCCGGCGTGTCGAGGCGGAAAACATCGCCCGCCCGCAGCGGATAATCGGCGTAGCGGGTCGGCAGGCGCTTCGCCCGATCGGTCTCGGGGTTGATCCAGATGTCGCCGGGACGCCCGTCGCGGCCGCCCTCCATGCCGTGCGGCGGAATGATGTGCTTCATCGAGCGGATGGAAAAGCGCGCTTCGGCGAGATTGAGATATTCGCGGCGCACACCGAGCCCGCCGCGAAACTGTCCTGGGCCGCCGGAATCGCGAATGAGCTCGAAGCGCACGAGACGCGTGGGAAATTCGCTTTCGATGATCTCGATCGGCGCGATTTTGGCATTGCTCTGATTGACGGTAGTGACGGACGCGCCATCCTTGCTGGCGCGCGCACCACCGCCGCCGGCGATGATCTCGTATTGCACGTAGCCCTGCCCGGCCGACGTGTTGCGGCCGCCGATGACGATGGAGCGGCTGCCGCTGCCGTCGGCGCGCACTTTGCCGGGCACGATCGGCGCCAGCGCGGCGAACAGCGCGTCGACCAGAGCATGCACCGTCGGATTGTAAGTGTTGACCGGTGCCGGGAAGCGCGGATTGAGCACGCTGCCCTCGCGCGCATGAATGCTGAAGGCGCGCAACAGCCCACTCGACACGTACATGTTCGGATCGATCATGGATATGAGCGCGTAAGCGCACGCGGCCTGCACCAGCGGCGGCCGAATGTTCGCCGGGCCGCGGGTCTGATCGGCGGAGCCGGCGAAATCGAAGTGCAGCTTGTCGCCGCGTTTCTCCGCGACGACGTGGATGCGCACCGGCTTCTCCAGCTCGATGCCGTCGTCATCGACGAAGCGCTCGGCCTCGTAGCGACCGTCGGCCCATTCCGCGATGGCCGCGCGCACCCGCGCTTCGCCGATCTCGAACAGACGCGAAAAGCTCGCCAGCACTTTATCCTTGCCGTATTTGGCAACGAGTTCCTGCATGCGCCGTTCGCCAAGCCGGTCGGCGCCGAGCTGGCCGCGGATGTCGCCGAGCACGAGTTCGGGCGTGCGGCTGTTGGCGGCGATGATGCGTTCAATGTCGGTATTCGGTTCGAAACGGCGCTGGTAGCGCACGGCGGGCAGATGCAGGCCTTCGTTGAAAGTCTCGCGCGCCTGGCCCGAACAGCTTCCCGGAACAGGGCCGCCGATATCGCCCTTGTGCGCAATCGAGCCGCAAAAGCCGAACAGGGCACCGTCGATGAACACCGGCGTGAGCACGCACATGTCGGGCGCGTGCGGACTGCCGCCCTGATAGGGATGGTTGATGAGGAACGCATCGCCCGCGGCGATCTCGCCGCCGAATTCTTCGAGCACGGCGGTGCAGCAGGCGGGAAACGCGCCGATATGTAGCGGCAGCACCACGTGCTGAGCGACCACCTCGCCCTGCGCATTCATCAGCGCACACGAAGCGTCCTGGGATTCGCGCACGATGGTGGAGAAGCCGGTGCGGAACAGAGAGTTCTGCATCTCCTGCACGATGCCGGAGAGGCTCGCCTTGATGACTTCAAGATCGACGGCGTCGATGGGCATGTTAGGTTGTTATCCCCTTACTTTGTCGTCAGCTTCCCTTACTTTGTCATCATCCACGAAAGCGGATGATCCAGTAAACTCAAGTCTTCTGCCATGAGC
>JBAUYV010000246.1:0-14991 GCA_049584975.1 Xanthobacteraceae bacterium | reverse complement strand
GTTCGACATGTATGTGGAGGACGATTACGCAGCCTTCGTGCGCTATTGTTTTGAAGACCCGCTCGACGCGGAAATTTTCAGATCGCGGTTCGAGCCGAAGGCGGAGCGGTTCAAGCTCGCCGGGTGATCGCTTTCCCGCCGCGCTTTTGAGCGCGGCGGCGCGCAAGTTCGTCGAACAACAAGTCCGTTAGACAACAACCGGCCGGACGGTCTTTCAGCTCAACCGACCCGATCTGTCTGCACAGCCGCCCGGATGCGGAGTCCTGCCTGCATCATCATGAAGGCAGGCCGCACCACGCCAAGGCGCAAGACTGGACAGACATTGCTCGAATACGGCGGTCTGTCGCCTTTTGACCCCATAGCGGTCCAGTCTGCTCGTCGGACTCTTCGACGTCGTGACAAACAAAACAATCTGCGGAATTATAGGCTGGCTGGAATATGTGGTTAGCCTTAAGCCTTGAATACGACACTAATGGCCAGTGCTGAAATGTATAAGCCGAGCCCAAACGCAGCGTGGTTCATGAGGCTTCGGATCCTGGATTGAGTAGGGTCGGGCGTCTTCGAAGACGCAATGCCAAGTCCGAACGATGGCTGCATGACAAGAAAGGGGATTGCGACAGTGGCAAGGCCCAGGATCATCGCTGGCAGAAGTGTGGGCTCCCTCAGCCACTGAGGAGAGGCCAAGAGCACGAGCGCCAGCGCGAAGACGACGCCGATTACGTAGTGCCCGATCCAGCCGACAGAGCACTCAGCCGGCTTTTGTGGCGCTGAAGCAATGCTGCTGTGGCGGAAGATACCCTCTGGCATATAGCGCAGCCAACGACCCACAAAGCAGTAGTTGGGAAAAGGGATATTGAAGGCGCGCTTAAGGAAGATGGACCACAAGTCCATGAGGAGGGTCGCCCCGAGTCCCACGGCAATGGCGGTTAATACATCAATGAGTTCCAGGTTCATAAGTCGCACCGTCTGTCCGTAATATGACTACCGCAGAACGGCTAAAGCGCGACCGCGCGCTCGAGCCAGTGAGGGCCGTTCGCAGGCGCGGCGGCAACGAGCAAGCTACTTAGCGGGCAGCCGCTGCCGCACCTTGCCGATGCCGCGCCACGCATCGGCGCGCAGGCGCTTTTTCAGATTGAGCACGGTGAACTCATTGGCGCTCGTGGTGCGGCCGAGTTGCTCCCACGACAGCGGCGCGGAGACCGGCGCGCCGGGCCGTGAGCGCGTCGAATAGGGCGCGACCGAAGTCGCCTCGCGCGAGTTGCGAAAATAATCGATGAAAATTCGGCCCGTGCGCAGCGATTTCGTCATCTTGGCGAGGTAGCGCTGCGGGCTGTCCTTGGCCATGGACGTAACGATGCGCTGGCTGAAATTTTTCGCCGTGTCCCAATCGGCGTCGGCGATCGGCACCACCACGTGGATGCCCTTGCCGCCGGAGAGCTTGGCGAAGCTCTCGAGCCTCACCGCCTGCAGCCGCTCGCGGGTCTCGCGCGCCGCCGCGATGATGTCCTTCCACGTCACGCCATCTCCGGGGTCGAGATCGAACACGATGCGGTCGCAGAACTCGAGCGCGTCGAGCCGCGAGCCGCGCACATGGATCTCGAGCGCGCCCGATTGCACCAGCGCGATCAGGTCGTCGAGCTTTTCCACCGCGATGACGTCATGCTCCTTGGCGTCGACCTGGTGGCGCAGCGGCGACGATTTCACGTTCGCGGCGATATGCTTCTGAAAAAACAGCTCGCCGCCGATGCCCTCCGGGCCGCGAACCAGCGCCAGGGGCCGGCCGACCACATGCGGCGCCATCCAGTCCCAGACGCTGACGTAGTACTCGGCCAAATCCCCTTTGGTCACCCCGGCGTCGTCCCAATAGACGCGGCCGGGATGGGTGAGGTGAACTTTGGCCACCTCCGTGCTCTGCTCGCCGCCGCCGCGGGCGGGCGCTGATGTCCGTTTCGCCATGGTGCTCGCCGCCATCGCCGGACGCGCCGTGCTAACGCGCGCCGGCGTCTCGCGTACCACTTCGCGCGCCGGCTTGTCCTCGCGCAGGCCCTTGTAGGAGGCTTGCCGGAGCAAGCCGTCATGGGTGATGCCGCGGAACTCGACCTCCACCACCGTCTGCGGCTTGACCCATACGACGTCCTTGCGACGCTCGTCCGCAGGCACCGCCACCCGCGCCTTGTCGGTCCTCAGCGCATGCAGCCGCTTCCACAAATCGCGCGCCGTGGTGTGCGTGTAGCCGGTGCCAACCCGCCCGGCATAGCGAAGTTCGCCGTCCTCGTAAAACGCCACCGTCAGGGCGCCGATCGCACGCGGCATGGCGCTCGACGGGCTAAAGCCGACGACCACGAATTCCTGCTCGTTGTGACATTTGGTTTTGACGAAATTGTCCGAACGACCGGAATAACAGGGCGCGTCGCTCCGCTTCGATACGATGCCCTCAAGATCGATCTCGCAGGCGCGCTTGAGGATCGCCGCGCCATTGCCCTGCAAGTGTTCGCAATAGCGGATCGGCGCCGCGGGATCGCCGGCGCGCAACAGCCGTTCGAGCGCGGCCTTGCGCTCGAGCAGCGGCTGTTCCGACAGATCGCGGCCGTCAAGATGCAGAAGATCAAACACCCAATAGACAAAGCGATCGCTGCGCCCTTCCTTCAGGTCCGTCTGCAGCAGCGAGAAGCTGGAAATACCTTTTTCGTTCTGCGCCACCAATTCGCCGTCGAGCAACGCGGTCTCGGCGGGCAACTTGGCGACCGCGTCGGCGATGGATTTGAAGCGGTGCGTCCAGTCCTGCCGGTTGCGCGTGAACAATCGCACTTTGCCGTGGTCGAGACGCGCTTCGATGCGATAACCGTCGAGCTTGATTTCATGGATCCAATTTGCGCCGCTCGGCGGCGTGTCTCGCAACGTCGCCAGGCTTGGCGGCACGAAATCAGGAAGCTTCGCGCGCTTTCCGCCGGCCCGCGGCGCGGCGCTCTTCTTCTGAGCAACGGCCGTTGCGGCGGGCTTTGCCTTTGACTTTGCCCGTCCTCCCCGCGACGTCTTTGTTTCGGCTCTCGGCTTGCCGCGCGATTTGGCGGCGGCCTGCAACTGCGCCTGCGCGCGCAGCTCTTCTCTGAACGAGCGCTGCGACTGCGATCCGGCCGCTTTCTCGTCGCCCGTATCCTTGCTGCCGCTGTCGCGGTTGCTGTGCCACACGCGTTTGCGGCCCTTGCCGCCGGCGATCTCTTCGATCGTGCGGCCGCTGACGACCGAACGCGACTTCTCGTCCAGAATGTCCTTGTCGCGCTGAACGCGCGCTTCATCGTCCTTGGCCTTGATGAGCAGCCAGTTGTCATGCTGCTCGTTCGGCCGTCCATGCATGCGCACGAGGTGCCAGTGCCCGTGCAGTTTCTCGCCGTGGAGCTCGAAGCTCAGGTGGCCCTTGGCGTAGCCCTTGTGCGGATCGCCGTCCGGCGTCCAGGTCCCGCGATCCCAGATCATCACCGTGCCGCCGCCGTATTCGCCGGCCGGGATCGTGCCCTCGAAGGCGTTGTATTCGATCGGATGGTCTTCGACGTGGACCGCGAGTCGCTTCTCGCCGGGATCGAGGCTGGGGCCGCGCGTCACTGCCCAGCTTTTCATCACCCCGTCGAGTTCAAGCCGCAGGTCGTAATGCAGGCGGCGTGCAGCGTGCTTCTGGATCACGTAGCGGTTGCCGCCGCCCGCTGCTTTGCGGCCCCGCGGCTCTGCCGTGACGCCGAACTGTCGCTTTTTGCTGTAGGTTTCGAGCGCCACGACGCCTCAGCCGGCCCAACTAGGGTGTTCTGTGACCGTTGATAATTCCACAATTCCGCTCGATTTCGCGGCCGGCACCATGGCAAAAACTCGTTTGAGTACCTACCATAATATGAACCCTGGGACCGAGTTGGGGAGACTAATGTTTGTAAACGATGTGGCGGTCCCGGGAGTTCCCCTCCTGGGAAGTGTGCGAATTGCGCGGCCAACCGAAATATGGTGTAGAAACTGCGAAACATACGGAGTCCGGTTGGTGACTGGGCGCGCACCCCCCAATAATGGCCGTTAGGCCTATAATATGGAGCTCGGCGTGACGGTTAGACCAACCCCATTACTCGACCGCATCAAGACCCCGGACGACCTCAGGCGCCTCGACCCGAGCCAGCTGCGTCAAGTGGCTGACGAACTGCGGCAGGAGACGGTCGACGCTGTGGCGGTCACCGGCGGCCATCTTGGCGCCGGTCTGGGCGTGATCGAGCTCACCGTGGCGCTCCACTACGTATTTGATACACCCGCCGACCGGCTGGTCTGGGACGTCGGCCATCAGGCCTATCCGCACAAGATCCTGACCGGTCGCCGCGACCGAATCCGCACCCTGCGCCAGGGCGGCGGACTCTCCGGCTTCACCAAGCGCGCCGAGAGTGAATACGACCCGTTTGGCGCCGCCCATTCCTCGACCTCGATCTCATCCACCCTCGGCATGGCCGTGGCGCGCGATCTACAGGGCAAGCAGAACAACGTCATCGCCGTGATCGGCGACGGCGCCATGTCGGCCGGCATGGCCTACGAGGCCATGAACAATGCCGGCGCCATGGATTCGCGCCTCATCGTCGTGCTCAACGACAACGACATGTCGATTGCGCCGCCGGTCGGCGCGCTTTCGGCCTATCTGGCGCGACGTGTTTCCGGGCGCGGCTATCATCGGGTGCGCAAGATCATTCGCGGCATCGCCAAACGCATGCCGACGAAGATGCTCGAGCAGCGCGCGATGGCCATGGAGCAATACGCGCGCGGTCTCGTCACCGGCGGCACGCTGTTCGACGAACTCGGCTTCTTCTATGTGGGCCCGATCGACGGCCACAACATCGATCATCTGCTGCCCGTGCTGAAAAACGTCCGCGACATGAAGAACGGGCCGATCCTCGTTCACGTTGTGACGCAGAAGGGCAAGGGCTACGCGCCCGCCGAAAAATCCGCCGACAAATATCATGGCGTCGTCAAGTTCGACGTCGCTACCGGTGCGCAGGTCAAGTCGAAGCCGACCGCTCCCGCTTATCAGAAGGTGTTCGGCGAAAGCCTGATCAAAGAAGCGCGCAAGGACGACAAGATCATCGCCATTACGGCGGCGATGCCGTCGGGCACCGGCGTCGATCTCTTCCAGAAAGAATTCCCGAAGCGGACGTTCGACGTCGGCATTGCGGAACAGCACGGCATCACCTTCGCGGCCGGTCTCGCCACCGAAGGCTTCAAGCCGTTCGCCACCATCTACTCGACGTTCCTGCAGCGCGCCTACGACCAGGTCGTTCACGACGTCGCCATTCAGCGCCTGCCGGTGCGCTTCGCCATGGACCGCGCCGGACTGGTCGGCGCTGACGGGCCGACCCATGCCGGCTCTTTCGACATCGCCTATCTGGGCTGCCTGCCGGGCTTCGTGCTGATGGCGCCGTCCGACGAGGCCGAGCTCGTGCACATGGTCGCGACCGCGGTGGCGATCGACGACCGGCCGTCGGCGCTGCGTTATCCGCGCGGGGAAGGGTCCGGCGTACCGCTGCCCGAAGAGGGCAAGCCGTTCGAGATCGGCAAGGGCCGTATCGTGCGCGAGGGTACGAAAGTGGCGCTGTTCTCGTACGGCGCGCGGCTGCACGAATGCCTCAAGGCCGCCGATGAACTCGCCACCTATGGGCTGTCGACCACCGTGGCCGACGCGCGCTTCGCAAAGCCGCTCGACGTTGATCTGCTGCTACGCCTCGCGCGCGAGCACGAGGTGTTGCTGACCATCGAGGAAGGCTCAATCGGCGGCTTCGGCGGGTTCGTGATGCAGGCGCTGGCCGAGCATGGCGTGCTCGACCGCGGCCTCAAAATCCGCTCGATGGTGCTGCCCGACATTTTCATCGACCAGGACTCGCCGAACGCCATGTACGCGAAGGCCGGCCTCGACGCCAAAGGCATCGTCGCCAAGGCGTTCGAAGCGCTCGGACAGAACATGCGCGGCGAGACGGTCAAGCTCGTTCGGTCGTAAGACCTTAGCGCACGTTTCGACTGACGGGCTCACCGATCGCGGCGCCGAACACTTCACCTCTCCCCGGAGGGGAGAGGTCGAGCGAGCCAAGCGAGCGAGGGTGAGGGGGTTCGGACGCCGAGGTTTTTCCCATACGTCCGAACTCCCTCTCCCCTGCGGGGAGAGGGAGTTCCCATGCGGGGCCCGCGCCGACCCGTCTCACCTGTCTGAAATGACCAAACAACGCGCCGATCGGCTCTTGGTCGCGCGTGGCTTGTTCGAGAGCCGCGCCCGCGCCCAGGCCGCCATTGCCGCCGGCCATGTGCGCGCCGACGGCGTGCCGGTGCGCAAACCGTCCGAGGAAATTTCCCAGGCAGCGATCATCGACGCCGCGCCAGAGCACCCTTACGTGTCGCGCGGCGGCGTCAAGCTCGCCTTCGCGCTCGAACACTTTGTGCTCACCGTGAAGGACCGCGTCTGTCTCGACGTCGGCGCCTCGACCGGCGGCTTCACCGAGGTTTTGCTCGCGCACGGCGCGCGCCGCGTTTACGCGATCGACGTGGGCCGCGATCAGCTGCATGCCCGGCTGCGCCGCCATGACCAAATCATCTCCATGGAGGAGACCGACATCCGCGCGCTCGATCCATCGCGGTTTTGCGAACCGCCGGATTTTGCCAGCGTGGACGTGAGCTTCATCTCGCTCAAGCTCGTACTGCCGGCGGTCGAAAAGCTGCTGCAGCCGCGCGCAACGCTCGTTACGCTGATCAAGCCGCAATTCGAGGCGGCGCGCCGCGACAGCAAGAAAGGCATCGTGCGCGATCCATCCGTCCACGCCGCGATCTGCGAAGACATGAAAGCATTTGTGACCGCGCGCGGTTGGCGCGTCGGCGGCATCGTGCCCTCGCCGATCGTTGGCGGAGACGGCAATCGCGAATTTTTGCTCGAGGCGGAGCGTGGTTGAGCGGCTCTCGATCGACCGCGTGGGCCATCTTGGCGACGGCATCGCGGATGCGCCGGGGGGCCCGATCTACGTTCCCGGCGCGCTGCCGGGCGAAAAGGTCGAGGTCGAGAACGTGCCCGGCCATCCCGACCGGCGGCGGCTGCTCAGGGTCGAACGGCCGAGCGCGGAGCGCATCGCGCCGATCTGTACGCATTTCGGCGTCTGCGGCGGCTGCGCCATGCAGCATTGGCAGAGCGCGTCCTATCGCGGGTGGAAGCGGAACCTCGTTGTCGAGGCATTGCGGCAGGCCGGGCTCGACGCTCCGGTGGGTGATCTCATCGACGCCCACGGCGAGGGCCGCCGCCGCGCCGTGTTCCACGCCCGGCGCGGCACCCACGATGTGCTCGAAGTGGGATTTTCGGCGGCGCGCGCCCATCGCATCATTGCCATCGACCGCTGCCCGGTGCTGGCCAAGAGCCTCGACGGCGCGCTCGCAGCCGCGTGGGCGATTGCCGAAGCGCTCGGCCCAACAAAAAAGCCGCTCGACATTGCGGTGACGGCGACCGACGCCGGCCTCGATGTCGACGTGCGCGGTTCCGGCCCGCTGACGGCGTCTTTGATCACCGGTCTCGCCCACACCGCAGCGGTGCAGGACCTGGCGCGGCTCACGCGCCACGGCGAATTGATCGCGCAGCGGCGGGCGCCGACCGTGCGCGTGGGCGCAGCGACCGCGCCGCTACCGCCGGCGGCCTTTCTGCAAGCGACGGCGGAAGGCGAAGCCGTGCTGGCGCGGCTCGTGCTCTCGGCATGCGTCGGCGCCGCCACTGTCGCGGATCTTTTTTCCGGCATCGGCCCATTCGCACTCCGGCTCGCCGAGACTGCGCGCGTGACTGCCGCGGACGATGACGCCGCGGCCATCGCTGCGCTCAAACGCGCGGCCGCGACGGCAACCGGGCTAAAGCCCGTAGAGGCGGAGGTGCGCGATCTGTTTCGAAATCCGCTCGTAGCGGCGGAGTTGCGCCGCTTCGACGCCGTCGTGTTCGATCCACCGCGCCAAGGCGCGCAGGCCCAGGCGCGCGAGCTCGCCGCAAGCAAAGTGCCGCTGATCGTTGCGGTGTCATGCAATGCCGCGACGTTTGCGCGCGACGCCAGCGAGCTTGTCGGCGGCGGCTACCGGCTCGTGGAGATCACGCCGGTCGACCAGTTCCGCTACTCGGCCCACGTGGAGATTGTTGGGAGGTTGGAGCGTTAGAAATTTTTGGCGAAGAGTTCGCGAAAAATATTCAACACCTCGATTGCGGCCCGCGACCTCCACCTTAACCCTCCCCCTTGCAGGGGGAGGAAAAGTGAAGACCGCCAGCGAGAGCAGCAACAAATACCGCTGCACACGCCGCTGGCTCTTCTCTCCCCCTGCAAGGGGGAGAGATAGAGTGGGGGTCCGCTGATTCAGAGATTTCTCTGTTGCGCGAAAAAAGCGCTGGCGCTTACGCCGCGGCGCGCGCTTGGTCGGGGATGGCGAGCGGCTTGTTGGCGCTGTTGAGGAATTCGATGGTCATGAAGACCATTTCCTTATCGCCGAGATTTTCCAGGTCGTGGACCTTGTATTGGCCCGGCCCGTAGGTCTCGTGCCGCGTCTCACCGGGCTTATAGGTGTACTCGACGGTGGTGCCGTCCATGAGGTGCTGGCGCCCGCGCCCGCCCGAGACCGAGGTCCAGAAATAATCGAGCACGTGGCGATGGAACCCGATGCGCTCGCCGGGGGCGAGGCGGATGATCCAGACTCGCACCCGGTCGCTCTCGGAAACGAGCGTCGTGCCGACGCAGCCGTTATGGTTCTTTTCCTCGCGTTCGAATTCGGCGGCAATTGCGGGCGGCCACGCCGAGCGTTCGGTGCGGTCGGTCGATTTGTCCAGCATGCTCAGAGCCATGGCGTTCCTCCAGGGATTGCAGGCACAATATAGAAAACCATCGTGGCTTTTGAAATAGCTTAACAAAGCAGCCGGATTCTTACGCATGGCAAATGGGCGGCGCGCGCTGGTGATCGGCGGCTCGATGAGCGGGCTTCTGGCCGCCATCATGCTGCGGCGGCGGGGCTGGACCGTCGATGTTTTCGAGCGCGTGGAGAGCGAGCTTGCCGGGCGCGGCGCTGGCATCGTGGCGCAGACCGAGCTGATCGCGCGCCTCAAGGCGATCGGGCTCGAAACCAGCGACCTCGGCATCCTCACGAAAACGCGTAAGCTCCTCGACATCGATGGCCGCGTCACCCTGACCACCGAATGCCCGCAGGTGCTCACCGCCTGGGAGCGCGTCTACCGCGTGCTGCGCGACGCCTTCCCGCCGCAGCACTATCACCGCGGCCGCGGCCTCAAAGCCTTCGAGCAAAACGAAGCCGGCGTGCTGGCGCATTTGACCGACGGCAGCACGGCGGAAGCCTATGTGCTGGTCGGCGCCGACGGGTTGCGCTCCACGGTGCGCGGCCAATGCCTACCCGACGTTGCGCCGCTTTACGCCGGCTATTGCGCGTGGCGCGCGCTTTTGCCCGAGAGCGCAATTCCGCCCGACATTCACCGCGAGCTGTTCGAGTCGATGGCGTTCTGCCTGCCGCCCGGCGAGCAATGTCTGTTCTACCCGGTCACCGGAGCGAACGACGATCTGCGCAGCGGACACCGCCGCAGCAATGTCGTGTGGTACCGGCCGGCCGATGAGCGCACCGAACTCCCCTGGCTCCTGACCGACGACAAAGGTATCACCCATTCGGTCTCGATCCCGCCGCCGCTTATCAGACGCGACGCCATCGCCGCCATGCGCGCGGCGGCGGAGCGGTTGCTGCCGCCGCAATTCCGCGCCATCATCCGCCTGATCGACGAGCCAATTTTGCAGCCGATCTACGATCTGGAAAGTCCGCGTCTCGCCTTCGGGCGTGTCGCCATCGTCGGCGATGCCGCCTTTGTGGCGCGCCCGCATGTGGCGGCCGGAGTATCGAAAGCGGCCGACGACGCGGCGACGTTGGCCGAGGCGCTCGATACCGGAGACGTAGAAGGCGCGCTGCGCCGCTTTGAAGCCGAACGCTTGTCGGTGGGCAAAAAAATCATCGAACGCGCGCGCCATCTCGGCGCCTATTTGCAGGCGACGCAGAGCACCGAAGAGCGCGCCCGCTCCGCGCGCCACTCCATCCCCGAGGCGGTGCTCGCCGAGACCGCGATGCTGGATTTTCTGTATCGCTAAGTCGATTAACCACGGCCGCACATCAGAACAATGCTGTTGCCGGACCGGCATTCGAGCGAATGCTGCATACGCGTTCGGCGGCACAATGGAAGCAATTTCTCGCGCCGGTTTGTTATAAGCATCGCCTCAAAATTCGCGCGGAATTTATTTGGCAATGCTGCAAACGAGCCCCCAAACGAACCCTCAGGCGAGTTTCCAAGGGAGCTCGCAAGAGCAAGCAGAGGAGACCGCA
This sequence comes from Xanthobacteraceae bacterium, assembly GCA_049584975.1. GTDB lineage: Bacteria > Pseudomonadota > Alphaproteobacteria > Rhizobiales > Xanthobacteraceae > BOG-931. The sequence goes on along the minus strand of JBAUYV010000246.1, from coordinate 4,608 downwards.
GCCGAATGGGCGCAGCGGCTTGTCGCGGCGAGCCCCCATGAGATCATCGAGACCGCCGCGCACGCCCTGCCCGGCCGCCTGGCGGTGGTTTCTTCCTTCGGCGCCGAATCCGCCGTGCTGCTCAAGTTCGTCGCCGACGTCGATCGGTCACTGCCGGTGCTGTTCCTCGATACCTTGTGGCTGTACAAACAAACCCTGGCGTACCGCGACCTGCTCGTCGCGCGGCTCGGCCTGACCGACGTACGCACCATCACGCCGTCGCCGAGCGCGCTGGCGAATCACGATCCCAAGCAAGACCTGTGTTTTCTCGATCAGGACACGTGCTGCAACATTCGCAAAGTGGCCCCGCTCGCAAGAGAGCTGGAACCGTTCGCCGGCTGGATCAGCGGCCGCAAGCGCTACCAGGGCGGCGGGCGCGCCGGCCTTGCCGTCGTCGAAGCCGATGGGCGCCGGCTGAAGTTTAATCCGTTGGCGGCGCTGACGGCCGCGGAACTCGACGGCATTTTTGCTTCCGCCAATCTGCCGCGCCATCCGCTGGAGCCTGCCGGTTTCCGCTCTATCGGCTGCATACCCTGCACCAGCCGCCCGCTGGGCGGCGCCGCGGCCCGCGATGGGCGCTGGAGCGGGCTAGCCAAAACCGAATGTGGCATTCACACTCGGGCGCTCAGCGCCGCGGCCGCGCCGGAAGCCTAGCGTCCGGACCGGCAGGGGCCGAGCGAGCAGACGCCGTATCGCCACATGCCAACTCCACTCTCCATACACTGGCTCTACGCCCTCTCCGGCTTTTGCGTCGGCCTGCTGGTGGGCATGACCGGCGTCGGCGGTGGCTCGCTGATGACGCCGTTGCTGATCCTTCTGTTCGGCGTTCACCCGAGCACGGCCGTCGGAACCGATCTGCTCTTTGCCGCTTCGACCAAAACCGCCGGCACAATCGTTCACGCCGCCGAGCGCACAGTTGACTGGCGGCTCGTCGGGCTGCTCGCAACCGGCAGCGTTCCCGGGACGATCGCAACGCTGATCGTGCTCTCGCGGATCGATCTCGGCGGCGCCAGAGCGCAGCATGCGGTCGCGCTGACGCTCGGCTGCGTGCTGCTCGTCACTGCCGTGATTTTGCTTGGCGGCAGACGCATCCGCGAGCGCTATGCGGATCGCCTGAACGGCCTCGACCGGCGCACTACGAACCTGCTTACCGTCCTGCTCGGGCTGATCATGGCCGTGCTGGTCACCACCACCTCGGTTGGCGCCGGCGCCATCGGCGTAACCGTGCTCCTGATCCTGCACCCGGAAATACCGCCGGGCCGCCTGGTCGGCTCCGACATCGCGCACGCGGTGCCGCTGACACTGCTTGCCGGCATGGGCCACTGGTATCTCGGCTCCATCAATTGGAGCCTGCTCGAAGCTTTGCTGATCGGATCGGTGCCGGGCATCGTCGTCGGCAGCTATCTTGCCAGCCGCTCGCGCGACGCCGTGCTGCGCATCGCGCTCGCCGCGGTCCTCATAGTCGTCGGCATCAGGTTGATAGGGTGAGCAAGCAAGGCTTGGCGTCGCCCGGCCGGCAGCACCGATCGCATTCACACGTGCTGGCCGCCGTTGATGTGGATTTCGGCGCCGTTCACGTAGGACGCGGTGTCGGTGCACAGCACATAGATGATCTTCGCCACTTCGTCCGGGGTGCCGAGCCGGTGCATCGGAATATTTTCGACGATCTTTTCCGTGCCGGGTGACAGCATCGCGGTGTCGATCTCACCCGGGGCGATGGCGTTGACGCGCACGCCGCGCGAGCCGAAGTCGGCCGCCATCTCGCGCGTGAGCGCAGCGAGCGCCGCCTTCGAGGTCGAATAGGCCGTGCCGGCGAACGGGTGCACGCGCGAGCCGGCGATCGAGGTGACATTGACCACAGAGCCCTTGGCGGCGCTGAGCTCATCGAGCAGCCCCCGCGCCAGCATGATCGGGGCGAAAAAATTCACCTGGAAAATGTGGTGCCAGTCCTCGCGCGAGGTTTCGATCGAGCCGAGCCTTTTGCCGCCGGCGGCTTTGGGCGAGATCGCTGCATTATTGACCAGCGCGTGCAGTTCGCCGTGCAGGCGGCTCTTGGTTTCGGCGATCGCCTGCTCGGTATTCTCCGGATCGGACAGATCGACCTGAATGTGATCCTCCGGCCCGGCTTCCCACGGACAGTTTTCAGGAAACGGATGCCGCGAACAGGTAATGACGCGCCAGCCGGCGGCGGAAAAACGCTTCACCGTGGCATGGCCGATGCCGCGGCTTGCTCCGGTGAGCAGGAGTGTACGGCGCGGCTGGTTGGTCGTCGTCGGCATATGATTTACCTGGCGCCCTTTTCGTTCGTCATGCGCGGGCTTGACCCGCGCATCCATGCTGACGCGCCGCAAGCAAGCGTGTTCGCGAAAGTTCCATGGAAGCGCGCACGCAATATGGATTGCCGGGTCAAACCCGGCAATGACGAATGGAGAGACCGCAGATGTCGTCGAGATTTAACTTTCATGGATATAACCGCGTCTTGCTCCAAGGCGCCGCCGGATCCGCGCGCGTGAACGCGATGCGGTCGTGCAGGCGGTAGAGCCGCTCCTGCCAGAACTCGATCTCCTGCGGCACCACTCGGTAGCCGGACCAGAACGGCGGCCGCGGCACGGTGCCGATGGCGAATTTCGCCGCATTGCGCGCGATCGCCTTCTCGAACGCCATGCGGCTTTCCAGCGGCGACGACTGCTTCGACGCCCAGGCGCCGATCTGCGCCATGCGCGAGCGGGTGGCGAAATAGGCGTCGGCTTCTTCCGCCGAGACGGCCTCCACGTTGCCGCGCACCCGCACCTGGCGCTGCAGCGTCTTCCAGTAAAACGTCAGCGCGGCCTTGCGCGCGCCGTCAAGCTCCTGGGCCTTCACGCTGCCGAGGTTGGTGTAGAAGACAAAGCCACGCTGATCGAAACCCTTCAGCAGCACCATCCGCACATTGGGCAACCCGGCCGCATCGACGGTGGCAATCGCCATGGCGTCGGGATTGACCGGCTCGGCGCTCTTGGCCTCGGCAAACCACGCCGCGAACAGGCGGAGCGGCTCGTCGGCCTCGGTGAAGTCACCACCTGTTAACCAAGCCGGGTGCTCAATGGGCGCTGTATCGGACATTGCTTCGGGGTTGCCAAGTGCTCATTTCGCGCGATCGGTGGGCGCGCTGCCGTTCGTTATATAGGGGAACCACGGCGCTGCGCCTATCTGGGCCGCCGTGCCGGGTCGCGCTTGCGGCTGCACTGCTTGCCGCGCTTGGCCTCGCCGGCTGCTCCTACGCCCTCGAATCCATGTCCGCGAGGCCTGAACTGGAGGCAAAGCCGGCCGCCTCGACGAGCCCACCAGCCGACGACCGGACCGAGCGTACGGCCGCGGCGGAGCCGGCGGAGGCCGACCTCGCCTACGCGCGGGCTGCCGCCGCCGATGCGCTGGGTCGCGGCGCCAAGGCCAACAGCGTGCCCTGGGAGAATCCGCAGACGGGCGTCAGCGGCAACATCACCCCGCTCGCCGCCACCCGCAGCGAAGACGGCCTGCCCTGCCGCGATTTCCTCGCCAGCTACGTGCGCGGCGGCTCGCAATCCTGGCTGCAGGGATCCGCCTGCCGCACCGCGCCCGGCGAGTGGGAAGTCAGAAGCCTCAAGCCGCTGAAATCCAGCTGATCGGGCGTCGCAACGGTGCAAATGCTGGCGATTTCGCTGCGCATTGCGAGTTGGACGCTTTAGGCCCACATTTGTGCCAAATATGAGCCGAGTGGGCGGGCGGGGCCAGCCCGAAAATTGAAGAATGGAGTCCTTGGGGATGCGTGATCCCTATGAGGTGTTGGGTGTCGATCGCAAAGCCAGTGCAGCGGAAATCAAAAGCGCCTATCGGCGGCTTGCGAAGAAGCTGCACCCCGACGCTAACAAGAACGATCCGAAGGCGGCGTCGCGCTTTTCCGAGCTGAACGCCGCGCACGAAATCGTTGGCGACGAGGACAAGCGCAAGGCCTTCGACCGCGGCGAGATCGACGCCGAGGGCAAGCCGAAGTTTCAGGGCTTCGAGGGATTTGGCGCGGGCGCCGGCCCGGGCCGCGGCTTCGGCGGCGGCGACGCCAATTTCGAAAACTTCAGCTTCGGCCCGGAGGGCTTTCAGCGCTCGACCCGGCGCGGGCGCAGCGGCGGCGGGGGCGGCTTCGCCGGCTTCGAGGACGTTTTGCGCGACGCCTTCGGCGGCCGCTCACGCGCGCACTTCGAGTCCGAGGATATTGGCGCCGGCGCCGACGTGCTGGCGGAGATGACGGTGACGCTGCCGGAAGCGGCGCACGGCGTCACCAGGCGGCTGCGGCTGCCGACCGGCAAGGACGTCGACGTGAAGATTCCCGCGGGCATTACCAGCGGGCAGCAAATCCGCCTGCGCGGCCAGGGCATGGCCGGCCAAGGCGGCGCCGGCGACGTACTCATCTCCGTGTCGATCGCGCCGCATCCGCTGTTCACGCTCGACGGCGCCGACGTGAAGCTCGATCTGCCGATCACACTCTACGAGGCGGCGCTCGGCGCCAAAGTGCGTGCGCCGACGCTCGGAGGACACGTGGAGCTCACGATCCCGCCC
>JBAUYV010000245.1:0-3081 GCA_049584975.1 Xanthobacteraceae bacterium | reverse complement strand
GACGACCAACATGGCGCGCCGCTACGGCCGACGCCGGCGCGGCCAACGTCTGCGCTGCGGTGTTCCGCATGGGCATTACAAAGCAATCACCTTCGTCTTCGGCTTGCGCCTGAGAGGCGTCGTCGCCCCCAAGGCCTACGACCGCGCCATGAACGCCGAGACCTTCGAAGCCTGGCTCGAGCACCATCTCTTGCCGACTTTGGAGGAGCGCGACATCGTCGTGCTCGACAATCTCAAGGCTCACAAAAGCCCGAGAGTGGCGGAAATCCTGGTCAGGAAAAACTGCACCGTCCGATACCTGCCGCCCTACAGCGGACGGCACTTACTGCCGGCCATTTGTCGCGCTTCTAGAGCGCAAAGGCGCTGATCGTCCGCGACCTTGATTAGACGCCACTCCCCGGGCTCGCAATCGGCGCTACGTCGCCGGTTGATCGATCGGGCGTGTCCTCTTTCCAGCGCACGGATCCGATAGGGCGATCCAGCATGCGGCGAATCCGGATTGGCTCCGGACCCATATGGAATTCGTTCGCGCGCAAGTGCAAGGCACGCTCCGATGCCGTCGACCGGCTTCGCTGACGCAGATAGTCGTGCCACGTTGGGCAATGGTAGCGCTCCGTCCACAGTTCAGGATCGGCGATATCGCGCGCGATCGACCACCCATAAGCGCCATTCCGCTGACGGCTCAGTTGAACGTGCTGCATGACCGCGTAGAAGAGGCGCGCCTTGGCCGGATCGACACGATATTCGATCTCGACGACGATCGGTCCGCTGCGTGGGGTCAGTGAGAGGCGCACCTCGGGGTCGGCAAGGACGTCAAGGGACAGCTCGTTAGGGCCGCTGACCGTTGGCATCCGCATCCACAAGCCGAGCAACGGCGAAGCGACCAAGGCAGCGCCGGAAATGAGCAGCGCTCCCTCGACCCCAATCGCGTTTGCTATGCTGCCCCACATCCAGCTGCCGAGCGCAATCCCACCTGTAATGGCGGCCTGATAGGCGGCCAGCGCGCGCCCGGCGACCCAGCGTGGGGCGGCGAGTTGGACACCGACATTAAACAGCGTGACCGAAGCGGTCCAGCCAGCTCCCGCGAAGACGAGCGCGCTCCCGGATAGCACTGGCGACCGGCTTATCGCGACTAGGGCGACACACACGCCCATAACGATCATGCACAGGCGGATCGAATCTTCGTCTCCCAGACGTCCGCGAAGCTTGGATATATTGAGCGCCCCTATCACTGCACCCATGCCAAACGCCCCCAGCATAACGCCGTATGTTTGAGCGCCGCCGTGCAAGAGGTCGCGCGCGACGATCGGCATGAGCGCTGAGACTGAACCGCCGGCAATCCCGGTAACCAAGGTCCGGCCAAGGACAATTCGGATTGGCGGCGAGTGGACGATGTAGCGAACTCCCGAAATGACGGCTCGCGCCAGTCTTTCCGGTGGTAGCCGCGATGGCTCCTTCGGACGGCGCCAGAAGAACAAGACGATCAGGAGGGGCAGATAGAGAAGTGCGTTCGTGACGAATGCGGCGACCGCCCCCGCTGACGCGACGATAACGCCGCCGATCGCCGGCCCAAAGCTGCGGGCAATGTTGTAACTAATGCCATTGAGCGCGACGGCCGAAGGGAGCGCTTCCGCGGGCACTTGCTCGCTGACGGACGCCTGCCAGGCCGGTCCGAACAAGGCCATTCCACTGCCGATGATGAAGCAAGAGACAAGCAGAAGGGCGGGCGTCATGACGCCAAGCCATGCCAGAGCCGAGAGCGAAACTGAGCCGGCCAACGCGATCGATAGAGCAACAAGCCCCACGATCCGCCGATCAAACATATCGGCGATCGCGCCGGCTGGCGTCGACACCAGCGCGACCGGCAGCATCAACGATGTCTGGACCAGCGCCACCATACCGGTCGATGAAGAGATTTTCGTCATCATCCAGGCGGCGCCGACGCCCAGAACCAGAAGCCCGAGGTTGGACAACAGACTTGCGGTCCAGATCCGCCGGAACACCGTGTAGCGTAGCGGTGAGAAAACGCCGAGGACTGGCGGCGGGGTTTTGTTCGCCGAGTGGCGCATTATATCGGCCGATTTGGCGTGACAGCCTTCATTCGTCAGAACCTAATGCAAAATCGAAGTGGCTCTTGATTAGCTAGCGCCGTCCGGGAAATGACGCCGTGCTCTGATCCGCCGAGCCAATCGAGATCAACTTCCCCGAACTGCGCCAGAATCGCGCCAGGATCGCCGCGTCCCGAAACGTGCCTGGCGCGGGATCGCCGGTGCGAGGCCGGCGTTCGACCACGATTGGACTTATGAGCTCCACGGGCTTCGGGTCGCCTTCCGCATCCCGATCAAAGGCGATGACGACATGATAGGTCACTGGAAATTTCAGACTGGCTTCAAATTGTCCGCTGAGGATTTGCCGGTGCGCCTGTCGGCCACGACCTCGTAGGCGATCTTCTGCCCTTCATGAAGGTCATGCAGGCCGGCCCGTTCGACCGCGCTGATATGGACGAATACATCAGCACCGCCGGCATCAGGGTGAATGAAACCGAAGCCCTTCGTTGCATTGAACCATTTCACTGTGCCCGTCGCCATGGCGCGCTCCTCGCAAATAGGTCGATGAACCTATCTAAGCCCCTAGTCATTGCAAAGCCGAGCCCCATGGACGATCGGCAGCTCGCGTTGTCGTCTCGTCACAGGGGTCGCGTGGTTCCGACAATGACGCAACAATGACATGACGATGGGCCGCGCCATAGACTGCCTCGAACCGAATCACGAGAAACCTCTGCGGTAAACACACCCGAACTCGTCGCGAAGCTGAATGAGGCGCATGTCGTAAGCAAAGCTCCAGCCAAGTCGAATATGTGAGGGAGATGACCATCATCGGCAGCACGCGCCTGCAACCTTACGTAATCGCGATTTCATTCTCGATATCAGCGTCCTGCCGCCGAGGAGGTGTCATCCTCGAAATCGCAAGCGGCTCCGGGGAGCACGTCGTTCATTTTGCGAGAAATTTCCCGAGTCTCGTGTTCCAACCTTCCGATCCTGAAACGGAAGCCCTGCTGAGTGTCGCCGCTTGGGTTAAGGC
>JBAUYV010000244.1:0-3202 GCA_049584975.1 Xanthobacteraceae bacterium | reverse complement strand
GTGCGGGACGTCGTTGAAGCCTGATTGAACGAAGCCGCGTTGGCCGGTAGGGCCTAGGGAATTGAACCCGGCGGCGGAGCCGATGTCGGTAACAATGACCCCGAGGAGCGATGGGTGCTGCCGGAATAGAAGGCCATCTAGCCGGCGCGCGGCACACCCTGGCGAGAGAAGGGACGTCGTGGTGCGCTCGGGCGTCGGCGATCGCGGCATTGATTGCCGAGGGCGACAACAGCATGCCTTTGACGCACGGCGACGGCGACGGCGCCGTCGATCGGAAGCGGAGAGCGATGGTGGGTACCGCGGTCATGAGCTGTCGCCGGAGAAGGGCGGGGGCGCCGATCTCGCCGCACGCTCGAGCACGGCGATTTCCGCCGCAGGCCGGGCAGATATCGAGCGATCGGCCGAAGAGCCGGGCATAGCGCTCGCGGTAGTCGGCGGGTTCGGGCGCCCTCTCGGGTTCAGGCAGAGCGAGCAAGCCGCGGATCAGCACGAGCTTGATGCGGCGGTGCGCGTTGGCGAAGAAGCCGAAGTGGCGGATCCGGCGGAAGCCGTCCGCCAGGACATGCAGCGGAAAGCGCCGGATGAATTCGCCGACGGGCAAGGTCACCTTGGGCCGCTGCGGATGCCGGTAGTCCTTCCAGCGGAAGCGGACCTCTGCGCCGGCCAGCGCGATGAGCCGACTGTTGGCGATGGCGACCCGGCGCGTAGCTTGGCGAGCCCGGCCAGCTCTCCGAAGAAACCCAACGTCCCTGCATCGAAGGCCGCCCGCAGCCGTTCCAGGAACGTCGGCGGTAAGGGCGGGAGAGCACCCCGGACCGGCAGAAAGAACCCGCGCCGGCAGGCGATCCAGCGGCCCTCGGGCGACAGGCCGCCGCCCGGCACGATGCAATGGATGTGCGGGTGGTGGAACAGGTTCTGCCCCCAGGTGTGCAGTACCGCGGCGATTTGGTGCCGCGCAGAGATCAGCCCTCCTCAGCAACCTTACGAAGGTGCTCTGAACTGTCTGATAGGGGAGTGAACGACCATCTCCGCCGATGAACAGATGGTCCTCCCGGCAGCGACGTGCCGCCTCCTTCTCAGATAGCGGTGCAGCCCCGCCCGAGCGGTGTCGTGCAGAGGCACGAGGCGGGTTTTTCGGAACTTCGTCTCGCGGATCAGCAGCCCGTCAGGCGTGATATCGGGGAACCGGAGCTTCAGCGCCTCGGAGATCCGCAGCCCCGTCGAGACCAAAAGCGCGAGCAACGTCGCGTAGGTTTGCCCCTTCAGCGAGGCCGGCGGGTCGAGCTGAAGGGCCGCCTGAACGAGGCGATCAATCTCACTGCTCGAGTAGATGTGGGGCACGCGCGGCCTTTTGCGGTATCCAAAGTGATTGGCCGGCGGCAGCTCATGCCGCCCATCGTCGATGCGCAGGTAACGGGCAAAACGACAAACGGTCTTCAGCCGTTCGTCGCGCTGCGCTACCGATCGACCTCGGGCAGCCCACGCGATCGCCGTTTCCGCCCGGACGTGTGTTTCATTCCGCGCTGCGGCAAAGCGAGCAAAGCTGCCCAAGAGATATTCGGCGTTTGAGAGCTGAAAGCCGGCAGCCCGGCGAAGGGCAAGATAACCTTCTATCGCCAGCATCATGGCAGCACCTCCGGCCAGGGCCGCGCGATCTGCTTCAGCAGATTGACATCGGCTTTTGCGTACCGCGCCGTCGTGTCGAGACCTTTATGCCGGAGCACCAGGGCAATCCGGTCGAGAGGAACACCCTGACGCAGCATTTGGGTCGCCGCCGTGTGGCGCAACACATGGGCACCCTTGACCGGTGTCATGATGCCCGCACGCTTCATCGCCCGTTTCACCACATTGGAGATGCCGTCGCCCCCAACCATTGGTCGGTACGGCGCGATGTTTCGACCGAAGACTTGGTCGCAAGCCGGGAGGTGAGGTCGGTATTCGAAATAGTTCAGGATTGCGTCTCCGACCTCCTGCGGCAGCGGCAACCGAACCTGATAGCGCCCTTTGCCGGAAACCGGCAGCGTCCCCGTTTGCCACTCGAGATCGACCAGGCGCATCTGCGCCACATCGCCGGCCCGCAACCCGAGCCGTGCCAGAAGCAAAAGGATCGCGCGATCTCGGCGGCGGCTCGATGCATCGCCATCGCACGCCGCGATCAAGCGGTCGACTTGCGCGGTCGTCAGGAACCTCGGCAGTTCAGCCAGGCGCCAAGAGGCGAGTATGGGCACGGCCTTGTCGAGATCGGCACGACACTCGCCATGGGCGCTCAAATATCGCAAGAAAGCCCGAACGCCTGTGACCAGTTTTTCTGCAGTGGAGATCCCGCCTCGGCCGACACGTTCAATAAAATAGGTGCGGACGTTCTCGGCCTGCCACTGGGCAGGGTCACCCCCGAGAGCAACCATCAACGCGACGGCGCCCCGAGAGTACTGTCTAATCGTCGCTTCCGCGAGGCCACGATGCTTCTGCAACCAGCGCTGGAAACCGGCGACCAGCGCCGGTTCGGGTTCGCAGACCTCTTGCGCCGCGTCAGGCCGGCAAACGGCAATTTGGATCAGATAGTCGCGGTATCGCCTGGCGCCAAAATACGTGTGGTGGTTGCGTTTTCCGCCGTTCGACAGCGGGCAGCGGCGGACAGCGAAATGTCGAAAGAAAGCCGCCGCTGTCGACCCATCAATATCGCCCAGGGTTCGGCCCTGCCGCTCCAGAAAATGACCGAGGTGCGCAGCGGCACGCAAATACCGAACTATTGTAGCAGCGCCATAGCCGTCTGCCTGCAACGACGCCGCGAAGCCGTCGATATAAGGTCCGCTGAGCCCCGCGCGCAGCCGCCGAAGCGTCTTTGGCCCGAAAAATAAGTCTCCAACATCGTGTTCCCCGTCTGCAGTCATGGCGACCGGATCATGGTCGTCGGCTGGGAAACACCAGACCTCAGGTAGAATTTATGGGGAGCCAGAGACCTGGTTGTCGACGCCGAGCCCTTTCCTGCGCCAAGCCGGCCGCCAGGTCCTGGGCCCACTCACCATTACGGAATTTGCCCATAAGGCAGGAGTTGTAAGCGATGCGGGTCTCGCCGCAATCCTCACACCGCTCAATATGGCCGCTGAGCGCAGCCGTCCGACACGACTCGATGGCCGCCATGACCCGGTGTTGTCGGCGACTCAGGCTGCCGGCGTGATTGGTACGATAAACGGCGCCATGG
>JBAUYV010000243.1:0-28740 GCA_049584975.1 Xanthobacteraceae bacterium | reverse complement strand
CTTACAACCTACTCTCGGCAGTTCGATGGCCAAGCCATTCGACCATTAAGCGTGGGTTTACCACGGCCGGTAAGCGCGCGTTTACCAGACGGGCGAGTGGCGCTTGCCTAAAGCGTAAATGTCACGCTGGCGGCCGGTTTATCGCCCATTTCCGCCGCACTGCTCGCCTACCGCATGAACCATTGTTCATACCGGGAATGGGGGTAGGGAATGAAGGACGATACTGAAGCGGCCAAGCTGACAGCTGCAAAAACCGACGATTCCGCCAGGCTTTCCAGAGAGAGAACACCGCCCTGCCGGTGGTACGGACGCTTCCGCGTCTATGAAGGCTCGGCCAAGAAGCCGGCCTATGTGCCGCCGCCGACCAATTGGAACGGCTACGGCGGCGAGGCCGCCTAGAGCCGCTGGGCGGTACGAAAAGCCAGACATCGGTACTAGGAAGTCCGAAATCGGAACTTGGAAGGCTCGGGGCTGTACGCCACTGACGCCTGCCACCCAGGTTCCGATTTTCGATTCTCAGGCTTGTGACTCCTGGCTGGCTTCATACAGGTACCAGGCCTCGAACGCGGCCAGGACGGCCACACTCATACCGATGGCCACGTCGATGGTCATGGCTTGGCTATCCTGGAAGCCGAGCAGCCAGGGCGATACCATCAGCGTCAGTCCGGCCATCAGGTTGAGCCATTCCTCCCACACAGCGAACGCCGCAAGCGCGGCAATCGACAGCACCGCGATAATGATGCCGACAATGGACGCGGTCTGCATCTGTGCGCCGGTAGACAGGTCGAACAGCCAGGGCGAGAAGAAGAGAACCCCGCTCAATAGCAAATTAGTGATATCGCAAAGCCGCACGCTCGACCAATCTTCCATGAAGTCCTCCCAGGCAGACGCGTTTAGCGCTCATGATTACGGGCCTCGATCGCCGACTTGGCCACAGCGCAGACACGTCTCGGCGCTGTGAGAACCGCGCAAATTTCGTTTTGTTCCACGCTCCAATTGCTTGGACCGCATGAACACAGTGACTGACATTCGCGGCAATTTTTCGGAAGCCGAGATCGAGGCAGGCCGCCGGCTGTTTGCCGGGGAGTGGCACTTCATCTCCGCGGCTGGCTCGCTCGCTTCGCTGCCGCCCATGGCGGGACCGGAGATCGCTTTCGCGGGCCGCTCCAACGTCGGTAAATCGAGCTTGATCAACGCGCTTACCGGCCGTCGGGCGCTCGCCCGAACCTCGAGCACGCCGGGCCGGACGCAGGACTTGATTTTTTTCGGCGGCAGCGGTGCTGTCGCCGGCCGCCTCGTGCTGGTGGATATGCCGGGTTACGGGTATGCGGCGGCGGCCAAAAGCAAGATCACGGCCTGGACGCACCTCATCCATGATTATCTGCGCGGCCGCGCCACTTTGGCGCGCGTCTATCTGCTCGTGGACGCGCGCCACGGCCTGATGGCGGCTGACAACGAAATCCTCGCCACACTCGACCAGGCCGCGGTGAGCTACCAGATCGTGCTCACCAAGTCGGATCGTGTCACAGCGGCGGATTTAGCCGGCCGGCTGGCGGCATTACAGAGTGCGCTGGCACGCCGTCCCGCCGCCTATCCGGCCGTTATCGTAACGGCGGCTGAAACCGGCGCAGGCGTCGCCGAATTACGCGCCGCCATCAGCCGCCTGCTGCACGAACGCGGCTAGTCACCCGGTTCGCGTCTGCGGCGCCGCCGTGTTCCTTGCCAATGCTCTTTCCCGCGGCGGCGGCGGCGGCTAAATAGCCTCGCCGGTCCAGGGAGTTCCCAATGGAGGTGACGCCGTTTCAGCAGGCCCGCATCCTGGCGGAGGTCCTGCCCTATATGCAGCGCTACCACCAGGCGACCGTGGTCGTGAAATACGGCGGCCACGCCATGGGCGAGGAGCAGCTTGCCCGCAATTTCGCCCGCGATATCGTGCTTTTGCAGCAGACGGCGATCAATCCGGTGGTCGTGCACGGCGGCGGCCCGCAGATCGAGGCCATGCTCAAGAAAGTCGGGGTTAAATCGCAATACGCGGGCGGACTTCGCGTCACCGACGAGAAGACGCTCGAAATCGTCGAAATGGTGCTCGCCGGCTCGATCAACAAGCAGATGGTTGGTTACGTCAACGAGGCCGGCGGCAAGGCGGTCGGGCTGTGCGGCAAGGACGGCAACATGGTGGTCGCACGCAAACTGACGCGCACCATCGTCGATCCGGACTCGCGCGTCGAGAAGGTTGTCGATCTTGGCTTCGTGGGCGAGCCCGATAAGGTCGACACCACGGTCCTCATGCAGTTCCTCGGCAGTGAGCTGATCCCCGTCCTGGCGCCGGTTGCCGCCGCGGAGAACGGTGGAACCTTAAACGTCAATGCCGACACGTTTGCGGGGGCAATTGCCGGCGCTCTCAAGGCCAAGCGCTTCTTGCTGCTCACGGACGTGCCGGGCGTGCTCGACAAATCGAAGAAACTCATCAAGCAACTGTCGGTCGATGACGCGCGCCGCCTGATCGCCGACGGTACTATTTCGGGAGGCATGATCCCCAAAGTCGAGACCTGCATCGACGCGCTTGAGCGCGGCGTCGAAGGGGTGGTCATCCTCGACGGCAAGGTGCCGCACGCGGTGCTGCTCGAATTGTTTACCGAGCTCGGCGCCGGCACGCTGATTCACGGCTGACTCTGATGCAATCCGAAATCCTGCGCGAACGGCTGCGCGCCCTTGGCCCCGGCATCATTGCCGCAACGGCATTTGGTGTCGGCGACGCTTTCGCAAAGGTAGCGCTTGCCGCCGGTAGTGACGTGCTCACGCTCGCGCTATGCCGCGGGGTCGTTGGCGTCGTCATTTTGCTTTGCTACTTGCGTATCGGCGTGCCGCCGCTGCCGCCGACGCCGCGCGAGCGGCTCATCGCGCTTGGGCTCGGCGTGCTGTTCGCCGCGATCGTCTTCGGCCTATTCAAGGCGATCCAGCTCATCACTGTGCAAATCGCGGTGCTTACCTATTTCATCTACCCGCTGTTGACGGGGATCGGCGGCGCGATCTTCGGCGTGGAGCGGCTGAGTTGGCGGGGGTTGGTCGCCGCGATCGTTGCGTTCTGTGGTCTGGCGCTGATGATCGGTGCCTACCCGCGGGCGCTGTCGATCGTTGGACTGGCCTTTGCGGTGGAAGCCGCGCTCTGCCGCACGGTGTTTTTGCTCGTCGCGCGTACTACGCTGCAAAAGCTCGATCCCCGGTTGACCACCTGGTATTCGTTGCTTTCTTCGACCGCGGTTTTTGCCGTCGGGGCGGCCGCGACCTCGAATTGGCAGGTGGCGCAGACCGCCTACGGCTGGATCGCGGTTCTCATCGTCAGCGTCTGCACGGCCATCGCTGTCTTGACGCTTTACATGTCGACAATCCGCATCGGCCCATTCCGCAGCGCGCTGATCATGAATCTGGAGCCGCTGCTGGCGGCGCTGATCAGCATTCCGCTGCTCGGCGAATTCATGACGCTAGTTCAGGCAGTCGGCGGCGCCATCATGCTGGCGGCGCTGGTCGCATTTCAGCTTAGGCGCTAGCCCAGCCTGTGGGCGGCATTGCTTCGAACCGTGGTGCCCTCGCGCTGGAACGACGCGACCGAGAACGCTCTATCACCTGACAAAGTCGACGGTAGTTGGTTAGGTGTTCGCTCCGCCCAGCATCTTTTGCACCATCGTGGCCAGTGACCACTTCTCATCCCGGCGGGAATAGGGTCGGTAAGCAATTCCGAGCTGACGCCCGTTGCTCCACGTCACCACGGCGTGATGCCGCTGGTTGGTCTTCCTGATGATGAGATCAAATTGATTGGGCAAAAGGTCTCCGGACTGCACGACAACGGTCGCGCCGCCGTTAGAGACATTTTTGACGTGGCATTCGACAGGGCGCAGCTCTGAATCTATCAGAATCTCTCCGCCGAAAAATACGCGCGCCCTGGGGGCCGACCGCCTTTCGTGAAAATCCTGACTCATGGTGCCTCCAACAACAATGGCGACCGTACGTCATTCTTCCGTGAAAACAACGCTCAATTGGATTTAACCTAAATTTAACCGCGTCACGTCGCGGATTAACCACACCACGGTCAGCAAACAATCGCCGTCGGATCGAACATGCGGTTGTGAATTCCCGCTTCAGCGCGATCGCGAGGCAGGCTCCGCAAGCAAAAGCAAGCCGGTAATTTCGCAGGCGTGCGCCTCCAGTCCGGCCGTTGATCATTGCCGGCGCGGCAGGCATTGTGCAGGACGATGCACGAGACTGACTTCCTCCACGAACACGCGATGACCGAGGCCGAGCGGGCCGCGATCGCGCGCACGATCTGGAGCCAGGAAAACATCGAGTTCAAAACGGTCGGCATCGATATTGGCAGTTCGACGTCGCACCTTCTGTTCGCCAAGGTCGCCTTGCGGCGGCAGTCGCAAGGACTTTCCAGCCGCTTCGTCGTCATCGGCCGCGAGATCGTCTGGCGTTCGCCTATCCTGCTCACACCGTTTTTGCCCGACGAAACCATCGATGCGTTCGCGTTGGGCGAGTTCATACGCCGGTCCTACCGCGATGCCGGTTTTGCCCAAAGTGATATCGATAGCGGCGCGGTCATCCTGACCGGCGAAGCGATTAAGCGTAAAAATGCCCGCGCCATCGACGAGCTTTTTGCCGGCGAAGCCGGGAAATTCGTGTGCGCAACGGCCGGCCATAAGCTTGAGTGCCGGCTTGCCGCCCACGGGTCCGGCGCGGTGGCCCTGTCCAAGGCCCGCGACGCCTGCATCCTGCATGCCGACGTTGGCGGCGGCACTACTAAACTGGCACTGATCGACCGCGGAATCATTGTCGGGCTTTCAGCATTCGCAGTCGGCGGCCGGGTCGTTGCCACGGACCGCAATGGCGCCTGGACCCGCATCGATCAGTCGGCGCAGCTTGTCGCCGATGATTTGGGCGTGGCGCTGTCCCCGAAGATGCTGGCCGATCCGGCAGCCCGCCAAAGGATTGCGCAGCGGCTCGCCGCTGTGGCGGCGGATTTCATTCTCGACGCGCCGCTGGACCGGCTAGGGGAATCGCTTCTGCTCACGGAGCGCCTGTCGCGGCCCTGCGCGCCGACTGCTATTACGTTCTCGGGCGGCGTGGCCGAATACATGTTCGGCCACGAGGACAAGGAATACGGCGACATCGCCAAAATGCTCGCCGCCGCACTTGCGCGCGAATTGGGCCGGCGCGGCACGTTGCCGCTCATCGATCCAGGTCAGCGCATTCGCGCCACCGTAATTGGCGCCTCCCAATTCACGGTTCAGGTCAGCGGCAAGACCATTTATCTGCCCGACCCTTATGTGTTGCCGGTTCACAACGTGCCGGTGGTTGGCGTCGACCTTGGGTCCGCGGGAAGCATCGATCCGCAGCGGCTGGCCGTGGCGATCCGCGCGGGCGTTGAAGAGATCGATCTCGACCGCACCGGCAGTGTAGCGATCGCATTTTCCTGGCACGGGGATCCGGAACACTCGCGGCTGAAGGCGATGGGGGAGGGGATATTGCAGGCCCTTATGCCCCTGAAGGACCGCATCAAGCTTCTGCTCCTGATGATCGACGGCGATATCGGCAAGACGCTGGGGCGGCTTCTGCACCGCGAACTTCACTGGCCGGGCAAGCTCGTCTCCATCGACGGCATGGAGTTACAGGAGCTCGATTATGTGGATGTCGGCGAGTTGATCGCCCCGCCGGGCGTCGTGCCGGTGGTGATCAAATCCCTGCTGTTCGCATAGCCGGCACCCCGAAATGTCATGGCCCGCGACAGCGGGCCATCCGGTAAACCATCTCTGACGCTCAACGTCCGAAGGTATATTATGGGCCGCGAACGCCCTTGGAGGAACACATGAACGTGCGCGAAGTCCCGCAACAGCGGCAACAGAAGCCGCGATATGGGATCGATCCCTACCTCGACTGGCTCAAGGGCGAGGGCATCCCGGTCGTCGAAGACTATTGCGTGTACTTGTTCGACGTGAAGACGGCGCCATGGCCGCGCTACGGCGTGAACGGCGCGGCGGTGCACCTGAAGGGGCGCGGCGATTTCGCCAACATGTTCGTCTTGGAGATTGCGGCGGGCAAGTCGACGACGCCGCAGCGCCATCTCTACGAAGAAGTCATTTACGTGCTCGAGGGCCACGGCTCGACTCAGCTCGAATTCGCCGACGGCAGCCGGCGCAGTTTCGAATGGGGCGAGAAGAGCCTGTTCGCCATTCCGCTCAACGCCAAGCACCGGCACTTTAACGGGAGCGGCACCGAGCGGGCGCTGCTGGCGAGCACCACCAACCTGCCGATGGTGATGAACGTCTTTCACAACGAGACCTTCGTCTTCGCCAGCGATTTCGATTTCAGTGAGCGCGCGGGCAAGAAGGAGTACTTCTCCGGGGAGGGCGATCTCATCACCGTGCGGCAGGGCAACCACATGTGGGAAACGAATTTCGTTCCCGACCTGACCTCGATCGAGCTGAAAAGCTGGGGCGACCGCGGTGCCGGCGGCACCAACATCATGTTCGTGCTCGCTGACGGCACCATGCACGCGCATATCTCGGAAATGCCCGTGGGGACCTACAAGAAGGGCCACCGTCATGGGCCGAGCTTCCACGTCATGTGCGTGGTCGGGCTCGGCTATTCGCTGATGTGGTTCGAGGGAGAGAAGGATTTCCGCCGCATCGACTGGAAGCACGGCATGGTGCTGGTGCCAGCCGACCGGCAATTCCATCAGCACTTCAACACCGGGCCGGAACCGGCGCGCTATCTAGCCACGGCCGTGGGAGGCCTGCGCTATCCGACCACGCTGGCGAACCGCATCTCGCTCCTGGGCGCCGGCGGGGACGACAAGCCGGCGGTGTCGAAGAGCGTCAAAGAGGGTGGCGATCAGATCGAATATGAGGACCAGGACCCGCGCATTCACCGCATCTGGCTTGGGGAGATGCGCAAGAACGGCGCCCCGCCGAAGATGGAGAAATTCATCCCGACGCCCGAGGATATGAAGACCCCGGCGGCCTGACGCAGCTTTCGCTCGACCGGGTGTTGCGCGGAGCCGCGAGGTGGATCTCGAAGCATCGAAGAAGAAAGTCGCGGCGCTGACCGCGCCGCGCAATGCGGTGCTGGTGGGCGCCAGCGATCGGCCGGGAAGCTGGGCCGCGCGAGTCTGGCACAATCTTCAACGTTACGAATTTCCCGGCCCTGTTTATCTTATAAATCCGCGCCGCACGGATATCTGGGGAACTTCCTGCTATCCCGATTTCGCCGCGCTCCCTGAGCCGCCCGATCACCTCGTCGTGCTGGTGCCGGCGGCGGGCGTGCCGGAATTGCTGCGCAGTGGCGCGGCCGCGGGCGCTCGCAGCGCCACGGTGTTCTCGTCGGGTTTTGGCGAAGGCTTTGACGCCGAGGGCGCCAAGCTCGGCCGTGAACTCGCCGCCGTGATCGAGGACACCGGGCTCGCGGTCTCGGGACCGAACTGCATGGGAAACATCTGCGCCAAGAGCCGCTTGGTCACGCTCACCGAGGATCGGGCGCTACGGCTTAAGGCCGGGCCGGTGGCGCTGGTCGGCCAGAGCGGCGGCATGATGCTGTTCCTCAATCAGGCGCTCGAAGAGCGCGGAATGGATGCCGCGTACCTGATCACCAACGGCAACGAAGCCGGGCTCTCGCTCGCCGATTACATCGCCTTCTTTGCCGACGAGGCGGAACTGAAGGTCATCATTGTTTATGTCGAGGCCATTGCCGACCTGGAAAAGTTCAAGGCCGCCTGTCGGCTGGCGCGCGCGGCCGGAAAGTCGATCATCGCGGTCAAGCTCGGCCAATCGGAGCGCGGCCGCAGCGCCGCCATGGCGCATACCGGCTCGCTCGCTGGTGCCACCGAGGCGTTCGATGCCGTCGCCGGAGAGCTCGGCGTTATTCGCGCCGAAACGCTGGACGATGCCGTCGAGATCGCCGAGCTCCTGGTGCATACCGACGCGCCGGTCGGACGGCGGCTCGGCGCCATCACGCTCTCGGGCGCACTGCGCGGGCTGCTGTTTGATGCCGTGGCCAAGAACGATCTGCAGTTGCCGACGCTCGCCGAGGAGACGACCGCCAAGCTCAAAGAGGTGCTCGGCGTCGGGTCTCTGGTCAGCAATCCCATCGATGGCGGGTTCAGCGTGCTCACCAGCGCCGAGGCCTACAGGACATCTATCGACGCGCTGCAGGCCGATCAGAACATCGACGTGATCCTGCTGCAGGAGAATGTGCCGCGCGAGCCCGGCGGCGAGCGTGCCGAGCGTTACATGGCGATGGTCGAGAGCATCGTAACTGCCGGCGCGAAAAAGCCACTCGCCTTCCTCATGCCAGTCTCCTTCAGCCACACGGATTTCAGCCGCGCGTTGCGCGCGAAATCGCCGCATGTTCCGATCCTGCAGGAAGCCAACAAGGCCTTGCGCGCCATTGCCAGCGTGGCGCATCGGGACGAATTGGAACGCCTGGCCGCATCTTCGGCGCCGGCGCGCAGTGCCGCGACACTGGCCGAAGCCGCGGCGGCCGCGAAGGTGCGCGCGCTGATCGCGTCCGGCGCCGCGGCGCTTAACGAAGCGCAGTCCAAGGATTTGCTGCGCGCCTACGCAATCGCGACTCCCATGGAGATCGCCGCACATTCGGCTGCGGAAGCCGTGAAGGCCGCGGAGCAGATTGGCTATCCGGTGGTGCTGAAGGCGGTCGCCGCCAAACTCTTGCACAAGTCGGATGTGGGCGCGGTGGCATTGCATCTGGTCACCGCCGAGGCCGTGCGCGAAGCTTATGAGCGCATTGCCGCGAACGCGCGGCAAGCCGGCATCGAACGGCTCGACGCCATGCTGGTCTGTCAACAGATAAGCGGCGGATTGGAGCTGGTGCTTGGCCTCAATCGCGATCCGGAAATGGGCCTGGTGCTGATGGCCGGGAGCGGCGGCGTGCTATTGGAACTGACAAAAGATGTCGCGTTCGCGGCGCCGCCCATAACGCGCGATAAGGCGCGCGCCATGATCTCGCGCACCCACGCGGCCCGCCTCATGGGCGGCTATCGTGCCGCGGTGGCGCTCGACGCCGAAGCACTGGTGGATGCCCTGGTCGCGCTCGGCCGCATCGCCGAAGATTTGTCCGATGTGGTGCAGTCGATCGACATCAATCCATTTGTGGTGCTGCCGCGCGGCGGGCTTGCGCTCGACGCCTTGTTTGTGGCCCGCGCCGGCGAAGCAACGGGAGACAGGCGATGACCGATAAGTGGCGCACATTGAAACAATGGCCGGAACTCATTCTGGAGCAGCTCGAGGATGCGGGCGTTGCGCGGGTCGTTCTCAACCGGCCCGACAAGCGCAACTGCCTCAACGAGGCGCTGGTGACGGCTTGGTTCGAGGCGCTCGACATTGTGCGCGCCGATCGCGACATCAAGGTCGTGATCACCAAAGGGGCGGGGATTTGTTTTTCCTCCGGCCTCGATCTGCACTTTCTGCGCAAGGTGAGCGAGGAGCCGCGCGAGTGGGATCGCCCGACGCCGACGGTGCAAATGGCCGAAGCGTTGCGTGGCTTCCCGCGCATCGTCATCGCGCAGGTGCACGGCTATTGCCTGGGCGGCGCGCTCGGCATCATGAACTGCCACGATCTCGTATTCGCAGCCGACGACGCCCAGTTCGGCATGCCGGAAATTCTGCGCGGCAGCTTTGGTCAGCTCGTCACTTCAACGTTGGTGCACGGCGCAATCCCGATCAAAAAGGTGGCGCTGATGCAGCTTGTCGGCCGCAATATTTCGGGGGCCGAGGCCGACCGCTGGGGCATCATCTCGCAGGCTATGCCGGCGGTGGAGCTGGAAGGGACGGTGACATCGATTGCGCGCGAGATTGCGTCGCGTCACCTGGCGCCGCTCGAGCACGCGAAAATCACCGTGCAGATGGGCCGCGATCTTTCGCTGTCGCAAGCCATCCAGCTCGATCAATTGGTTTCCGCGCGCATGCGCCGGGTCATGGACCCAACCGCACACTTGGATTCCTATCTGCAATCGCAGAAGGGCGGGCCGAATTTGGAATACAAAAGGCCGGATGTGTGAGCTTTGTTTCCCGGGCGCGGCGCAGCACGAAGCGAAGCGTAGTGGTGCGACGCAGACCCGGGACCTTCGCTGGCGCTGAGTTTGAAACGCGGAAGTCACGCCGCCGCTTTCTTCTTGTCCCCGCGTTCCAGCGATTGCACTACTTCGTCCACCGTCTGCACGTCGCCGAATTGGCCGTAAAAATTCGACAGCGTGGCGTTGTGCTCCTCGTCGGTGTGGGTGGCGAGACCGTCCGCGACCATCACGACCTTGAAATTGAGCATCATGGCGTCGCGCGCGGTGCTTTCGCAGCAGACGTTGGTGGCGGTGCCGGTGATCAGGATCGTGTCGATGTTGCGGTCGCGTAAATGGCGCTCGATGTTGGACGAGCCCTGAATGAAGGCGCTGTAGCGTTTCTTGGTGATCTGCGCGTCCTCGGGCCGGATGTCGTTGAGGTGCCAGTATTCGTAGCCATCCTCGCCGATTTCCATGGATTTCAGTCGTCGTTCGGCCCGATCCGGACTCTGCAGGTAATTGTGGTAGTTCGACCAGCTCTCCCGCGTGTCGTTGGTTCCGTTGCGGACCCACACCACATGGCCGCCGCGGCGGCGCAGCTCCGACGCCAGCCGATTGATGTTCGGGACGATCTCACGTGCGCCCGGAATTTCGCTCTGATGCCCCTGCTTGACGAAGTAGTTCTGCATGTCCACCACAACCAGAGCCGTCTTGCGCGGGTCGATCGCATCGAAAGGGTGGAGCTTCCCCAGACGCTTTTTCAGGCGGTCGGCCGTGGCTTGGGAAATCGCTATCTTGTGCATTGTTGTTTCCTCAACTAGTCGTTCTATCAGGGGAGCATCGCGGCCAATTTGGCACAGAAAGCGGATGGAATCGAGCGCATGTCTGGCACCTTCGGTGGTACCTCGAGCGCAACTTGGGAGTTCTGGATCGATCGGGGCGGCACCTTCACTGACGTGATCGGCCGGCGACCGGACGGCGCGCTCCTGACCCACAAGTTGCTGTCGGAGAACCCTGAGGCGTATCGCGACGCGGCCGTCGAGGGCATCCGCAATCTGCTGGGCGTCGCGCCCGGCGCGCCTATCCCGAGCGAACGCGTCGGCGCGGTGAAAATGGGCACTACGGTCGCCACCAATGCGCTGCTTGAGCGCAAGGGCGATCGCACGGTCCTTTTCATCACCAAGGGCTTTCGCGACGCGCTGCGCATCGGGTACCAGGCGCGGCCGAAAATCTTTGCCAAGCACATCATCAAGCCGGATATGCTTTACGAGCGCGTTGTCGAGGTCGACGAGCGCGTGCGCGCCGACGGCACGGTGGAGCGCGACTTGGACCTCGATAGCGTGCGCAAAGAGCTTGAGCGCGCCAAAGCCGACGGCATCCGCGCGGTCGCCGTGGTGCTGATGCACGCCTACCGCTACAGCAACCATGAGCAACGCATTGCGGCGCTGGCGCGCGAACTCGGCTTCGCGCAGGTGTCGGCGAGCCACGAAGTGTCGCCGCTCATCAAGCTCGTCGGCCGCGGCGATACCACGGTGGTCGATTCCTATCTGTCGCCGATCCTTCGCCGTTACGTCGCGCAGGTAGCGGGGGAGCTGACCGGTTCACCCGCCGCGGCAGAAGGAAAGCCGGCCACAAAGCGGCCGGGGGACCCCCGCCTCATGTTCATGATGTCGTCCGGCGGGCTCACGGCCGCGGAACTATTCCGTGGCAAGGATGCGATTCTGTCGGGACCGGCAGCCGGCGTCGTCGGCATGGCCGAGACCGGGCGCGCCGCCGGCTTTGCCCGCCTGATCGGCTTCGACATGGGTGGCACCTCGACGGATGTGTCGCATTTCGCCGGCGAATACGAGCGCGCGTTCGAAACCGAAGTCGCTGGCGTGCGCATGCGCGCGCCGATGATGCTGATTCATACGGTGGCGGCCGGCGGCGGCTCAATCCTGCACTTCGACGGCGCGCGCTTTCGCGTCGGTCCCGATTCCGCCGGCGCCAATCCCGGCCCGAAATGCTATCGCCGCGGCGGCCCGCTCGCGGTGACCGACGCCAACGTGCTGGTCGGCAAACTCATTCCTGATTTCTTTCCGAAAATCTTTGGGCCGCAGCAGAACGAGCCGCTCGACGCTGACGCGGTGCGTGAAGCATTTGCGTCGCTTGCAAAGGACATCGGCGATGGCCGCAGCGCCGAGCAGGTCGCCGACGGCTTCATCCGCATCGCGGTCGAGAACATGGCGAACGCGATCAAGAAAATTTCGGTACAGCGCGGCTACGACGTGACGCGTTACGCGCTCAATTGCTTCGGCGGCGCCGGCGGTCAGCACGCTTGTCTCGTCGCCGATGCGCTCGGCATGATCAGCGTGTTGATCCATCCGCTGTCATCGTTGCTCTCCGCCTACGGCATGGGGCTCGCCGATATCCGCAGTGTCCGCCAGCAGGCGATTGAGGAGCCGTTCAGCGAGAAGGCGCGCGGGACGCTGCAGAGCGTGGCGCGCCGCCTGGCGCGCGACGTGATCGCAGAAGTCGCCGGCCAGGGCGTCGCCAAGACGAAAATCACGCTGCATGTGCGCGCCCATATTCGCTACGCGGGGACCGACACGCCGCTCATCGTGGATGCCGGCCTCGTTCGTGCCGGCACGAAGGGGGAAGTGAAGCTAGAGCCCCTACAGAAAATGAAATCCACCTTCGAACGCGCGCACAAGTCGCGCTTCGGCTTTATCGATCGCAACAAGGCGCTGGTCATCGAGGCCGTATCGGTTGAGGCCGTCGGCGGCGGCGCGACGTTCCGGGAAAAGGCGCGCAAGACCACGCGCACGAAGCTTCCGCCGGCAGCGCGGCGCACGCGGTTTTTCTCCAACGGCAAATGGCATCGCGCGCTGGTCTACGTCCGCGACACGCTGGCGCCCGGCCATAAGGTGAGGGGGCCGGCGATCGTCATCGAGCCGCATCAGACCGTGGTGGTCGAGCACGGTTGGCAGGCCGAGCTGACGGCCAAAAATCACCTCGTGCTGCGGCGGGTGCAAAAACTGGCGCGGGCGCGGGCGATCGGCACCCATGCGGATCCGGTGATGCTCGAAGTGTTCAACAATCTCTTCATGTCGATCGCCGAGCAGATGGGCGTGGCGCTGCAGAACACCGCCTATTCGGTGAACATCAAGGAGCGGCTCGACTTTTCCTGCGCAATTTTCGACGGCACCGGGTCGCTCGTGGCCAACGCGCCGCACATGCCGGTGCATCTCGGCTCGATGGACCGCGCTGTCGAGACCATCATTCGGGAGAACGAGGGAAAGATACGGCCGGGAGACGCCTATCTGATCAACGCGCCCTACAACGGCGGCACCCACATTCCCGATCTCACCGTGTGTACGCCGGTGTTCGATCGCGGGCGAAAGAATATCCTGTTCTGGGTGGCGAGCCGCGGCCATCACGCCGACATCGGCGGCATTGCGCCGGGTTCGATGTCGCCGATCGCCACCACCATCGACGAGGAAGGCATCTACATCGACAACTTCAAGCTGGTTGATCGCGGCAAGTTCCGCGAAGCCGCGCTCTACGACCTGCTCACCAACGCGCGATATCCGGCGCGCAATCCGTTGCAGAACGTCAACGACCTCAAAGCGCAGATCGCCGCCAACGAGAAGGGCGTGCGGGAAATGCACCGCATGATCGGCCAATTCGGTCTCAAGGTCGTGCACGCCTACATGAAGCACGTCCAGGATAATGCCGATGAAAGTGTCCGCCGCGTCATCGGCCGGCTGCACGACAGCGCTTTCACCTATGAAGCCGACCAGGGGAACGTCATTTCGGTAAAGATCACGGTGGACAAAGCGAAGCGCGAGGCGACGGTCGATTTCACCGGCACTTCGCCGCAGCAGGGCACCAATTTCAACGCGCCGGAGCCGGTCACGCGCGCGGCCGTGCTCTACGTCTTCCGCGTCATGGTCGACGACGACATCCCCATGAATGCCGGCTGCCTGCGCCCGATCCACATCGTCATCCCGAACGATTCCATGCTGGCGCCGCGCTATCCGGCGGCGGTCGTCGCCGGCAATGTCGAAGTATCGCAGATGGTCACCGACACTTTGTTTGGTGCGCTCGGCGCCATGGCGGCAGCGCAAGGCACCATGAACAACGTCAATTTCGGCAACAACA
This sequence comes from Xanthobacteraceae bacterium, assembly GCA_049584975.1. GTDB lineage: Bacteria > Pseudomonadota > Alphaproteobacteria > Rhizobiales > Xanthobacteraceae > BOG-931. The sequence goes on along the minus strand of JBAUYV010000243.1, from coordinate 14,534 downwards.
AGTATCAGTATTACGAGACGATCTGCTCCGGCTCGCCGGCAGGGCCCGGTTTCCCCGGTACCGACGCCGTGCACACGCACATGACCAACACGAGGCTCACCGATCCGGAGATTCTGGAGTTCCGTTATCCGGTGGTGCTGGAGGATTTTCACATCCGCAAAAGCTCGGGCGGCAAGGGCAAATGGAATGCCGGTGACGGCATTGTTCGCACCCTGCGTTTTTTGGAGAAAATGGAATACACCATCTTGTCCGGCCACCGGCGCATTCAACCGTTCGGTATGGCCGGTGGCGAGGACGGCCAGATCGGCGAGAACTGGGTACGCAGAAAAGACGGGCACATGGATCGGCTCAAAGGCGCCGACGCCACGGTGGTGGATGCCGGCGAGGCGATCATCGTCCAGACGCCGACGGCGGGCGGATACGGCAAGCGCGAAACAACCTGATGGCTAATGCGTGGCGGCGCCGCCTCCGACCGGGGCAGGGCGGCGCATCAGCACTGTCATCCAGGCAAACGCGACATAGAGAAGGCTCAGCAGTAGGAACACGTCCGCGAACGCCATCACCACGCCCTGCTGATGCACCATCTGATAGAGCTGCTTGAGCGCCATGTTCTGCGCGTCCGATCCCGGAATGCGGGCGGCCAGCGCCGAGAGTGTCTCGAGCGCCGGCTGCCGCGACCAGGTGATGGCCTCGTGCAGGCGAGCAAAGTGCAGGTCCATGCGATTGTCGAGCACTGTGTTGAGCGCGGCGAGCCCGACGGCGCCGCCGAGATTGCGCGTGAGGTTGAACAGCCCCGAGGCGTTCTTCAGCCGGTCGGGCGGCAGCGTGCCAAGCGCCACGTTGGTGATGGGAACGATCGCCAGCATCATGCCGAAGCCGCGCAAGATCTGCGGCACGAACAGCTGCCAAAAGTCCCAGTCCGACGTCAGATAGCTCATTTCCCAGTTGCTCAGCGCTGTGATCAGAAAGCCCGCGGTGAGCATGAGCCGCGGGTCGGTCCGCTCCATCAGCCGTCCAACGAGTGGCGCGGTAGCAAACATCGCGACGCCGGACACGAACATGGTCTTGCCGATCATCAGCGCGTCATAGCCGCGGATCTCGCCGAGATAGACCGGATAGAGATAAGTCAGGCCGTAAAGGCCGATGCCGAGCACGAAGGAAAAGATACTGCCGAACGCGAAGTTGCGGTCGAGAAAGGCCCGCAAGTCCACGATTGGATTCTTTGCCGTGAGGACGCGAATGAAGAAGAGTACTGCCGAGGTCGCCGAAACAACCACCGCCCAGGCAATCGTCGTATCGTCGAACCAGTCGTAGCGTGGCCCGTCTTCGAGCACGTACTCGAGCGCGCCCAGGAACAGCGCCATCAAGATAAGTCCCGGCCAGTCGAACGTTTCGAACAGCGAGAAATCCGGCCGGTCGAAATCGATCAAGGCGAGCGCCGCAATCGTCACCATGATGCCGGGCACGATGTTGATGAAAAAGAGCCAGTGCCACGACAGTGCGTCAGTGAGATAACCGCCGACGGTCGGGCCGATGGTCGGCGCCAAAGTCGCCACGAGCCCGATCATCGGTACGACCACGGACATGCGCGAGCGTGGAAAGATGATGTAGGCGGACGCGAACACGGTCGGCACCATGCCGCCGCCGATAAAGCCCTGGATCGCGCGCCAGACGATCATCTGCTCGATGGACGAGGTCAGCCCGCACATCAAGCTGGCGATCGTGAAACCCGCGGCTGCGGTGGCGAACATGATGCGCGTGCCGAGGGCGCGCGAAAGGAAGCCTGAGAGCGGAATGGCGACCACTTCGGCCATCAGATAGGCGGTCTGCACCCAGGTGATCTCGTCGCTCGACGCAGCGAGACCGGCCTGAATCTCCGACAGCGATGCCGACACCACCTGGATATCAAGGAACGCCATGAACATGCCGAAGCACATCGCCAGGAACGCGATGAGGCGTGCCGGATCGATACGGTCGGCGTCGCTTGGCGCGGCGATGACTTGGCCAGTGTCTTGGCCAGTGACTTGGCCAGTGATTTGGCCTGGCGCGGCGGTTGCGGCTGCGGACGTCATGGCACAATCCTCAGTGCTGGATCAGCGGGTCACGACGGTCTGAGCGGGCGTCGCGCCATTGGCGAGCGCGCTTTGTTTGGTGTTCACACGCACCACCACGGACATGCCGGGCCGCAGCACGCCCTGGCTGGCCACGGAGGCGGGAACGTGGATGCGCACCGGCAGCCGCTGGACGATCTTGGTGAAGTTTCCGGTGGCGTTGTCCGGCGGCAGCAGCGAGAACACCGAACCGGACGCCGGTGAAATGCTCTCCACCGTACCTTGGATCGCGTGCTCGGGCAGCGCATCGACCTCGATCGAAACCGGTTGGCCGGGGCGCAACTCGGCAAGCTGCGTCTCCTTGAAGTTGGCGTCGACGTAAACCTCACCGAGTGGAACGAGGCTCGCAAGCCGCTGTCCCGGCTGCATGTAGTCGCCGGTCTGCACGGCGCGATTGCCGATCACGCCGTCGATCGGGGCGCGGATGACGGTGAACGAAAGATCGCGCTCGGCCTTGGCGAGCGAGGTTTTGAGCTCGGCAAGCGTTCGGATCGCCTCCTGCTGCTGTCCCTTCAGCACGTCAACGTTGGCTGCAGCCGAATCGAGTGCGGCTTGCGCCCCCTGGACCGCCGCGACTGCCTGGTCGCGGTTCGCTTGCGCCTGCTCCAACGCTTGTTTGGTGGCAAAATCCTTGGCGGCGAGCGTGGTCTGCCGCGTCAGCTCCAACTCCATGCGCGTTGCCGCAGCGTTGGCCGAATCGAGCTGTGCCTTGGCTTGGGCGACGGCAGCCTGTTGGGCGTCGACCTGATGGCCGATGCGCTCGATGGTCGACTCTTGGGTCGCGGCCTTCTCACGCGCGGAGTCGGCGGCGAGCCGGTAGTCGCCGTCATCGATGGTGGCGATCACATCGCCGGCGTGGACATGGCTGTTGTCGTCGACCAATACGCTCGCCAGGTAGCCGGAGACTTTTGCGGCAAGCGTGGTCTTGTGCGCCTCCACGTAGGCGTCGTCGGTCGTGACCGTGAAGCGGCCGACGGTCCACCAGTCGTAACCGAACCACGCTCCGGCGCCGAGGCCGGCCACGAGCAGGGCGCCGAGGGCGAGTTGGCGCCGGCTCAAGCCGGGCGAGCGGGCTTTGGGGACCGGCGTCGCGGCTGCGATTTCCGCCGGCATTGGGGCCGGAGCCTTGGCCTCCGCTTGAACGGGCGCCGGGCTGACTGGCTCAACGTCAATGATTTCGCCGAAGTTCGGCGCCCGGGCCGGGACGAACTGTCGGGAGGAGGGACCACTATCCCACTCATTCTTGCGATACATCTGCCGCGCTCCTTTGAGACGATCGATCGGTCGGGCATATTGACCGAACGGTTCAGTCATCAATATATTGAGGAGCAGGCGAAGTCAATATTGACCGAACGGTTCGGTCACCGTATATTGATTGCGCGAGAAATTGGCGAAGAATTACGGGTGGTTACCAGCTATAAGAGGCGGTAAGACGACCCGAAAGGGAGGAGAAAATGGGCGAACAGGCGGTCTTAGACAAGCAAACCCGCCCCGGCGATGAGGACAGCGCCAAGCGGCGGCAGATCATTGCGGGAGCCCACGCCGTGTTCCTGGCACAGGGCTTCGACGCGGCGAGCATGAACGATATCGCGCGCGCTGCCGGCGTGTCGAAGGGGACGCTTTACGTCTACTTCGACAATAAGGAGCAATTGTTCGAAGCGATCGTCGAAGAGGAATGCGACGCACAGGCCGAAGGCATTTTCGATCTCGATCCCGACGATCATGACGTGGAGTCGGTGCTCAAGCGGCTCGGCGTCGCCTACGTCAAATTTCTTTGCAGGCCGGAGAAAGCCTCAGCGATCCGCACGGTGATCGCCATCGCGGATCGCATGCCGGAGATCGGGCGAAAGTTTTACGAGGCTGGACCGGCGGTCGGCATCGGGCGCCTCACCGCTTATTTGTCGGCGCAAACGGCCGCCGGTGTGCTCGCTGTCGGCGATTGCGAAGTCGCTGCTGCGCAGTTTATGGAATCCTGCCACGCGATGTTGTTCAAGCCAATCGTGTTCAATTTCGCGCCGGCCCCAAGCCCCGAGCAGATCGAACGCGTGGTGGGGATAGCGGTTACGACGTTCATGGCCGCTTATCACGTGCCGCGGCGAGCATAGAGCGCGTCACCGCACTGGCACGGCGGGCGGAGTGGGCGGCGAACTCCCGGAGCCCGTCAGCGGCACGGAATATCTCATATTCACTTTGCTGCCGCTCCAATAAAAGCTGTAGTCGATGGTGATGTTGGAACCGTTCGGCAACGCCAATACGGCGTTACAGACGACTTCCTCCTTGCTGCTCGAGATCGTCTTGATCGACTCGTAGTGGGTCAGATTGAATTTGAACGGCTGGAGCGCCTGGCCCAGCCAACCCTTCGCATGGTCTGAATCGCACTGCGGCAGCTCCAGGTAATCGCGCAGGCCGCCATATTCGAACATCACATATGCCCCGGCGGCGAGCGCTGGAAGCGCGACGAGGCGCAAAATCAACCGGCGCCGGCGATTGGCCGGGGCCTTCCCGCTGCTCCCGCGGCGCGAAGGGACTGGCGCCGAAGGCATAGCCGAAAAATTGTCATCGGCCATTCGCACAAGATCCCTCGTCCGGCTTTTTGCATTTCCGACGATCGTCGCTTGGACCTTACACGTCCTTGGCGATCTGTTCCGTCATCTTCTTGGCGTCGCCGAGCAGCATCATGGTGTTGTCGCGATAGAACAGCGGATTGTCGATGCCCGCATAGCCCGATGCGAGCGACCGCTTGTTGAACATTACGGTGCCGGCCTTCCACACTTGCAGCACCGGCATGCCGTAGATCGGCGATTTCGGATCATCTTCGGCAGCCGGATTGGTCACATCGTTGGCGCCGATCACGTACGCGACGTCGGCCTGCGCAAATTCGGAATTGATGTCTTCCAGCTCGAATACCTCGTCGTAGGGCACGTTGGCCTCGGCGAGCAGTACGTTCATGTGGCCCGGCATGCGGCCGGCCACGGGGTGAATGGCGTATTTCACGTCCACGCCCTCGGCCTTCAGCTTCTCCCCCATTTCGCGCAGCGCGTGCTGGGCCTGCGCCACCGCCATGCCGTAGCCCGGCACGATGATGACCTTCGAGGCATTCTTGAGAATGTAGGCGGCGTCCTCGGCCGAACCGAGTTTGACCGGCCGCTGCTCGGCGCCCGCCGCGGGACCCGCGACCTCGCCGCCGAAGCCGCCCAGGATGACAGAGATGAACGAGCGGTTCATGCCCTTGCACATGATGTAGGACAAAATCGCGCCCGAGGAGCCGACCAGCGCGCCGGTGATGATCAGCGCGGTGTTCTCCAGCGTAAAGCCAATGCCGGCTGCGGCCCAACCCGAATAGGAATTGAGCATGGAGATGACGACCGGCATGTCGGCGCCGCCGATCGGGATGATGATGAGCACGCCGAGCAGGAATGACGTAGCGGTGATCAGCCAGAAGGCGACGTGGCTTTGCGTCTCGAAGAACCAGACAATGAACGCGACGAGCGCCAGCGCCAGCGCGATGTTGATGACATGGCGCGCCAGTAGGATGATCGGCTTGCCGCTCATACGGCCTGACAGTTTTAGAAACGCGATAATCGAGCCCGTAAAGGTGACGGCGCCGATGGCGACGCCGAGCGACATTTCGATCAGGCTCTGGCTGTGGATCGCGCCCTCGGTGCCGATGCCGAAGGCCGCGGGCGCATAGAGCGCGCCGGCCGCAACCAGCACCGCCGCCATGCCGACCAACGAATGGAAAGCGGCGACAAGCTCCGGCATCGAGGTCATCGGCACACGCCGCGCGATCACCGCACCGGCGCCCCCGCCGATCCCCATGCCGACGATCACCAGCACCCAGGCGCTGAACGACGCTGGAGGGTGCGCCGCCAGCGTAGTGACGATGGCGATGGCCATGCCGATCATGCCGAGGAAATTGCCGCGCCGGCTGGTCTCCGGGCTAGACAGACCGCGCAACGCTTGGATGAATAACACGCCTGCGACGAGATAAAGCAGCGCGACGAGATTGGCGCTCATCGGGCGCCTCCTGAGTCTGTCATCATCCGCCAATGGGTCCGGCCCGAAGTGGCCTGTCCGATGACAAGCTCCGGCGGATGATCCAGTAATTGGCGGCGCGCGTTATCGACCGCAAATATTGCGGATACCGGATGCCCCGCCTTCGCGGGGCATGACAATCGACAAGCGCTCATCGCTTTTTTTCTTTCTTCTGATACATCGCCAGCATGCGCTGGGTTACCAAAAAGCCGCCGAAAATATTGACCGAGGCGAATGTGAGCGCCACGAGCCCGAGCGCTCGCGCCCAGATCGGCCCGGTATCGCTACCCGCCAGCGCCACGCCGACCGCCAGCAGTGCACCGACCACGATCACCGACGAGATGGCGTTAGTCACCGACATGAGCGGTGTGTGCAGCGCCGGAGTCACCGACCACACGACGTAGTAGCCGACAAACACCGCAAGCACGAAAATCGACAAGCGGAAGACGAACGGATTAACGATGTCGCTCGCCTCCGACGGCGCGGCCGGCAACGCATGCGCCATCGAGTTCATCTGGGCAAGGATTGAGAGAGTGACCATGATAGTGCTCCTACTCTTCGTCATGCGCCGGCTTAACCCGCGCATCCGTCCCGAATCCCTGCGGCGAAGAGGCGATCGCGAGCTACGCTGCAGGGTGGATTGCCGGGTTAAGCCCGGCAATGACGATGGTGGTTGCTTCGACGTGAGTAACATGAACCAGACTCACGCCGCGCTCTTCGGCCGGAAATTCGGATGAACAATGGCGCCGTCGCGGGTCAGCATCGTGCCTTTGACGATCTCGTCATCCCAATTGATCGCCAGCTTCTTTTCCTTCTTGTCGATCATGGTTTCGAGGAACGTCAGCAGATTCCTGGCGTACAGCGCGGAAGCCGACGCCGCGACACGGCCCGGCACATTGAGATAGCCGACGATCCTGGCAGGACCGGCCTGCACGACCTCGCCGGGTTTTGCCCCTTCGACGTTACCGCCGCGCTCGACCGCAAGATCGACGATGACCGAGCCCGGCCGCATCGACTCGACCATCTCCCTGGAAATCAGCCGCGGCGCCGGCCGGCCGGGAATGAGCGCGGTGGTGATGACGATGTCCTGTTTCTTGATGTGGTCGGCGACCAGGGCGGCCTGTTTGGCCTGGTACTCCTTCGACATTTCCTTGGCGTAGCCGCCGGCGGTCTGCGCATTCTTGAATTCCTCGTTCTCGACGGCGAGGAATTTGGCGCCGAGGCTTTCGACCTGCTCCTTGGTCGCCGGGCGCACGTCGGTCGCGGTGACGATGGCGCCGAGCCGGCGCGCGGTGGCGATCGCCTGCAAGCCGGCGACGCCGACGCCCATGATGAAGACCTTTGCCGCCGGCACGGTGCCGGCCGCGGTCATCATCATCGGCATCGCGCGACCGTATTCCTCGGCAGCGTCGATCACGGCGCGGTAGCCGGCGAGGTTGGCCTGGCTCGAGAGCACGTCCATGGACTGCGCGCGGGTGATGCGCGGCATCAGCTCCATGGCAAAGGAGATGACGCCGGCGTCCGCCATGGCGCGCAGCGCGTCGTCGTGGCCGTAGGGGTCCATAATGGCGATGACAATGGCACCCTTGCTCAAGCGCGACAGCGTCGCGCCGTCCGGCCGCCGCACCATGAGCACGATGTCGGCGCCGTTGACCGCATCGGCCGCCACGGTGGCGCCCGCCGCGGTGTAGTCGGCGTCGAGGATGCCGGATTTCACGCCCGCGCCTGGCTCGACGGCGACTTGCGCACCCAGGCCGGTCATTTTCTTGACGGTTTCAGGGGTCGCGGCGACCCGCGGCTCATCCGCATCCGTTTCGGCAATGACCGCAACCTTCATGATTCCTCCGAGGCCTCGGCGGGCAGGCCAGAGCGCGACGGGCTGTGCCTCGACCGGCGGCGCGGTGTACGGCGCCGGAGCGGATCAGCCGATGTCGGCCAAGTGCTGCTCTGCTAAGTCAGGAAATAAGCCATCAGGATAACGATCACGGCGACCACCACGATGCCGACCTTCACCAGCCTTATGAAGGAGTGATACGTCCGCTCGTGAGCAGCGTAATCGTTGCCCGCTGCAGTTGCGTATTCGAGCTCACCGTGGTCGGCCATCACCGTCCTCCAAACCTCGCCCCGGTGCCGCGGGCTTTAGCGTAATTGCGTGTTTTGGGCAACCGGATGCGGGCGGATACGGCGTCCTGGCGCGGCTTGCCGACACATGGCCGAATCCCTACTCTGATGGAAAGCGATTTGTCACGGATAAGCAGATGCTCAGAAAAGAACAGAACGAGCTTTTGACCCAGACCGGCCCGGGCACCCAGATGGGGCAACTGTTCCGCTGCTATTGGCTGCCGGCCCTGATGGCGGACGAATTGCCGGAAGACGATTGCCCTCCGGTGCGGGTCAAGCTTCTCTCCGAGCGCTTGCTTGCCTTCCGCGATTCCGAGGGCCGCTACGGCCTCATCGATGAATTCTGCGCCCATCGCGGCGTATCGCTGTGGTTCGGGCGCAACGAGCAAGGCGGGCTGCGTTGCCCTTATCACGGCTGGAAATATGACGTGACCGGCCAGTGCGTCGAAGTTCCCTCCGAGCCGGCCGAGAGCGGCTTCTGCAAGAAGGTCAAGCTCACGTCCTATCCGCTGGTGAAGATCGGCGCGGTGCTGTGGGCCTATATGGGGCCGCCCGACAAGAAGCCGCCGCTGCCCGAATGGGAATTCGCCATGGTGCCGCCGGAGCAGACCTTCGTCTCCAAGCGGCTGCAGGAGTGCAATTGGCTGCAGGCCATGGAAGGCGGCATCGACTCGAGCCATGTGTCGTTCCTGCATCGCGGCGATCTGCATTCCGATCCGCTGTTCAAGGGCGCCAAGGGCAATCAGTACAATCTCTCCGACATGCAGCCGCATTTCGAAGTGGTCGAGATGCCGGGCGGCCTGTTCATCGGCGCGCGACGCAATGCCGAAAACGGCAAATACTACTGGCGCATCACGCCGTGGGTGATGCCGTGCTTCACCATGATCCCGCCGCGTGGCGACCATCCGGTGCATGGCCATTTTTGGGTGCCGATCGACGACGAGAATTGCTGGGCCTGGTCCTACGACTTCCATCCGGTGCGGGCGCTGACCCGGACCGAGGTCGACGCCATGAAGGACGGCGCCGGTGTGCATTGCAAAGTCGACGCCGGGTTCCGGCCGCTCGCCAACAAGGACAATGATTATCTGATCGATCGCGCCGCGCAGAAGGCCGGCAAGACCTATAGCGGCGTGGCCGGCTTCGCCATGCAAGACGCGTCGCTGCAGGAGAGCATGGGCCCGGTCTGCGATCGCACCAAAGAGAATCTGGTCTCGACCGACAACGGCATCATCATGGCGCGGCATCGCCTGATGCGCGCCGCCAAAGCGTTGGTCGACAAGGGCGTGACGCCGCCCGGCATCGATCCGGCTCACCAGAAGATCCGATCATGTTCGATCGTGCTGCCGCCGGACGTCGCGTTCAAGGACGGCGCCAAGGAAGCGCTCACCCCGGCCAAGCCCGGCATGGCGCAGACCACCGTTTAGCAGGGAAGCAGGTTTTGTCGGTGTCGCGATGACCGAGCCAGTCCGTTCCGGTGAGCAGAACCTAACCGGCGTTTGGCACGGCCTCTATAAGTATGAGAACGGCGGATCGACCTCGTTCGTGGCGACGCTGATCGAGAGTGGCGGATCCCTTACTGGCACGACGCACGAACTCAGTACGAGCGGTGCGAGTATCGCCACGGTGCTATTCGCGAGCCTCATTGGTTCGCGCCATGATTCTGCGGTGACATTCGTCAAGACCTACGACCGGCCTGACGCTCTTCATCAACGTCCCGTCGTCTACGAAGGTACGCTCAATGGCGAAGGGACCGAGATCGAAGGCCGCTGGACGATCCGCAAAAACCGGTCCGGAAAGTTCTTGATGGTCCGATCGCCCGGCCAAACGGCCAAGGCCGAGCGTAAGGTGTCCGAACGGGTGCGATGAGTTCGCCGCTTGCTACGCCCCCTCGTTCTGCGCGGCTGCGTTCCGTCCGGCGATGAATCCCTGACAGACGGCGCGCGGCAGGCCGTGCATGGAAAAGCCCCCGGCCGACTCGCCGCCGCAATAAAGGCCGGGGATCACTTCGCCTCTCATGTCGATCACCTGGCAGCGCGCGTTGATGCGCAAACCCGCGCGCGTGTCGTGGATGACCGGCGTCGCCCAGGCCGCGTAGAATGGTGGCTTTTCGATTCTGTAGAGCGGTTTCGGTTTGCCGAAATCGGCGTCCTTGCCGGCATCGACGAATGAATTGTAGCGCGCGACGGTGTCGGCAAGGTTCTGCGGCGGCATCGGCAGGCGCTGATATTTCATTTTGATCTTGCCGGCGAGTTCGCCGACCGAATTCGCGCTGAAGAACAAGCCGGCGTCGAGATCGACGTACGGCGGCTTCGGGTCCCACTTCTCGCGCGCGGCTGCTTCGGCATCGAAAATGGCCCAGATCGGACCGCCGCCGTTATGCCCGTCGCCGATGCCGGCGAGCGCGGCGTTGATGAAATTGCTCGGATTATACTTGACGCTTTTGGCGTTGAGATAGCTGTAGGGTTCGTACGGGTCGACGCTTTTGTAGCTGCTGTAGGTGTAGTGGCCGGCGGTCTCGTCATAGAAGCGCTTGCCCAGCATGTTGACCAGGATCACGTCCTGCCAATCCTTAACGGCAAGTCCGATGGCGCGCGCCTTGTCGAAAACCTCGCTGCCCGGATACCAGCGGACATTGACGTAGCCATACTGACAGCCGATGGCGCCCGGCTTGGTGATGCCGGAGCCGAATTCCCCCGTGTAGTTGAACGCACCCCACAAGGCGGCGCCGACATCCATGGCGGCGAGTTCTCCGCTGGCGTCCTGATCCGACCACGGCATGCCGGCAAGTCCGCAATATTCTTCAGTGAGCCGCGGATCGATCATGCGGCGGAAGTCGACGTTGCCGGTGGAGCCGCCGGTCGCGACGATCACCGCCTTGCGCGCGCGAATGTTGAGTGTGGCGCCATCGTGAGCGGCGGCGATGCCGGTGACGCGGCCGGACTTCGGCGCCTCGCGGTGGATCGCGGTCATGCGGTGCCCGAGCAGGATGTCGATGCCGGCGTTGCGCGCGGCCACTTCCAGCGGCCGGATCAGGCCGGCGCCCGCCCTGATTTCGTCGTCGTCCGGATTGGCCGGTCCGCCGGTATGGACCATCGGCCAGTCCTCGACCGAGATCTGCATGGTGCGCAGCACCGAGTTGCCGATCTCGTGCCCGACCTTGTTTGGATGCCGGTCGATGACCTTGACGCCGTGGGCAAGCAGGAACTCGAACGCCGCCACGCTGTTATCCGCAAACGCGCGGATGATCACGCGATCGTTGTAGCGGTAGGGCGGAAAGCCGTTGGGTTCGACCACCGACCAGTCGGTCAAATCCTGAAAGAACAGGTCGTCCGAATCCTCGATGCCGTATTTCTTCTGGTAGCTGGTGCCGCCGCCGAGCGGCAGGTTGCCGCCGCTCGTGATCGCGTGGCCGCCCACATGGTTTTGGGCTTCGAGCATGATCACCGACGCGCCGGCTTCGCGGGCAACGACGGCGGCGGGAAACCCCGTCGCGCCCGTCCCGATCACGACGACGTCGGCTTCGCGGTCCCAACGGTCTACACTCATGAACCCCTCGTTCGTAATTGCATCGCCGCAAGGCCGCGGAGACCAACAGCATCGCGGTTTTTGTGTCATTGGGGTGTAGCCTGGATTGAGCGAAGCGAAATCCGGGGCTGCCTCGCGGATAAATCCTGGCCTTCGCTACGCTCAAGCCAGACTACGGTCAGCAATTCAGGAAATTTTGTTATGGCGGATTTCGTCTCCACCCATCGGCTTACCGAGGAAGCAAGCCTGAAGATGCTGCAAGCGGGAGTGGGCAAAGCGAACGCTCTCGGCTGCAAGGTGAGCCTTGCCGTGGTCGACGCCAGCTGCCGGCTCATCGCTTTCCTGATGATGGACGGCGCGCGGCACTTCTCTATCACCACCACCAAGCGCAAGGCGATCACGTCGGCCTCGCAGCGCATGCCGACCGGCTACGCGCCCGAGGAGAACGCGCTCTCGATGGCGGTGCGCATGGGCGACTTCACCAACGTGCCGGGCGGATTTCCGATCGAGGTCGACGGTCAAGTCATCGGCGCCGTCGCCGCCGGTGGCGCGAAGATTGAGCAGGACGTTGAGGTGGCGAAAGCGGCGCTCGCGGCGCTCAAACTTGTAGCCGGGTGAGACTCAGGCCGGGGTGCGTTCGCGCATTTGATCGCGCGCGGCCTTCACGGCCTTGATGATGTTCTGATAGCCGGTGCAGCGGCAGAGGTTCGAGGCGAGCACGTCGAGAAGTTCCTCGTCGTCGATGTGCGGATTTTTCTCCAACACGTTGGTTGCAAGCATCAAAAAACCCGGCGTGCAATAGCCGCACTGCAGGCCGTGATTGTCGATGAACGCCTGCTGCAGCACGGAGAGCTTATCGCCGTCGGCGAGCCCTTCCACGGTGCGGATTTTCTTGCCGGCTGCCTGTACGGCGAACATCAGGCAAGAGCGCACCGCCTCGTCGTTGACGATGATGGTGCAGGTGCCGCAGACGCCGTGTTCGCAGCCGATATGGGTGCCGGTCTGGCCGCAATCGTCGCGAATGGCGTCGACCAGCGTCTTGCGTGGCTCGACCCGGATTGGATAATCGCGGCCGTTGATGTTCAGTGAGATATCGACTTTTTCGTTCATTGCACGGATCGCTATTTGGGCAGCACGCCGGAGAACTTCCCGCGCACGTGGTCTTCGACTTCTTTGCTCGCGCGCACCACGACCGGAAACGTGTCGCGGCGTTTGAACGGCTTGCAGGCATCAATCACCACGCGCGCGTTGCGCGGATCGTCGCTGGCGTAGGCCATCGGATCAAGCGCGGTCGACCAGCAGCCGCGCAGCGTCTCCATGCCCTCGCGCGGATCAAAGCGCGTGCACATCGCCCACACCACTTTGTCCATGTCCGCCGGATCGATGTCGTCGTCAACCACGACGACGAAGCGGTTGGCGTAGGCGCCCGCGTGGCATTGTGAGGCGATCAGGCCGGCCTGTTTGGCGTGGCCGGCATATTGCTGCTTGATCGCGACCGTGAGCCACAGGCGGCTGCCGCCGGCGGCGTGCGCCCACACGCCCTTGACTTCCGGCACGCCCGCCGCCTCCAACTGGTTCCATACCGCGCCGGATCGATAGGTGCCGCGATAGAATGAATCGTCATCGGGCGGAATGCCTGGGATCGCGCCGAGCAGGATCGGATCGTCGCGATGCATGAACGTCTCGATGCGGATGGTCGGCTCTTTCTTCAGGCCGCCGGCGTAATAGCCGGTCCATTCGCCGAGCGGACCTTCGTCGCGCAGGTCGTTGGGATGAATGAAGCCCTCGAAGGCGATTTCCGCGTGCGCGGGGATCGGCAGCCCGGTGCGCGGGCCGGCAATCACCTCGACCGGCTCGCCGATGAGCCCGCCCGCGGCGTCGTATTCGTTTCGCCCGTAAGGAATTTCGAGGCCCGCGATCATGAATAAAGACGGGTGCATCCCGCACACGACCGCGATCGGGCAGGGTTCGCCGCGCTCGTGGTAGCGGCGCTTGATGATGTCGCCGTGCTTGCCTTTGGAAAACATCACCGTCGCGACGTTGGGCTCGTGCGCCTGCACCCGGTAGGCGCCGTAATTGATCCAGCCGGAGTCCGGATCGCGCATGACCACCATGTCGCCGGTGCCGATGTAGTAGCCGCCGTCATGCTCATGCCAGCGCGGTACCGGGATTTTGAAAATGTCGATGTCGCTGCCAGTGTGCACATTCTGCATCACCGGCCCGCGTTTTACGGTGACCGGCGCGATGGCCTTGGCGTCTTTCATGTAGCGGCGCCAGTAATGCACGAGCTCGACGGCGCTGGCGTCGGGGTTAAGCCCCAGCGTGATATTGATGCGCCGCACCGAGGTCAGGATATTAGCCAGGATGCGGCGGCCGCGCGGGAAGCCGGGCACGTCGTCGAACAGCACCGCTTTGTTGCCGATGCGGCGCTGGTAGATATCGACGATGCCACCGATCTCCTTTTCGCGTTCGGCGCCTTCGACGTCCTGCAGCTCTCCGGCCGCGCGCAATTGCGCAATCCAGGAGCGCAAATCCTGCCGGTCTTTCGCCCGGTCTTTCGGCGCCGGCTTCTTGGTGGTGCGAGATTTGACGGCCGTGTCCATGCCCGAGACTCCGCGTGGGGCGGACCGGCCTCGCGGCCGGTCCACCCCATGTGTTTAGCCAGAAAATGTGAGGCCGCCAACTGATGGGGTGGATGGCCCCCTGACGGCATCTAGGTGCCAAAATGGTGGTCGTCAAAGA
>JBAUYV010000242.1:0-2174 GCA_049584975.1 Xanthobacteraceae bacterium | reverse complement strand
GTGTATGACACAGCAACAGGCATTCTCGATGAATTTCTTTTTGCTCAATCCGTTCTTCATCCTGTCGGGTTTCAGTTTTCCGATTTCGAGCATGCCGCATGTGCTGCAGTGGCTGACTTATATCAATCCGCTGCGCTATTACCTCGTGGTCATACGCGGTACGTTTCTTAAAGGCGTGGGCTTGAACGTGCTGTGGCCGGAACTCGCGGCGATGGCGGCTATCGCTGTGGTCCTTCTCGGCGCAAGCATTCTGCGATTCCGGAAGTCACTTGAGTAGCTGCCGAGGCCATGCAGGCAACCACCACCAGGGGCATAATGTTTGGACGCCTGCAATTTTTATTGCGATCAGAAAAAAAGCCCCGGCCAAGGGGACGGGGCTTAATCGCTGGATGTTCGGGGCGTTGTGGGGGAGGGGGGTGCCCGGAAATGCAGCCAGCGTCACAAACTCACATCGACAAGTCCTATCCGCTTTGATCTGGATCAATTTTCGCCGATAGATGCCGCGCCCGTGGCGAATTGATCTCTGTCAAGGTTGAGCTCCCGGCCTTGGTCTAGCGTGCTTCCGAACCCAAGGAGGGACGCCATGAGCTTTAGCCGAAGAAATTTGTTGCTGAGCGGCACCGGTGCTGCCGCCGCGCTGACGGTTGCGGCCCCCACGCTGGCGCAGAATTCAGCGGTCCAGTCGGTCGCGGCGACGCCTGCCAATACCGCGGGCGTGCCGAATAACGAGAAGAAGATCAATATCGTCACATTGCGCGATCTTGAAGCGGAGGCGCAGAAAGTCATGGCGTCGTACGGCTACGCCTACGTCTCGGGCGGCGCCGGCGACGAATGGACCATGCGCGAGAACATGGCGGCGTTCGATCGCTGGGTCATCAACGCCGATTTCATGAACGGCACCGGCAGCGCCGATACTTCGACCACGATCCTCGGCAGCAAGATTTCCTATCCGGTAATAACCGCGCCGATGGGCAATCAAGGCTCTGTCCACGCCCAGGGTGACCTCCCGAATGTCAAAGGTGCCGCAGCAGCCGGAACACTGTACTGCGTCAGTTCCGTCGCACAGCAAAGTCTAGAAGACCTTGCCGCCGCCAGTGATGGACCGAAATGGTTTCAGCTTTATATCCCGCGCGATCGCGGCTTTGCGCGGGAACTGCTGCAGCGCGCCAAGGCAGCCGGCTATAAGGCGCTCATCGTGACCGCCGACGTTGACGTTACCAGCAACCGTGAACGCTCAATTCGGCTTCAGGGCGCGGCACTGCCAAACCTGAGCATGGGCAACGTGCCGAAGACACCGGGCGGTACCGGCAATGCCATGGACATGAAGGGCGATATGTCATGGGCCGATATCGACTTTGCCCGTCAGGAATCCGGCCTTCCGGTCATTATCAAGAGCATCGTGTCGCCCAGACAGGCGCAGCAAGCGCTGCAGCACGGGGTTTCCGCGGTGTGGCTGTCGAATCATGGTGGCCGGCAATTGGATAACTCGCCGGCGCCGATGACGACGTTGCCGGCCGTCGCCGCTGCGGTGAAAGGGCGGGTGCCGATCATTATCGACGGCGGAATCTTCCGCGGCCAGGACGTATTCCGCGCCTAGCTCTCGGGGCAAGCGCTGTGGCGATGGGCCGACCGACGCTCTACGGTTCAGCCCTTGGCGGCGCGCAAGGGGTCGAGGCCGTCCACACCCATCTCAAGAACGAGCTCAATATGGTGATGCGGCTGGCCGGTACGCCCAGCATCAAGAATATCAACCGCGAATTTGTCGATCGCGCCGAAGCATCCCTGGCCGTCGGTATCGCGACAAGGCAGCCTACCCATAGCGCATAGTCGGGGCCATGGACCTAAAAGAAGCGATTTACTCACGGCGTGCCACCCGGGAGTTTACGGCTGACTTGGTCGACGACAAGATCATTTGTGAACTGATCGACGCGGCTGTTCAGGCGCCGAGCGCGGTGAATGCACAGCCGTGGTCGTTCTGTGTGGTTCGCGACAAGGCCGTGCTTGCCAAAATATCCCGGGCGGCAAAGGCGCATATGGTGAAAAGCTCGCCGCTTGGGCTGATCTCGCATCACTTCGATCAAATCTTGAACGATCCAGAGTTCGATATTTTTTATCACGCACCTGCTCTGATTGTGATCTGCACGACTTCCGCAATCCCCTGGGCTGTCGAGGAC
>JBAUYV010000241.1:0-2585 GCA_049584975.1 Xanthobacteraceae bacterium | reverse complement strand
CGACCCGACCTCACGCAAAAATATCACTTGCGCATGCGCACAAGACGCACTATTTGTTCCGCGTTCGTTCTCCTCAGAGAGCGCACAAAACCGCGCGCTCCAAAGCGCCGCCTGCAAGGGACATAGACGAAGCCGGAATCGAAGTCAACACCCCCCGGAGTTTTTTCGTCCGGCACCTCGCGCAACTAACCACTGCGCGCTCAAGCTTAGGAAATAGTAATGAACCGCATAATATTAGAATGCCGCCCCGCTTGGGCGACACCCCTAGTCCGCGAATTACCCTTCGAGTGGCGCGAGTTCGAACCGCTCGCCAGAGCGAAGCGTCGAAGTTCTACTGGAAACAGGAACGCGGCCGATTCCGCTTCGACGACATCTACTCCGAGGCCGCCACGGCATTGGCCGACGGTAAGAGCGTCAAACACGCCGTCGCGTGCATCCGAGGCGCGCTGAAAGACTTCGCCCGCGACGGCGACAAGTTGGTTCACGATGTCGAACTCACACCGGAGGAATGGCAACGCACGCACGGCGAACCGGAGCGGCCCACTCAAGGCCCGTGGCGCGCGTACTTTGAGAAGGGCGTCCGAGTCATAGTCTGTCCGACAGGGCCGTATCGTTCGAACGCGCAGCTTCTCGCCGGAAGCGGCAGAGTCACCAGCAAGCACGACAAGGTTCCATGCACCATCGGGGGGACGAAATATAACGACGAGTGGAATCAGGAAATTGGCGGGCAGGTCGGTATCAAGGCCGACGCCGACGAGCAGTCCGAGCAGGAAGCCGAGCGGCTCTCCAAGGCCGACAGGGTCCCGCAGCGCGGCGAACTCGGCGGTCGCAAGCCTAAGCCGTCGCCGGACTACAAGGGCGGCGGTCGCAAGCAGCGTTGGAGCAAGTCCTGCCTGAGTAGCGGTCCCAATGCCGGCATCGAGGGCGCGGCGCTCAAGTCTATACCGGACTTTTCGCCACGCGGCTCCGTCGGCGACCGTTTCCTTGTCGGCCAATTCCTGCGCATCCGCGAGCCGGCCAAGTCCGGCGACAGGAAGGTGGCCAAGCTCAAGTTCAAGCGCAGTCGGCCGGAGCCCGGTCGCTGGACTGGCGCGGTCATGGTACGCGAAGACCTCCTGTACGGCGTCCGCGGCGAGCCGGCCCTTGACGCCGCCACATCTGTCGGCTTCGGCCTCGCGCCCCAGAACGGGCCAGTCGGGCCAGTCGAGGCCCGCGCCATCGCCAAGCTCTTGGCCGAGATTCTGGCCGAGGCTCCGGCCGAGGACGTGGAGATGTCGCCGGCCGAGAAAGCGGAGGCGGCGGAACTGGCGTTGAGCATGGAGACGCCGAAGGTCAGCCTGCCCAAGCACTGGCTCTCAACCACGCCGGTCGACATGGACAAGGCGCCTTGGGGCCTGCCCGACTTCGGCGTCTTCTGCCGCGGCGACTTGCCCTACTTCAGCAAAAAGAAGGACCCTTGGCGGCGCGGGAAATATATTTTCGCCGGCCGTTCTAAAATTTCCGGTTTGGGCGGATACTATATGTGAGCGCGGTGTTCCTAAGCCATCGCGCTCAAGACCCGGCGGCGGGGAGTGGTTCCCTCGCCGGCCGGGCCGCCTTTCATTTGCCGTCAACGTCGAAGCCGAGGCGCACTCGCCGCGCTGCGATGGTGGGCCCGACGACGGGAATTGTCAACTGGCAACCCCGAGTTGCAGGCGGCACAACCCCTTTTTTAAACCCGAGCCATTCTGGAAGATGCACAGCATCGCCGGATGCGCTCCACTGGCCCGAAGGAGGCCTGATCACCATGACCAGCGCCTCTGGACCAGAAAAGAAGTCCCGAGTACATGAGGCTAACAGAGCGGAGCATCGACGCGCTGCGCAAGAGCGGCAGGCTTCCGTGCATCCGCGTCGCGAACAACTCGGTTCGCTTCGAGCGCGACGACGTGATGGCGCTGATTTCGGCCCGGCGCGCCTGAGCCAAACCTCTGGCCCGCGCCCGCCGGCCGACGGATCGGGCGACGGGCCTGATTATGACAAGGCGTGTGCTATCGTCCGAATCCTACACCTGATCGGGCAACCGCGCCCGAGCGTCGGACTGATCCGAGGGGGAAAATTCGATGAGCGAGGACGATTTCTCCGCCCTAATCGGGACTATGAGCCTCGATCCTGACGGCCTTCTCAGCAAGGGAGATGAGGAAAAGCTGGACCATCTCTCCGACGATACCCTCTCCGCCCTCGTGAGCCATGTTGAGGATAAGCGTAGGAGTGTCCCGCTCGCTGAGATATTCGCGCCATCAATCGGTTTTCAGGCAATGGTAAGCGCCTCAGTCCTCTTAGACAGGCGAAGACGCGCCAGACGGCTTGCGATGGCAGCGGCAAAGTCTGCGCGCTGGCGTATGCACAATGGATCACTCGCGCCCGTAGTCTCGATACCAGAGGATGCGATCGTAAAGCGCGACGTGGAGAAAGTACGTACTTTCTCCAAGCGGGAGAAGGACGCTTTCCGCAAGCGCAAGGCATATCACGCCGCGCTCGGCCCCGAAGGGGTAAGGCTCGCGCCTATCGAGCATCGGCGGCTTTTGAACGCGATCCGTGGGGAACTG
>JBAUYV010000240.1:0-6842 GCA_049584975.1 Xanthobacteraceae bacterium | reverse complement strand
GCGCGCCGCCCAACAGCTCTGCCTCACCGGATCGCAGTTCTTTGGAGGTGTTAAATGTCAAGAGCACGCCGGTGTTGCGCAGCGCTTCGGCGCGGGCCGCCTCATCGAGCTCGGTGAGATATACGACCGCGCTCGCTCCGGCGAGAGCGTCGGCAACGATCGCCTTACGCTTCTCGCTCAGCTCGAAGGCGACGACGAGCGGTGGTCGGCTCGGCTCCATGCACCGCCAAGAATAGCGCGACTCGGCTCACGAAGCCGCGCCTAATATGTTTGATTGGCGGAATCCGCCAAGATAATCGGAGTGGCACGATGGCGACTGGCAAGCAACTCAAGGCAGCCATCCTCGCCAGGAAGGCGGCGAAGGGACCGCGCAAGAGACGCACGCGGCCGGAGCCTCGGCAGTACACCGTTGCCGACTTGGAGCGCGCACAAGACCGGGTAGCGGCGGCGGAGCGCCGAATCGACAACGACCGCAGTAGTAATCCCAACAGGGGACGCGCAGGGTTGGAGCGGGCGCAGCTCGAACTGTCCGTCATCGAGTCGCAACTGCGCGGCCTCCTTGAGTGATAGCTCGATCGAGCTCTCCCGACATCCCGGTGAGCACGTTGAGGGACCGCGTAGTCGGCTACGCCACGGTAGCGGACCTCCTGAGACCTCTCGCTCACCGCAACCTAATGCGGATTTTGTTGCAGAAGTCGGCGATCAGAAAGGCGAGGCGGCTGAAGCGATTTCTTCAATCCGTCCGTTGCCACCCGCGCGATTGAGAGCGGCGGCTTTGACGCAGTGGCACTGACGTCCGCTGTGCGGTGGCTGCGAGTGTGAACTCGTCTTGCGCGCCACGTGGGCCGCGGTGGTCCGCGACGATAACGACGATGGGGGGGGAAAGACACGTGCCGGTGATCAAGCCCATATGGCTGTTTCTGGCCGGCAGCCCAGCGCCCGGAAGCGAAAAATCGGTCATTACCGATTCGGGGTTGGCGGAAACTGCGGTCCGACCATCGTTTGCGCGGGCTGCGGCGACCTCAGGCTGACAACGTCCTTCAGCCAGGTGAAGCTCAAGGCGATTACTAGCGCCAGCGCGACGGCGCCGATGACTCGATAATAGGTCTGTTCTCTTTCGATGGCGTGGATGCGATCGCCCAGTGCCTTGTCGACATCCTTTATCTTCTTGGACAGGCCAGCGAAGGACTGCAGTTCGCCGGCGATGGCGGGGATCAGTTCGGTGTCGATGCCCATGCGGACAGGGTCGTTCTTCTTGAATGCGGACTCGCGGTCCAGGCTCGCATACCAGATGAGAAAGATCGGCAGCCCACGCTTGAGATGAATCGGAACCGGCCCCGCATTGAAGACCGCGAAGGTCAGTTGTCCGCGATAGCCCGGATCCACATGGAAGCCCGAAACATTGACCAGGCCGCGGAATTTGATCTTTGCGCGGATAGATATGAAGGCGACGGCATCGGCCGGGACGGTGACCGTCTCCTCGGTGAGCAGGAAGGCGAACTGGCCAGGCGGGATAGTGAAGGCATCGCCCTGAGCGAGCTTGCGCACTGTGACTGTCGTCGGGTCGGCCGTTTGATCATTTGGTGACACATAGACTTCGGGACCCACGGATAAGGTATAGGCCGCGCAATCGACGCGTTCAGGCGCAAAAGGCTCGATGAGCGGCGCCAACCGTTCGCTCAAGGTCTCGCCACTCCAGAACATCGCGCCGGTCTTCGTCATAGCGTATCCTCATTCTTATGGACGTTCGTGCCGCAGACAGAGATTGGCGGGGTAGATGAACATCATTGGACACGGGATTGATCTGGTCGACGTCCCTGAGATGCGGCGCTGGATCGAAGATCCCCGCGATCCGTTGATCCCGCGCTGCTTCGTTGAGGAGGAGCTTGACGAGGTGGCCGACGGGCCTGACCGGATCGAGGGCCTGGCCGGCCGGTTCGCCGCAAAGGAGGCTGTTCTGAAGGCGCTTGGAACCGGGTTTGGGGGCGGCGTGTCGTTCTCCGATGTCGTCATCCATCGCGGAGCGGGAGCGCCGCCGCAAGTGCGGCTTACGGGTGGAGCAGCAAAGGCCGCCGCTGAGCGTGGCATTACCGAATGGCGGCTGAGTATCAGCCATGCCGGTGCCATGGCGATGGCGAGCGCTATTGCGATCGGCGTTACGCCTCACGGGGAAGGCTCCGAACGCGGCTGATCGGTCCGGGCCACGCCGAGATAATCTACGCGGCGCTCGTGGAGATCGACCGTGAGCCGCCCGCCGCGTGCGGCCAAGACGGCGCGCCACACCTTGAAGCCCTGCAGGATTGCTCGCTCCCAGTCGCCAGTCGTGCACTGGCTGACCTCCAGATGAGATGTCATATCCTTGATGGTGCGCAAGAGCTGGAAGTCGAGCATGCTGACGCCCTCGAGCATGCGATGGCGACGTGCGTAGTCGAAGGCGAGCGCAGCCACGCCCTCTTCGATCACCGCGGCGCGTCCGCCATCCTCGACCTCGTCGAGGAGCGGGCGGCTCTTGCGTTTGCGTCGCAGCAAAGCGCGCGTGATCGGAGACCAGCCCAGCACGGCGGCGAAAGCGAAATGGAAGACGTCATGGAAACGGTAGCCGTCCGGATCGTAGGCGTTGTCGGTCAACTCGCCGCCGAACGGCACGCCATTGATTAACACACGAACCCGCTGACGATCCTCGCCGTCGATGTCGACCAGTTCGACCTCGAACCGGCGCGGCAACCGCTCGCCCGCCGGAAGCGTCGCGTCGAAGCAGAGTGGCAGAGACCGCTCGACCGCCCAGCGCGCCTTCACCTTGGCTAGGTTGGCGGTCGCGATTCCGTCCAGCGCGAGGTCAAACTTACTAGCGACATTGGCGATGTACCATAAGAGATCGCCCAGCTCCTCGGACACGCGCTCCTTGAAGAGGCGGTGCGCTTCGCCGTCGCGCAGTTGTTTCTTGTACTCGCTCAACAGCTGCCCAGTCTCGCCTGCGAGGCCAAGCATAGGGACGATCAGGGACAGTGCATCATCCGAGCCGGCGCGCGCAGGCACGCGATCCGTTCTCTGAGCCTCCTTCTGGTAGCTGTCGAAATCCATGCTCGTCTCCTTCGGCGCGTCACCCGGCAGCCGCTTGGGCCGCACGGTGGGATGTCTCGGCGCTGGACCGTATCTTCTCGTTCAGGTTCCATTTCGGCGGATAATAGAGCTCGATCGACTTTAGGGTCGGCTTGAACTTCTGCTTGATCCGCGTGCGGCCGGTTCGCCCCGTGATCTGCGGGTGCGCGACACGCGCGTATTTGTCAACTTCGCAAAACAGGTTCTGGCAGTCGATCAGTTGGAGCCGCCGTCCCCAAAGTGATTGGAAGTTGAGCCCGAGGCGCTCGAACTCCTGCTCCTGCAGATCGGCCATGAGCCGGATCAGTTCGGGCTCATTGAGCCCACCGGGATCGGCGAAGCATTTGCGTAACCCGTCGCGCGCGCCGGGGCCCGGCAGAACGAAATCCATTTCGCTGAAATCGGTGATCTCGCTGTAATTGATGTCGGTAATGAACTGATAGGCGAGGAAATCGCCGATCGTCGGATAGGCCCGAAGCTTCTCGAAGCCTTCCTGCATGGTGCGAGTCTGCGCCAGCCGTTCCGGGAGCCGATCCTCCATCATTCGTTCGAGCAGCATCAGGTTGTTCTGATGCTTGGCGGGCCTACCGAATGCGCTGGTTCCGGGCGGCATGATGTAGGCGGCCGAATAGATGCGGCGCCCGTCACGCATCGCCCGTCCGAGCACGTCGTCGAATCGGGCGAAGCGATAGTCCTCGAACGTGATCGGGCCGAGTGATTGTTCTAGCAGCTCCCAGGTCTCGATCTTGTTGAATAGCTTGAACAGCAGGATGCGGAAGAACACCTCGGGCGGCGAGCTCGGACGGTCGGCGCGATAGATGACGTGCCGGATCAGATATTGGCTCACCCGATCGGAGGCGCGATAGGCGTTGGTGAACTTATAGGTCGCGAGCACCGCGTTGCCGGTCCAGGGTCGCGTCTCGCCGCGCGCTCGCCGGAAGAAGACGTCCTGGCGTTCGGCGGCGAAGCGCCAATAGCTCTCATAGACCTCCGAGACCTTGGCGGGCGCGAGATGCCGCAAGATGATCGGCGTCGGCGCGGCCGTAGCGGGCGCGTTGCCGGTGCGCGGCGCGACCAGCAGGTTGATCGGCAGCGTAGTGGTCGCAGGTTCGATGCGCGGTTTCGGCGGGCGACCGCGCGGACGTTTGGCGGCGGGCTTGGGAGACTTCTTCCTCAAGACGCCACCCCTGCTGCCGCGAGCGCGACGGCAGGATGGACTGAGACCGTCGAAGGGATGGAAAGAGCCGCGCGCGCCGCCGCGATGAGCGGCTTCAGGCTCGCATCGCTCTTGCTGACACCGTCGAGCTTGGCGACGCCGACCGTGACGTTCAGCCGCGCCAGGGACAGGCCCATTTCGCGCGCCATGAAGGCGCCGAGTTGGGCGAGGCCGAGATAGTTTCCGTAGGCCTTGTCGAAAACATACTGCGTTGCATAGAACGCGTTCACGACCAGACCGTCTCCAGTCGGCACGAAGCTGACATGCTGAAGACAAGGAAAACCGACCCGTGCGTTTTTGATATGATCGCGCGCGGGATCGAACACTGCCGCTTGGAACATTGAGTCCCGGATCCCTGATCGCGAATTGTACTGAGACAAGATCCACTCCAGTTGATTGCCGTCACACGGCACGTCGTCGCCGAACATCGTCAGGCGCTCAAAATAAAGGCCGCGCCCGTTGGCGCGACGGTTCATCGCGACATAGCGTGGATAGACGCCCTTATAGAGCTCGAAAAGCCGCGCGCGGTCGCGCCCCGCAATTTGCCAGAGTCGTTCGGGGAAAATGGTGTAGGCGACGTCCTCGACCGAGGTCTTGCGCTTCTGCGCCAGCAGTTGATCAAGGGCAGCGCGCACGGGCGCCGTTTCGGAGATTCGGCCCTCCTCATCGAAACCGCAGAGGCTGAGCACCAGCGGCGAGACCTCCGTGCCCCGTCCGTCGAGGATGCGTAGGAAAATGGTAGCCCAAGCGCGCGCGAGGTCAGTGTCGCTGACCACCGTCGGCACGCCGGCATGGGAGCTGGACTTACTCATCCGGGTCATCCTCCAAATGGCGATATTGGGCGAGCCCCACGTAGGCTTCGGGTGCGATGCGGACGAAGGACGCCCATGCGCCGTCGGCGGCGCTGGCCTGCACGATGCCAGGCCGCACGGCGCGGAACAGGCTCCCGATTATGAGGTCACGGTCGTGAGCAAGGCGGTCACCGGTCGTCTCCGTCCCCAGCGGCAGCAGCAACAGCATCTTCACTTCGGCGTCGAGGGTCGGCCCGGCGCGGTGATTATCGGCGACGATCAACGGCTCGGGCGTGAGCGCACCGAGGATTTGGGTGCGCAGCGCCCTCGGCGTGACGCGCTGCAAGGCCTCGGCGCGCGCACGCGAGATCATGTTCACCCCGAAGGACAGATGCGTCAGGAGCGTGGCGTAGCCGACGCCGAAGTCGCAGGCGATCGTGAACATCTGCGGGGCCGTCGCGTTCTCCGGGGACCAGCCGCGGACCGCGAAGGCGCGGCGCAGGCCCATGATCGGCATCAGCATGAAACCCGCGAAGGTGTCGGCCAGGAATTCCTTGGGGTCTTCCCACGGGTGTTTCTTGGCATCCTCGCGCAGTTCGTCGATGGACGAGCCATGGCCAAAGACGTGGTGACCGAGTTCGTGCGCACAGTTGTAGGCGCGCCGCGGAAGCGGGCGCCGCGCTGACAGATGGATGCGCGGCGGCGCCCCGCGTTGGTACATGCCTTCCATGTTGATGTTGTTGAAGCGCACCGCGACGCCCAGCGTCTCGCAGAGCCCGTAAATGCAGATGGGACTGTGCTGGTCAACTTTGGCCTTCGCCCGTGTGGTGATCGCCGCCTGCATGGCTTGATTCGCGAGCGCGCTACGGTTGAAGCTGGGTTTGCGGGTGCGCATCATGTTCATCAGCGATCTCCTCCCTCCGGGTTCGGAGGGGAATCGCTGCGCATGGCGGCGAGGAGCTTGAGCAGACGTTCAAGGTCGTCGGGCTTGAGCTTGGAGAGCTCGCGTGCGGCGAGTTCGAGCCGGGGGTCCTGGGTGTCGATCGTTTCCGGCGCCTCACCGAGCAGCCAGGCTACATTAACGTCATAGATCTCGGCGAGGCGCGCGATCTCATCGGCAGAGACCCGGCGATTGCCGGCCTCCATCTCCGAAATCGACGGCCGGTGCAAGCCGAGTATCTTGGCGACTTGACCCTGCGAGAGACCCGCGAGCTTGCGCGCCTCCTTGAGGCGCTCCGCGATCTGGCTGCGCTTGACGGCTTCGGTATTGCTCATGCCGCTTCCGCTTCATCCTGCTTCTTCAGCAGCTGGCAGACGAAGGCAGCGGTCTCGTCGATGGAGCGCGGCAGCTTCGTCGTCTCGTCAACGAATATGTTGACGTCGTTCGGGATCATCTTGCCGATCTCCGTCGCCAGGATGGTAGTCGCGGCCGCCCAGACCTTGCTGTCGAACTTCGGGATGTTCTCGACTGGTTTTGTCGCACCCGAGAGCGGCGGGCATTCGAGGCCGCTATTGGCCTGGATCTGTCCGAGGACAGCTATCAGTTTCTCTTTCAGGGTTGCGGGGTCCATAGAGTGCCTCCTTTGTCCGACATGTGGTAAGATTATCTTACAGAAGGCAGTGGTCAAGAGGGTGCTCTGCAATTTTTTATCTCTGTCGAGGCTTGGTTCGAGTTGGTCGGAGACCGCTCGATCTTATGTATTTAGTCACCGCGTATGGGAGATTCGAGCCAATAT
>JBAUYV010000239.1:0-27111 GCA_049584975.1 Xanthobacteraceae bacterium | reverse complement strand
TCGGACGCAGAGATATTTCTCGACCATCCGAACCCCCTCACCCCGACCCTCTCCCCTCCGGGGAGAGGGAGTTCAGCCGCCGCAGCAATGTCGATGGCGTACGTCATCCCTCCGCGACTCCCCACCCTATCGATCGATCGGCAACGGCGCCGCGTCCGCCGTCGGCATGATCGAATTGTCGATCAGGAGCGGCGTGCCGTTGTGCAGCTTGATCTGGCCGGCGGTCACAATCGTTTCGCCTTCATTGACGCCTTTGAGCACGGCGACCTGATCGCCGCGCGTGGGACCGGTGGTGACAAAGGTCTGGCGCGCAAGCAGTTGCGGCTTGGCGCCGTCCGGCCCGCTCTTGCTGTCGACGACGTAAACGGTGTCGCCGTACGGATTGTAGGTGATCGCGGTCTGCGGCAGCGTGATGTAGTTGCGCGGCGCCCCGGTGGAAATGTCCACCGTCGCGTACATGCCGGGCAAGAGTTTATGGTCGGCATTTTTCAAGGCGGCGCGGACCTGAACGTTGCGGCTGGAAGAATCGACCTTGGAATTGATCGCGGAGATTTCGCCCGGGAACGTCTGATCCTTGAACGCGTCGACCCGCACCGTCACCGTTTGACCGAGCCGGACCTGAGCCACCGATTGCTGCGGCACGAAAAAATCCAGAAAGATCGGATCGAGCGCCTGCAGCGTTACGATGACGGTCCCGGCGCCGAGATACTGGCCGAGGTCAACGGCGCGAATGCCGAGGTGTCCGGCGAAGGGCGCGCGCAGGGATTTCTTGTCGAGGATCGCCTGCTGCTGGGCGACCTGCGCTTTGGCGTTTTTCAGATTGGCCGCGTCCGTGTCCAGGGTGGCCTGGCTGACCGCCTGGATCTGGAACTGCTTGAGGTCGCGCTGATAGGTGATCTGGCTCAGATCCGCCGTCGCCTGCAGCGATTCCAGCTTGGCCACATCGTCATCCGAGCGCAGCTTCAACAGCATCGCGCCCTCTTCGACATCGTCGCCCGAAGTGAACGAAATCGTATCCACGACGCCGGAGACTTCCAGCGACAGGTCGGCCCCCTTCACGGCGCGCAAACTGCCGACCGCCTCGATGGTCGGCTGCCACTCGCTCAGCGCCGCCTTCGTCGTCGAGACGGTCTGCGGCGGCGACTTCATGGAGCTCATGAATTTCTTGATCATGGTCGCCTTGAACGCCTGGAATCCGAAGATCCCACCGAACACGACGGCGACCGTAATCAGCATGATCACCATACGTTTGATCATTGCTTGACTTCCGTTGTTTTTGGATGCTCCCCGGCAATGAGATCGGTGGTGGTCGCCGCGCCTTCATCCTCAGGGCTCAGCGGGCTGGTCTGCACGTCGATGCGATTCCACCAGCCGCCGCCCAGCGCCTGGAACATGGCGGCGGTGTCGGCGTAGCGTGCGGCTTGCGCCTGCACCAGCGCGAGGCGCGCCTGCGCGTAGCTGCGTTGGGCGTTGAGTAGCGTCACATAGGCGATGGCGCCGAGCCGATACTGCCCACCCGCCACGTCGAGCGTCTCGGACGCGGCGCGCAGCGCGCTGTTCTCCGCCTTCAGGGCCGCCGCATCCAGTTGCAGCGCCCGCAGCGTGTCGGCGACGTTCTGGAATGCCGCCAGCACGGCGTTGCGGTATTGCGCGCCGGCCATCTCGTAGGCGGCCTTCGCGGCGCGTTCCTGATGCAGCAGCGCGAAGCCGTGGAAAATGGGTTGGGTGCCGCTCGCCGCAACGCTCCAGATGGCAGCGCTGGGCGTGAACAGCGCCGCCGGCGCCAGGGCCGCGGTGCCATACTGGGCGGTGAGATTGAGTTGCGGCATGCGCGCCGCGATGGCGACACCGATTTGGGCGCTGGCCTCATGCAGCTGCGCCTCGGCCGCGCGCACGTCAGGACGCTGCTCGACGAGTTGCGAAGGCAGGCTCAGCGGCAGATCGGTGGGCAGCCGCAACGACGCGAGCGTCATATGATCGCCCCAACTCTGGTTGGGGAAGCGGCCAATCAACGCCAACAGCACATGACGCTGCTGCTCCAACTGCTTCTGCAGCGGCGGCAAGGTCGCCTGCGCGGTCGCGACCTCCGATTGCTGGGTGAGCACATCGGTCCGGGTGGCGGCGCCGACATCGAACTGATGCCGCACCACGTCGAGCTGTTGGGTTTCCACCTTGATGATGTCGAGCGTCGCCGTGATCTGATCGCGCAACGAGGCTTCCGCGATGGCCGCCGTCACCACGTTGGAGGTGAGCGTCAGATAAGTCGCTTCGAGCTCGAAGCGCTGATACTCGGTAGCGGCCGCGTTGGCCTCGACCTGGCGGCGCTGGCCGCCGAACACGTCGGGCACATAACCAACATTCACCGTGGCCTGATAAAGATCGAACAGGATCGGCGGACTGGACTGGCCGAAGGTCGCGGGCGACAATTGCTGACGCTCCACGGAGCTGCCGGCGTCAACGGTCGGCAGAAGCTTGCCGCGCTGCGCGTACAGATTCTCCTTCGCCTGCCACAGAGCCGCCTGGGCCGCCTGCAGATTGGGACTGGCTTGCAACGCCTCGGTAATCAAACCGTCGAGTTCCTTCGAATGAAACACCTTCCACCACTCGGCCGGAATGTCCCGGCCGAGATCGAACTTTTGCGACGCGCCGCCGGCGACATCGACTGCGGCGGTCGCAGCAACATGAGCCTCGGGCGCATAGCCGGCGCCCGGCGGCGCTGGCGGTGCCTTAAAGTCGGGTCCGACCGCGCACGCCGACAACAGGGCAAGCGCGCAGACTCCGGCCGTTGCGGGCGGCCCATAAGGGCCGAAACAGCGCCGGACGCCGCTACTCTTCGCGCGCCCCGGTTCGCTGCGACGCCAACTCAACTCACGCGACTCAAACACCTTCTACCCCCACACCACCGTACAATAGTTATTGACTGTCCGGTTAGTCAATAACTTGACTTTTTGTCGAATCGGCGCCTAGCTGGCCAAATGTCCGACATGTTGGAGGCGCGACCGGAGACGCGGCGGCGGCGCAAAGCAGAGCGCCCGCAGGAGATTCTGGAAGCCGCCTTTACCGAATTTTCGCGCAACGGCTACGCCACGACCACGCTCGAGCGGATCGCCGAGCGCGCCGGCGTCACCAAGGGCACGATCTACGTCTATTTCGAGAACAAGGAGCACCTGTTCATCTCCATGGTGCGCGAGTTCACCAAGGGCGCCCAGGATGCCGTGCAGGAGATGTTCGAGACGCACGAAGGTTCGACCGCCGAGCTGCTACGCGCCCAGTTCAGCTTCATCTACCAGCACCTCGTCGCCGACCCGCGCCGGCGCGAGGTGGTGCGCATGCTGATTGCCGAAGCGCCGCGCTTTCCCGAACTCGCCGACCGCTATCACGAGGAAATTCTGCGCCCGTGCCTCGAAATGCTGCGGCAGGCGATTCAGCGCGGCGTCGATCGCGGCGAAATTCGCAATTCCTCGATCATCGACTCGCCGCAGGTCGTCATCGCCCCGATCGCGCTGGTGGATTTGTGGATGATGCTGTTCGGCGACCGCCAGCCGCTCGACCTGAAAGCCTATTTCGACGCGCACCTCGATCTAGTGCTCAACGGGTTATTGGCGAAGTAATTCGTAGCCCGGGTGGAGCGTTAGCGAAACCCGGGAACGACCCGGGACGGCCTCACTGCCGCCTCGTACGTCTCGCTTGCCGTCATTTGGGCGCATAATTTTCGTTGAATCGGCCAAGCACTGAAAAAAGGCACAACCAGCGTCTGGGCCCCATGTTCTTGCGGGGTAACTGACCCGAACGGACTAAAGCAAGCGTACCCGTACGCTGCCAGAAAAACTTTATGACTGGCGAAACAGACGAAGACGAAATCAACGCACCGGCACGTCCGACGAAATACTTCCGTCCGTCGGAGTTCATGCGCGGCCGGCGACCGGAGCAATGTTCGGATTCGAGCGAGATCTCGTCACCTACACTCGATAGAAGCCTTCTCGAATACCACCTCGAAACGCTCACCAATCGCAGCGACGAAAAGCCCTTCGAACACTTCTGTCGACAGCTGGCGCAAAAAGAAATCTGTCCCAATCTTCTTCCGCAAACTGGCCCGACTGGCGGCGGCGATAGTAAGGTAGACACGGAAACCTATCCCGTTGCGCCGGAAATCGCTGAGCGTTGGTATGAAGGCAACCCGCGTGCCGCAGGCGAGCGCTGGGCCTTTGCGATCAGCGCGAAGAAGGACTGGAAACCAAAGGCTGTGTCGGATGCGCGCAAGATCGCCGCGACCGGACGCGGGTATGCAAAAATCCACTTCATCTCAAATCAGTTTATCCGCGATAAGGAGCGCGCCGACACAGAGGCGGAGTTGACGCGCGAGTGTGGCACAGAAGTCCGAATTCTCGACCGAAACTGGATTGTCGAGCGGGTATTTACGAACAAGCATTTCGGTCTAGCCATCGACGCGCTCAATATTTCGGTTAGCGCACCACAAAAGGCCTCGCGAACTGGCCCGCTCGACACCGAACGGCAGCGGCAGCTTGAAGAACTCGAAAGTCATATCGCCGATCAGTCGCGCTACATCGGGGTCGAGTACCAGCTCGCCGAAGACTGCCTGAACGCGGCCATACTGGGGCGTGAGCTGGAGTTAAGCCGCGATCGGGTGGACACGCTCTTCGCCCGCGCAGAGCGGATAGCAGAAAGGGTCGACTCCCGGCAGCAATGCTTGCGTGTTGCATATCAGCACGCATGGACGCTCTGCTATTGGTTCGACGACTTCGAAGCCCTGAACAAACGGTATGACGCAATTGAAAGGCTCGCTCTCGCAAGCGACCACGCAGACGACCTCGAACGGCTGACGAATATCTGGACGACGGCCATCACTGGCCAGCGCGTTGGCGCCATCAAGTCCGAAGACGCTAAAATCGAGGAACGCACTGAACGACTGAAAGCGGCGCTCTCGAGACTCGGCGCACAAACTGCGCGTCCCAATAATGCCGCTCACGCCCGCACCCTTCTCTGCACAATGGTATTCGTCGAGAGACCTGACGATCCAGGTGCGGTCGGACAAGGTCTGCGCGATTTTGCCTCCGTCCTGCAAGACGCAGAACGCCTTGGCGGCTACCCCTTCGACCAATATGCAACGTACTTTGAAGAGCTCGGCAACCTCATTGGTCAACATCCCGACTACGACCCATGTTTCGAACTAATCCTCCCCGTTCTGGAACGAAGGCGTAGCGAAGGCGCGGCTGGTTTGGCGCTTCTGCAGCGCGGCATGCAGAAAGTCCAGGCGAAAGACTATTACGATGGAATTCGGTTTCTTGGGCGCGCGCACGTGCGGCTCATGAAGGCCGAACATCATCGCGATCTCGTCTTCTGTCTGATTGCCGAAGCGCACGCCTACGAGCAAGTGGACCTACTTTGGGCGGCGCATTCCTGTCTCCTCGCAGCCGCCTCGCTTGCCCTGAGCGCTTTCGTATCTGATGGTTTAATCTCTGACCAAGCCTTGCGATCCATCCAGCAACTCGTTTGGCTCGAAATTCGCCTAGGGCGCGTGCCGCATATTCTGAATTACCTTCGATTCCAGTCGCTTTTGGCGGCGCATCGCCAACTCGAAGGGAAAGCTCTCGCCAAATACAGCGACGAGACACTGACCCAAGACGGTGTGTTGTCGATGTTGTTTCTGCGGCTTTCGCTAAAGCAGTTGCGAAGCGTGGAATTGCTACCGGAGAAATTGGGCCAAATCGGGCTTTACGCCTCCGCGATGAGCTTGTTGTACGCGCTGGGGCACATCAAGGCCATGCGCACTGAAGGCTACGTGCCCGCCGAAGAATCAGCCGAAAAGATCGATGAAACAATGCGACGACTGTCCGAGCAGCCGGCGGAATCGAGTCTCCCCGAAACCGTCGAACTCTTTGATGAGGCAAACACCGTATTGAGGTCGAACGTACTCGGCTGCAAATGGCGGGTCACCGTTGAGACCGACGAAGTCGGCATTCGTATTGGCGAGGCCCTGCTTGGATTTTTAGAGACGTTCTTCGCCACCAGCCTAGCAACCGACGCGCTTCCTTATCGCCAAAGCGTCGACATTGGCGTTTTCAAAAGCAACGGACCCGCCACCGAGGGAGCCCCAACACTTCAACTCATCTTGACCGACGACACCTATCTGGTTCGCGTCGAATACACCGACGCATACGATCCTTCCAAAGAAATGGCCGACCACGCGCTGCGGAAGTTTCTTAACGACTTATTGCCGATCATCATTACCCGCGTACTGTTCGTGCCCGACATACAGGCCTACTTCGAGCGCATCGCCAAGATAGAAGAAGGATACGCTCGGTCGCTTACCTTCTCGGACGTGTATTCCAGCGCGAGCAATTTGATCGGCACCGATTCCATTTTTGACTTTTCAGGATGGTTAGGTGAGAAACGGTATCTCCTTCTCCGAGATTCCGTTGCGATCACATCATCCAAAGATAACACGGCTGAGGGGCACTCTCGCCGAGTTGCCCCTGCTGACGCGAGGCGCGAACCGCCAGACCAGAGCCGTCTGAAGCATTCGCAGCGCAAGGTGCTTTCGATGATCGAGCCGGCTCTCTGGGACTCAGCCGGCTGGCGGGGCGTTGCCGTTCTCAGCTACCTGGATTCCCCGCCCTTCTTGGCTCTCATGTTCGAGAACGAAGAACCGGCGCGACGCATCATTACAAATTGGCGAAAGCAACTCGGAGCAGTCGATAAAGAGCACGTGCTCCGGATCAGCATTCTAACCGGCGTAGATGCCACGAACCCTTTCGCCTACTCGTTGCACATCTCGACTAATTTGGAAACGGCGCTAAAGGGATTTGAGGGCGAAATGGCGATTACGATGTCACGCGCGAAGAAGATGGACAGTGCGCAGCAAAACACGATGCGGGATTTCCATCGGCTTCGCGAACAACACGGTTGCTATTATCTGGCGCCCGCCGCGATGCCGACCGGTGCGACCGCGCCGAAGCTTCTGTCTGAAGTCAGCATCTTGAAGAGAGATGTTGTTACTCGTTCCGCATGGGAGATCGGGGTGAACGATCCTGACATTTCTGCGCTGCAGGACGAAGATGAGCCACATATTCCGGATGGGATCGAAAATCCGCCGATTAGGGAGGCGTTGGAGTGGCTAAGGTCTAAGCGACGTACAGGCTGAGCCTTCACCCAGGCCGCGAGTTGAGGCGCTTCAGCCGGTTTTGCCCTCCCGCACACGGGTCCGCTCACGCGGACTCCCGGCTCCGGGCCGCCGTTGCATCACGCCCGGGCCAGAGGCATCATGGCGCGTCGCGACCAAGGAGCGGCTCCTATGCACGACATCGTCATCCGCGGCGGCACCATCGTTGACGGCACCGGCGAGGCGCCGTTTTCCGGCGACGTGGCGATCGCGGGCGGCCGCATTGCCGGCGTCGGCGGCAAGCAAGGCCCCGGCAAGCGCGAGATCGATGCGAAGGGGCTTACGGTCACGCCCGGCTGGGTCGACGTGCACACCCACTACGACGGCCAGGCCATGTGGGACCCGCTGATCACGCCGTCCTGCTGGCACGGCGTCACCACGGTGATGTTCGGCAATTGCGGCGTCGGCTTCGCGCCGGTGAAGAAGGAGCATCGCGGCGCGCTCATGGATCTGATGGAAGGCGTCGAGGAGATTCCCAATCCGGTGCTCGCCGCCGGCCTGAACTGGGAATGGGAGACGTTCCCGCAATTCATGGACGAACTCGAGCGCCGGCCGCGCGCCATCGACATCTGCGCGCAGGCCGCGCACCTGCCGACCCGCGTCTACGTCATGGGCGACCGCGCCATCCGCCGCGAGCCGGCGACGCCCGACGACATCGCCGAGATGCGCAAGCTGACCATCGAGGCGCTGCGCGCCGGCGCGTTCGGCTTCACCACATCGCGCACCGATTCGCACAAGACGCCGGCCGGCGATCATGTGCCGTCGCGCGACGCCGACGATTACGAGCTGCTCGGCATCGGCCAGGCGCTCGGCGTCACCGGCACCGGCGCATTCGGCATGAACTCCGATTTCGACGACGAGGAATTCGAGCTGCGCTGGATTCGCAAGCAAGCGCGCGAGACCGGCCGGCCGGTCTGGTTTCTGCTCACCGACCGCTACTCCGACCCGCAACGCTGGCGCCGCCTGATCAAGGCCGTGCACGAAATGCGCGCCGAAGGCCTGCCGGTGACCGCGCAGATGGCGGGCCGGCCGATCGGTGTGATGATGGGCATCGGCACCGCGCTCAATCCGTTCACGGTGCGGCCGAGCTACAAGAAGCTGGAGAGCCTGCCGATCGAGGAACAGCGGCGGCGGCTGCGCGATCCGCAGGTGCGCCGGCAGATCCTGGCTGAGACACCCTCGGAGGCCGAGATCGAAAAACTCGCGCAGTTCCGCCAAGTGGTCGCCAAGGCGTTCGACAAATTCTTCATCATGGGCAATCCGCCGGATTACGAACCGGGTCCGGAGAAGAGCGTCGCCGCGATCGCCCAGCGCGAAGGCCGCACGCCCGAGGAAGTCGCCTACGACTACATCCTGGAAGACGGCCAGTACCTCTACTTCCCGGTGGTGAACTACGTCACCGGCGACCACGAGCCGATCCGCGAAATGCTCAACGACCCCGCGTGTCTGCTCGGCTTGAGCGACGGCGGCGCGCACTGCACCTCGATCGTCGATTCCGGCGTGCCGACCTACATGCTCACCCACTGGAGCCGCGACCGCAGCCGCGGGCCGAAGCTGCCGGTGGAAATGCTGATCAAGCGGCAAACCAGCGAAACCGCGGACTTCTTCGGTCTCTCCGACCGCGGCCGCTTGACGCCCGGCCTGCGCGCTGACCTCAATCTCATCGACTACGCGCGGCTGCAGGTGCAGAAGCCCGTGCTGGTGCACGACATGCCGGCCAACGGCCGCCGCTTTGTGCAAAAGGTCGACGGCTACGAGATGACCATCGCGGCCGGCACGCCGATCTTCGAGCGCGGCGAGCACACCGGCGCCATGCCTGGGCGCCTCGTCCGCGCCGGGCGCGACAATGCGGCGTTGGCGGCGGCGGAGTAAGAGACTGTCATGCCCCGCGAAGGCGGGGCATCCAGTATTCGCGGCGCTTGGCCAAATCTGAATCTTTGCGTTTACTGGATCATCCGCTTTCGCGGATGATGACAGCATTAGTTCCCGGTTTTAGCTTCCCCCGTGCGGGCCACATCTGACACTGAGAACCAAATCGCGATGATCCTCGTGACCGGCGCCGCCGGCAAGACCGGCAAGGCGGTCGTTAATGCGTTGGCGGCAGCAGGCGCGCGCGTGCGCGCCATGGTGCGGCGCCCAGAGCAGATTGCGAAGTTGCGAGTGCGCGGCGCTGCCGAGGTCTGCGTCGGCAGCTTCGAGGATGCGGACTCGCTGAGACGCGCCGCAACCGGTGCGCTGGCGATTTATCACATTTGTCCGAACGTCAGCCGCGACGAACTCGCCTATGCGCAGTCGGTCGCAGCCGCTGCGCGGGACTGCGGCGTCCGGCGTTTCGTCTATCACTCGGTGCTGCATCCGCAGATCGAGGCGATGCCGCATCATTGGCGGAAAATGCGCGTGGAAGAAATGCTGATGCGCGCCGATCTCGCGATCACCATTCTGCAGCCGACGGCCTACATGCAGAATATTCTTGGCGCGTGGCGCAGCATCACGGCGGACGGTGTTTTGCCGATTCCTTATCCGGCCGATACGCGCATCAGCCTCGTCGACCTCGATGACGTTGCCGCCGCGGCCGCGCGGGTGCTGACCCAGGAGGGCCACGACGGTGCCACCTACGAGCTCGCCGGCACCGCACCGCTGACCCAGCGCGAAGTGGCGGCCGCCATCGGCGCCGCGCTCGGCAAGAGCATTCGTATCGAGGAACAAAGCGTCGAGGCTTGGCAAGCGCACGCCGAGGCCAGCGGAATGGACCCGAACGCATGCAGCGAACTCGCCGCCATGTTCCGTTACTACGCGAGCCACGGTCTACGCGGCAATCCCAATACGTTGCGCTGGCTGCTGGGACGCGCGCCGAATGATCTCAGCCGGTTTCTGGCGCGCCACGTGTCGAAGGACTCCCTGCACGCGGCGAATTGACGGCGCGTCATTGCCGGGCTTGACCCGGCAATCCATGCCGCGGTTTGGCGGTCGCGGTATCTGCCGAAAAGCTGTGGACCCTGAGGTTCAGCATGGATGCGCGGGTCAAGCCCGCGCATGACGAGTGAGAATTATCGCGAAAACTTCTTGTACTTAATCCGGTGCGGGATGACCGTGTCGGTGCCCAGCCGCCGCATCTTGTCCTTCTCGTAGTCCTGGAAATTGCCTTCGAACCACTCGACGTGGCTGTCACCCTCGAAGGCGAGGATGTGGGTGGCGATGCGGTCGAGGAACCAGCGGTCGTGGCTTATGATCACGGCGCAGCCGGCGAAATCCTCCAGCGCCTCCTCCAGCGCCCGCAGCGTATCGACGTTGAGATCGTTAGTCGGCTCGTCGAGCAGCAGCACGTTGGCGCCGGATTTGAGCATCTTGGCGAGATGCACGCGGTTCCTTTCGCCGCCCGAGAGCTGCCCGACCTTCTTTTGCTGGTCGCCACCCTTGAAGTTGAAGGCGCCGCAGTAGGCGCGGGAGTTGACCTCGCGTTTGCCGAGCATGATCTGGTCGACGCCGCCGGAGATTTCCTCCCATACGGTCTTCTTGGCGTCGAGGCTGTCGCGCGACTGGTCGACGTAGCCGAGATGCACCGACTCGCCGATCTCGATCGTGCCGTCGTCGGGCTTCTCCTGCTCGGTGATCATGCGGAACAGCGTCGTCTTGCCGGCGCCGTTCGGGCCGATGATGCCGACGATGCCGCCGGGCGGCAGCTTGAAGGTGAGATCGTCGATCAGCAGGTTGTTGCCGAAGCCTTTGCGCAAGTGATCGAACTCGACGACGTTCTGCCCTAGCCGCTCGGCGACCGGAATGACGATCTGCGCGGTCTGCGTCTGCTTCTCGCCGGCTTTTTTCAGCAATTCCTCGTAGCGCTCGTAGCGCGCCTTGGATTTGGCCTGGCGGGCGCGCGGCGAGGCGGCGATCCATTCCTGCTCGCGGGCGAGCGTGCGCTGGTGCGCCTCGTCCTCGCGGCCTTCCTGTTCGAGCCGTTTCTGCTTCTGCACCAGCCACGCCGAGTAATTGCCCTCGTAGGGAATGCCGCGGCCGCGGTCGAGCTCGAGAATCCAACTGGTGACGTTGTCGAGAAAATACCGGTCGTGGGTGACGATCAGAATGGCGCCCGGATAGTTGCGCAGGTGGCCTTCGAGCCACATCACCGACTCGGCATCGAGGTGATTGGTCGGCTCGTCGAGCAGGAGAAGCTCGGGCTGTTCGAGGAGGAGCCGGCACAGCGCCACCCGGCGCCGCTCGCCGCCCGAGAGCTTTGCGACCTCGGCATCGTCCGCCGGGCAGCGCAACGCGTCCATCGCCAGATCGACCTTGGAGTCGAGATCCCACAGCCCCTTGGCCTCGATCTCGTCCTGCAGCTTGGTCATCTCATCGGCGGTCTCGTCGGAGTAGTTCATCGCGAGCTCGTTGTAGCGATCGACGATTGCCTTCTGCGGCGCGACGCCGTCCATCACATTCTCGCGCACCGACTTGGCGGGATCGAGCTGCGGCTCCTGCTGCAGGTAGCCGACCCTGGCGCCCTGCGCCGCCCACGCCTCGCCGGAATACTCCTTGTCGAGGCCGGCCATGATGCGCAGCAGCGTCGACTTGCCGGCGCCATTGACGCCGAGCACGCCGATCTTGGCGTCGGGATAGAATTGCAGGTTGACGTTCTCCAGGACCTTCCGGTTCCCCGGATAGATCTTGGTGAGGCCTTGCATATGATAAACGAATTGACGGGCCATGGTTTGTTCGGGGACGGTTTGTTCGAGGACGGGCGCCCGGTCCTCGCTCGTTGTGCGCAATGCGCCGATGTCGGGAAGTTGCCGCTGATGTAGCGACTGCCTCGCTAAAGGGCAAGCCAGCAGCACAAGGCCACGGGCACAAGGTCACCAGCTCAAGGCCTTCGCGTGTTCGTCGACCCCGATCTCACTCCCTTCGAACCGCCGCTGCGGCCGGTCGGGCTGCGCGGCCGAATGCAGATCGCAGCCGGCGCGCGCGTTCACATTCCAGTGTTCGCTCTGCATCGCAATGCGCGGCTTTGGGACAATCCCAATGCTGTCGATCCGCAACAGTTCACGGCCGGCCATAAACCCAAGCCCGTAGCGCGGGTTACGCTGCGCCCCGCGGTCGGCATGCCGCTTCTGATATCCGCGCGCTGACATAAGCTCAGCCCTCGTCCCCGCCCGCGCGGTAACCACACCGACAAAGTTCCGCGAGATTTTTTCGTGCAGAACCTTTCCGTCTGCCGCAATCACACCATTTTTTAATGATTACTCACGAATTATAACGTCAAACGACCGTTTGAAAATGGAACGTGCGTTTGGAGGGAGCGGCGACCCAAGAAGACCCCTCGAGCAAGGGCAATGGGAGCTTTTGATGTGGCGTTATCTCGTTAAAGCCGTCCGCGGGCTGCGGCAGAGTTTCAGCGAAAGCAGCGGATCCGGCGGTTCGTACCGGCCTGACCTGCACTACATGCGCGGGCCAGGTCCGAAATGGCACGCCAAATACGGAAACCTCGCCCCCAGGATTTCGTCTGGCGGGCCTACGACCGAACCGACCCTGCCTGGGGCTGCAAAGCATCACGCCTAGGCCCCGATCTGTCATCCTGAGGTGACCCTCGCTGGATGCGGCCAATGCCCCCGGCCGTCTCTTCCGAGGCCCCCCGACCGGGGGGACCACCTCAGGGTGATGGACTGCTTCTTTTCATCGCCGTCATGTTTTAGAACCACCCCCTGAGCTTGAGCTTGCGAACGGGGTGGAAACGTCATGGCGGTTCGGTGCGCGATTCTCGACGACTATCAGAATGTCACGCTGAAGATCGGCGATTGGTCGAAGGTCAAGGGCGACGTCGACATCAAGGTCTTCAATGCCCATCTCGGCGGGCCCGATAAAGTCATCGCGGCGCTGCAGGACTTCGCCATCGTCATCGCCATGCGCGAGCGCACCGGCTTTCCCAAGCAGGTGATCGAGGCGCTGCCAAACCTCAAGCTCCTGATCACCACCGGCGCGCGCAACGCCTCGATCGACGTCGAGACCGCGAAGGCGCGCGGCGTCACGGTGTGCGGCACCGGCTCGTTCGGCAGCCCCACGTCAGGCATCGCCATCGGGCTGATGCTCGAACTGACGCGCCACATCGGTTACGAAAAC
Organism: Xanthobacteraceae bacterium; assembly: GCA_049584975.1. Classification (GTDB taxonomy): domain Bacteria; phylum Pseudomonadota; class Alphaproteobacteria; order Rhizobiales; family Xanthobacteraceae; genus BOG-931. The sequence goes on along the minus strand of JBAUYV010000239.1, from coordinate 13,826 downwards.
GCCCGGCTGCACGCCGGCGCCGCGTGGCAAACCACTATCGGCCCGGACCTCGAAGGCATGACGCTCGGCGTGCTCGGACTCGGCAAGCTCGGCACCCGCACCGCCAACATCGCCAAGGCGTTCGGCATGAAGGTCATCGCCTGGAGCCAGAACCTGACGCCGGAGAAGTCTCAGGAGGTCGGCGTCGGCTACGTCAGCAAGGACGACCTGTTCCGCCAGGCCGATTTCATCACCATCCACGTAGTGCTGTCGCCGCGCTCGCGCGGCCTGGTCGGCGCCAAGGAGTTCGGCCTGATGAAGCCGTCCGCCTTCATCATCAACACCTCGCGCGGCCCGATCATCGACGAGGCGGCGATGCTTGCGGCGCTGCGCGAGAAGAAAATCGCCGGCGCCGGCCTCGACGTGTTCGACATCGAGCCGCTGCCGGTCGACCATCCACTGCGCAAGATGGACAACGTCGTGCTCACGCCACATCTCGGCTACGTCTCCGAGCAGAACTACAAGCACTACTTCGCCGGCGTGGTGGAGGACATCCGCGGGTTCCTCGACGGCAAGCCGGTGCGGGCGATGACGTAAGCGGCGGACCGTAGAGGCGGCCCCTGTGGCCGCCCGCAATTTGTCACGGGCGCCCGCGAGGGGCGCCCCTACGACGGCGGAAAAGGGAGGAAACGCCATGAGCGACGACGCGCTCATCGATCTTTATTGCCACATCTCGCCCACACGATTTCTCGACGAGATGAACAAGGTCGCGCCGAAGCTCGGCAACATCGCGGCGCGGCTGCGCGGCGTGAAGAAGATCCACGACCTCGATGCGCGCTTTCGTGAAATGGATGAGTTCGGCGACTACCGCCAGGTGGTTTCGCTGCCAAATCCGCCCATTGAGGATATTGCCACACCCGGTCAGGGGCTCGCGCTTGCCCGCGTCGCCAACGACGCCATGGCGGAACTGTGCGCAAAGCATCCCGACCGCTTCGCCGGTTTCGTCGCCGCGCTCTGTCTCACCGACGTGATGGGTTCGGTCGAGGAGGCCAAGCGCGCCATCAATCAGCTTGGCGCCGCCGGCGTGCAGATCTTTTCACCGCTCGCCGGCCGACCCTTGGATGAGCCCGTGTTCGAGCCTTTGTTCGCCGCCATGGCGCAGCTCGACCGGCCGATCTGGCTGCATCCCGCACGGACCGCGGCCATGCCCGACTACGCGGCCGAGGATAAATCGCGCTTCGAAATGTGGTGGTGCTTCGGCTGGCCCTATGACACGTCGGTCGCCATGGTGCGGCTTGCGTTCAGCGGCCTGTTCGATCGCTATCCCAATATGAAAATCGTCACCCACCATCTCGGCGGCTTGATCCCGTTCTACGACGGCCGCATCGGCCCCGGCCTCGACGTACTCGGACAGCGCACGACGGACGAGGATTACTCGCGCATCCTGCCGTCGCTCAAACGCCCGCACCTCGACTATATGCGCGACTTCTACGCCGACACGGCCATGTTCGGCGGCGGCGTGCACGCGCTGCGTTGCGGCTTCGAGTTCTTCGGCGCCGACAAGGTGGTGTTCGCCACCGACACCCCGCTCGGCCCGATCAAGCCGGCGATCGAGGCGCTCAAGAAACTCGACATCTCCGACGCCGATCGCCGCAAAATTTTCTCCGGCAATGCCGAGCGATTGCTGAAGCTGTCGTGAGATAAATCGGCGAGGCCGGAGCCCCTCTCCCCGAAGAGGAGAGGAAGTGGCGTTCTAGTTCTGCTGCGGCTTGATGTTGGCTGTCCGGATCACTTTGGCCCATTTCTCGACATCATCGGCAATGAGCTTGCCAAAATCGGCAGGCGAGCCCGCTATTTCTATGGCGCTAAGAGTGGCAACTCGCGCCTTGATTTCCGGATCGAGCAGAGCCGCGTTAATTTCGCTGTTGAGCTTGTTAATGATATCCGCCGGTGTATTGGCGGGTGCACTCAAGCCGATCCACGCACTCGCCTCATAACCCGGCAGGGTTTCGGCCAAAGTCGGGGTGTCCGGCAGAATAACCAAGCGTGTCGAGGTGGTTACAGCCAACGGCCGCAGCTTGCCCGTTTTTATGTATTCGATCGACGAGGGCAGATTGTCAAAAGCGGCCTGAACATGCCCGCCGATCAGATCAACAAGCATAGGCGCAGAACCACGATAGGGCGCGTGGAGCATGGTGACGCCGGCCATCATCTTGAACAATTCGCCGGCGAGATGACTGCCTGTGCCGACGCCAAAAGAGGCCAAATTGATCTGCCCCGGATTGGTCTTGGTGTAAGCGATGAGCTCGGAAACGGTTTTGACCGGAACCGATGGATTCACCTCCAACACGAGGGGAAAGCGGATGAAGCCCGCGACCGGCGCTATATCGTGGATGAAATCGTAATTATGCTTCTCGTAAAGCGCGACATTGATGGCGTTGGTCGATGAGGCCATCAGAAGAGTGTAACCATCGGCTGGCGCGTTCACGACCGTCTCAGCGGCAAGTTGTGTGCTGGCACCTGGTCTATTCTCGATAACGAACGGCTGGCCCAGCCGATTTGATAGCCACTGCCCAATGAGGCGTGCGCCAACGTCGGTAACGCCGCCGGCCGGGAAGCCAACGATGATACGGACCGGCCGCGTTGGATAGCTTTGCGCCGCTGCGGTTCGCGACACGGCCGGCAGCGCCATGGCGCCTAATCCAATATGCAAAAACTTGCGGCGGGGAAGTTTCATTCGACCATCACGTCGGTGATTTGAGCAGTCAGCGACTACACGTTACTTCAAGGCGTCTGCATTCTGCCACCTGTTTTCAGTAAAGCTGAAATACTGAAAAAAGCTTTGACTTTGATCAAATCCGCATCGGCGCGTCGAAACCGCCGTGAATCGGGGTGCGGACCCCAATAGCGGCCAAACAAAGCGTCAATCTTGGTCTAATAGAGGGCGCACAGCCCTACGCCGCGATTTAAATTTCCGTCGCGTCCTTGCGCTTTGGTCTCGGTACCACAAATACAGAAGAGTGGCAGGCGAGGCTTGCCCGAAAAGCTGCTGCCCACAAAACGGCGACATGCCGAAATCGCCGTTTCCCCATAGGCGGCGCTGGTGTCATCGGCCGGCACAATTCTAATCTAAAAGATGATCTCTGCTTGCATTGCGGATGCCGCTGGCACCCGCAGATTGGCTGCGCGCGCGACCCTGGTTGCGGGTGCACGAAAGAGCTTTTCACAAAGGACGATACCAAATGAATAACGAAAACCTTACTCTCCACCTCAAAGTCAAGGATTTCAACGCTTGGCGTACGAGCTACAACGGACACGAGAAGGATCGCGCGACTGCGGGCATTACGAACACCAGGGTGTTTCGCAGCGCCGAGGACCAAAATGACGTGGTGATCCTTGCGGACGTCGCCGACGTATCGAAGGCCCGCACCTGGTTGGGCTCAACTGAAATGAAGTCGGTGATGGAGAAGAGCGGCGTAGTCGGCTCGCCCAACATCCGCTTTGCTGCGTAAGTTACCGCGAAATGGATAGTAGAACGCCTCGTACGGCGTGACCGGCGAGGCGTTTTACGACGCTGAGATAATCAGGAGATATCGATGAAGTTTCGTCCGCTGCACGATAGAATCGTGATCAAGCGTATCGACGCCGAGGCTAAGACAGCCGCGGGGATCATCATTCCCGATACCGCCAAGGAGAAGCCGCAGCGGGGCGAAGTGGTCGCGGCCGGTCCGGGCCGCCGCGATGAGAGCGGCAGACTCATCCCCGTCGATGTGAAGGCCCACGACCGGGTGCTGTTTGGCAAGTGGTCGGGAACCGAAGTCAAGATCGATGACGTCGAGTACCTGATCATGAACGAGAGCGACATCATGGGCGTGCTGGTGGAAGCCGAATTGCGCAAGAAGGCTGCGTAACAACAATTCTTCAGGATTGAGCCGACGCATCGTGTCGCCGATGAATGACTCCAACATTATTTGAAGGAACGACTGTCATGTCTGCCAAGGAAGTGAAATTTTCGGTCGACGCGCGCGACAGAATGCTGCGCGGCATCGACACGCTCGCCCACGCAGTGCGGGTAACGCTCGGTCCGAAAGGCCGCAACGTCGTGCTCGATAAGTCCTACGGCGCCCCGCGTATCACCAAGGACGGCGTGACGGTCGCCAAGGAGATCGAGCTTGAGGACAAGTTCGAGAACATGGGCGCGCAAATGGTGCGCGAAGTCGCGTCCAAGACATCCGATATCGCGGGCGATGGCACCACCACCGCCACGGTGCTGGCTCACGCCATCGTCAGGGAAGGCGCCAAAGCTGTCGCCGCCGGCATGAACCCGATGGACCTCAAGCGTGGCGTCGATCTCGCGGTCGAGGCGGTTGTCGCGGACCTGCAGAAGAACTCCAAGAAAGTCACCTCGAACGAGGAGATCGCCCAGGTCGGCACCATTTCGGCAAATGGGGATGCGGAGATTGGACGGTTTCTCGCCGACGCCATGAAGAGAGTCGGCAACGAGGGCGTGATCACGATCGAGGAAGCGAAGTCGATGGAGACCGAGCTGGAGGTCGTCGAAGGCATGCAGTTCGACCGCGGCTACATCTCACCCTACTTCGTCACCAACGCAGAGAAGATGCGCGTGGAAATGGACGAGCCGTACATCCTGATCTACGAGAAGAAGCTCTCCGGACTGCAGGAAATGCTGCCGCTTCTGGAGGCCGTCGTGCAGACCTCGAAGCCCCTGATCATCATTGCGGAGGAAGTCGAGGGTGAGGCCCTTGCCACGCTCGTCGTCAACAAGCTCCGCGGCGGCCTTAAGGTGGCGGCTGTGAAGGCGCCGGGTTTCGGCGATCGGCGGAAAGCCATGCTGCAGGACATCGCCGTTCTCACCGGCGGTCAGGCGATCAGTGAGGATCTCGGCATCAAGCTTGAGAACGTAACGCTTGCGATGCTGGGCCGCGCCAAAAAAGTGACGATCGATAAGGAAAACACGACGATTGTCAGCGGCGCCGGCAAGAAAAAGGACATCGAAGATCGCATTACGCAGATCAAGGCCCAGATCGAGGAGACTACCTCCGACTACGATCGCGAAAAGCTGCAGGAACGGCTGGCAAAACTTGCAGGCGGCGTGGCGGTGATCCGCGTCGGCGGGGCCACTGAGATCGAGGTCAGGGAGCGCAAGGATCGCGTCGACGACGCGATGCACGCGACTCGCGCGGCTGTCGAGGAAGGCATCCTTCCGGGCGGCGGTGTCGCGCTGCTGCGCGCCAGCGAAGGACTCAAGAAGCTGCGCACGCACAACGACGACCAGAAGACCGGGGTCGAAATCGTGCGCAAGGCGCTCTCCTGGCCGGCGCGCCAGATCGCGCTCAATGCCGGTAAAGACGGGGCCGTGGTTGTGGGTAAAATCCTCGAAAAGGAGACCTATGCCTTTGGCTTTGATGCTCAGTCCGGTGAATACACCAACATGCTGACCAAGGGCATTATCGACCCGACCAAGGTCGTGCGCGCCGCGCTGCAGGGTGCGGCATCCGTTGCTGGTCTCTTGATCACCACGGAAGCGATGGTGGCCGAGTTGCCGAACAAGAACCAGGCACATCCCGCCATGCCCGGGGGTGGAGGTATGGACTTCTAGCTTGGCGCCGGTCGTTTCAGGCGCTGGTGAGGAAATTTCAAACCATGACCACGCGGACGAACAGCCAAACAGTGACCTTCGCTCATCCGTTCATGCTAAAGGGGGTCGATCGGATGTTGCCGGCCGGAGACTACAAGGTGGCAACGGACGAAGAATTGATCCAAGAATTGTCATTTCCGGTCTATCGCCGTATAGCAACCATGATCTTCGTGCCGGCGGAATCTCACCACGCGTCTTCGATCGAGATGGTTGCGATCGATCCTCGTGATCTGCAGGAGGCGCGGGATCGTGACGCCGCAATGCCGCCAAACCCGGCCGCAAGGGCGCACGCGCAGTCGGAGCTGGCCCACGAGAAAGACTGATGAATGCTGATTGACGAGTTGCGCCATGATCCACAACGATCGAGCGCGCAGCGATGACCATTCTTAACGTCCGGCACACCACGGTCTACCGCTACAGCCGTCCGGTAGTGCTTGGTGATCACAGACTGATGCTGCGCCCGCGCGACAGTCACGATCTCCGGCTGATCAAGACCAATTTGAGTTTCTCACCGGCGGCTAAGGTGCGCTGGCTTTACGATGTTTTCGGCAATTCAGTCGCCATCGCGTCGTTCTCCGAACCATCGGACGAATTGCGGGTCGAAAGCAACCTTGTGCTGGAGACATATGCTGCCGAGCGGCCACCATTCGAGATCACGCCGGAGGCATTAAGTTATCCCTTCATCTATTCGGCCGACGACCGCATCGACCTCGGCCGGTTGCTTGAACGCCAATATCCCGATCCCAACGATCGGCTCGGATCGTGGGCGCGCGGCTTCGTTAGAAGCAACCCGACCGATACGTCGGCGCTGCTGGCTGACTTGAATAAGGGCGTCGCTAGCCAGATCTTTTACCAAAGCCGGGAAACCGAGGGGACCCAAACTCCCGTCGAGACGCTCAGCCGAGGCTGGGGCTCCTGCCGTGATCTTGCAGTTCTTTTGATCGAAGCGGCCCGCAGCTTGGGTTTCGGAGCACGCGTAGTAACCGGATATCTCTACAGGGCTCATGCCGACGGTGTTTCGGCGGCCGCAATCGGTGCGGGGACGACTCACGCATGGGCCGATATCTACATTCCCGGCTCCGGTTGGATCGCGTACGATCCAACGAATGGCACGATCGGCGGCTTGGATTTGATTCGCGTTGCCGTTACGCGCGACATCAGTCAGGCCGTTCCCATCAGCGGCAGCTTTGTCGGCACCCCCGGCAGCTATCTCGGCATGACGGTCAATGTTACCGTCGAGTCGGAATCTACCGGTTCGAGACAACGGCGCTTCGGCTGATCGGTCCGGCAAATAACTGACGATGCGCATGCACGTGCGTAGCTTCACCCGGCTTACAAACGCTTTCCCAAACAAGGTCAAAGCCACGCGCGTGCCGTTGGCCACGCTGGTGTCAGCGCCAGCTCTAGGCTAACATTACACAGCGACCACTTATTGAAGACCGGTCAGCATCGCGCGGAGAGAACCGCTATTGGGACAGCTCGTCGTAGTCTCGAATAGAGTCGGCATTCCCGAGAGAAATGTAAACGCGCGCGCTGGCGGGCTTGAAGTTGCCGTCAAGGCCGCACTTAAGCACAAATCCGGGATTTGGTTCGGCTGGAGCGGAAAGGTCGCCACGCACACTAAGATTGCCGCACAGAAGGTGGTGCACGACCAGATTACCTACATTACGCTCGATCTCTCCAAAGAGGACCATCACGAATACTACAACGGCTTCACCAATCGTGTGCTATGGCCGATACTGCACTACCGCGTCGACCTTGCCGAGTTCTCACGTCGCGATCTGAGCGGCTATCTGCGCGTCAACGATAACTTCGCGCGGGAGTTGGACCAAGTCCTCGGGCCGGATGACCTCGTCTGGGTGCATGATTATCACCTGATGCCGCTTGCCAGGGCATTGCGCGCGCGCGGACACAAGAATCGCATTGGCTTTTTCCTTCACATCCCATGCCCACCGCCGGAAATACTGACTGCGTTGCCAAACCACGAGCGTCTCATCCCGTCGCTCTGCGAATACGATCTTGTCGGCTTCCAGACCGGCGATGACGCCTTCAATTTCAGCCGTTACCTCACGCGCGAATGCGGCCTACGCAGCCGCGATTTCAATTTCGTCGTCGCCGACCGGACGGTTCGGATCGACGTGTTCCCGGTCGGCATCGAGACCGCGGCCTTTGCCGATCTTGCCCGGCGTTCGGTGCGATTGCCGTTCGTTAAGCAGGTGATCAGCAGCCTGAATGACCGTGCGCTCATCATCGGGGTCGATCGGTTGGATTACTCGAAAGGGATCGCGCATCGGCTTTCGGCATTCGAGCTGTTCCTCAAGACGCAGCCAAACTGGCGGGGCAAGGTGACCTATCTACAGATCGCAACCAAGAGCCGCACCGAAATCCCGGAATATTCCGCTATGGAGCAGGAGATTGGATCGGCCGCGGGACGCATCAACGGCGCCTATGGTGAGGCGGACTGGACGCCGATCCGCTACGTCAACCGTCCCTATAGCCACTCGACGCTTGCCGGGCTTTATCGCGCCGCTCGTGTCGGGCTCGTGACCCCGCTGCGGGATGGTATGAACCTCGTCGCCAAGGAATATGTCGCCTCGCAGAATCCCGATGATCCGGGTGTACTTATCCTGTCGCGTTTCGCCGGCGCGGCGCATGAATGCAAAGCGGCGCTGCTGGTCAATCCTTACGATCCCGACAGCGTCGCGGCGGCCATCGGGCAAGCGCTATCGATGCCGCTGGCCGAGCGGCGCGCGCGGTACGACGCGTTGTTCCAGGTGCTCTCACAGAACGACATCCACCACTGGGCTGACCGCTTTCTTACAACGCTGGAACGAGAGCCGCGGGCGCCAAGCGAGCTTGAGCAAATGCCCTCTTCGGAATCGTAAAATCGTCGTTCCGCGATGCAGCGATTCGCTAGCGACGGAGCAAGAATGGACCCGTCGCCAGGTTCGCCGAACCCATGCGAGCGGCGGGAATGACGAATGGAACGATGCCACGGGCTTATCGATGCCGAAGGACCTACGAGCGACCTATCCGGGAAAATAGCTAGTTTGACGCCGAGTGTTTCATGCAAGTGACCGTCCTGCTGCGCCCCAAAGAGCGCGATTAAATTCCGCCGTTTGACGGAATTTACCAGAATTACAAGGTGCGATCGTACAATGGCTCCTGCCTGTGTCGCTCAAGTCTGCGTCGCTCAAGTTTGGGGCAGACTGGGTGATGAAGCGCTGTCACCGGCAGGGAGGCGACAATGGAATTTTACCTCAGCTTTTCCGGCCTCTTTGAGAAACTCCCCAACAAAATCGGCCTGATCTTTGTCCCTATTTTTCTTTTCACCCTCCTGGCAGAGGCCGTAGTAATCCAGGCCCGGTATGGCAGTTACCCGTGGAGAACGACTGGAGTTTCGAGTCTCGTCGCGGTTGGGCACCTCCTGACCCAGGCAGCCGCGCATGGCCTGATATTCGGCGTGATCGCCGCAGCAGTTTACGAGGTCCGGCTGACCACCATTCCTGTCTCCTGGGCAAATTGGCCGAGCCTGATCGCTCTATTCCTGCTGACCGACCTGGCTTTCTACGTCGAGCATCGCTGCTCACACCGTATTCGCGTTCTATGGGCCTCGCACAGCGTCCATCACAGTACCGACCGCATGGTGGTCTCGGCCGCTTTCCGTCTGTCCTGGACCCCGATCCTGTCGGGAGTGTTCCTGTTCTATCTGCCCATCGTCTGGATCGGCTACGATCCGGTCTGGGTGTTCGGCATGGTCTCAGCCGGCCTGACCTACCAGTTCTTCGTTCACACCGAACTGGTTAAGCGGATTGGGTGGTTGGATTGGGTTATCAACACGCCGTCCGCCCACCGCGTCCACCATGCAAGCAATCCCGAATATATCGACAAGAATTTCGGCGGCGTTCTGATGATCTGGGACCATCTTTTCGGCACGTATCAGGCGGAGCTTCCGGATATCAAGATACGTTACGGGCTCTCACATCCTCGATCTTCGCCCAGCAACCCCCTTGTCATCGCTTATGAGGAATTGTGGCGAATGTTGAAGGAAGTTTTCAGCGCCCACGGTTGGCGCACGCGGCTTCGCAGCATTCTGGGACCGCCAGCTTGAACTGGCGCCGCAGCGCGTCGCGCCAACCCTCAATGGTCGCGAATGGCGCGTCGTTACAGTTTCGGAAAGCTTACTTTGGCCCTCTTCCAGGGGTGCATCGCGCTGCCATTTTGCAATTGGGGCTGTCTTTCACGGATTGATTAAACACTGTCGCAACTTTTCGGCGGTTAACTAGCGACATTGCTCTTGGCGGTGGTCCTCAACGCAAGCGGCGGACCAAAGAAACACCCAACTGCTTTGAGTGCGAGACTCTTGGCGTGAGTAACCTGTTCATTTCGCTTCTGATCGACGTGCTGGTCGCGGGCGCTGTATTTGTTGTTGCCGCCAAGTTTCTCAGCCTAATGGAAGCTGGAGGCGCCGCGGCTGTTGCCACCACAACGCTTCCCAGTTTAGTGCAAACTGGATCCCAGGGACAGCGTGCGGCCTCCAGTCTTTACGAAGGACGCGGTATGGAAATCGCGTTTGGCATTTCGGTTCTGGTCTTTCTTTCTTGTCTCGTTTGGCATTATTACCCTCTCTACGATCTAGCGGTCGCTGCTCTTAACGGGGATGCGGCGGCTCAGGCTCGCGTCGAATCTGCTTTCGGCATCGGCAACGGCCCGGCGATCGGCAACGGCCCGGCGACCGGCACGCCGATCTCTTCGGGCGGCCAGCCGTACACGGAGACCACGGTAAGCGGGGGCGGTTCCGGAATCATCGGCTACGCTGAGCGGGGTTTCGCACCACGATTTCGGGATGACCGATGGCGTCAGCCGGTTGAGCGCCGCCGTCCAGAGTTTGGAAACAGGTGGGTCGGCGAGCGGCACAGCGGTGTCGAGTTGCGGCGACCTGCCCCGTCGTTTCCAACGGTAGCGTCGCGGCCGACGGTAGTGTCGCGGCCACGACGATGAAGAGCGGCCGCATAGACGCGGTCTTTGGCGCCGACAGCGGGGCCGGCATCAGCGGCGCGCAGTACGATTACGGCAAGCGTACAAATTAACTTATGGCGGGCGCGGGCCGGGATTTATGAGCACGCACTAATGTGGTCTGCCGCCGACCGGCGCGGGATTTTTGCCGGTAACACGGAGAAGCTGCTGAAAACGAAAGCAAGCTGATCGAATTTCGAACCGTTGCTTATAACCTTCCCGAGATTCGCCGTAGCTTTTGATCGAGGTTTACGGGTAAATTATTCCCTCCGCAAAAGTGCTCTCAGCTCCAAGGGCAAAGTCATGAAACTTCGCCGCCGAACTTTTCTGCAAGTGGCTGCCGGCGCGGCCGTGCTGCCGGCCCTGTCTCGCCCCGGCTTGGCCCTCGACTATCCGACCCGCGCGGTGCGCTGGGTCGTCGGCTTTCCGCCCGGCGGGCCAAATGACATCACGGCCCGCATCATGGCCGAGGCTTTGTCGCAGCGGCTGCACCAGCCTTTCGTCGTCGAAGACAGACCGGGCGCATCCAGCACCGTCGCCACCGAATTGGTCGCGAAGTCGCAGCCCGACGGCTACACAATCATGGAGCTGGCCACGGTCAACGCCATCAACGCCACGCTCTACGACAAGCTCAACTTCGATTTCGTCCGCGACATCCTGGTCGTCGCCGGCATCGCCCAGGGGCCGGCCGTCATGCTGGTCAATCCAACCGTGCCGGCGAAATCCGTTCCGGAATTCATTGCTTACGCCAAGGCTAATCCTGGCAAGATCAACATGGGCTCGGCCGGCAGCGGCACACCGCAGCAGACCATCGGCGAAATGTTCAAGATGATGGCCGGCGTCGACATGATGCATGTGCCCTATCATGGTTCTGCACCCGAGCTGATCGATCTGATCGCCGGCCATGTTCAAGTCGCCTTCGAGCCTATTCAATCCACGGTCGGACACATCAAGAGCGGTACGCTGCGGCCGCTGGCGGTTACAACGGTGGCTCGTTCCGAGCTGTTGCCCGATGTGCCGACCATGGCCGAGTTCATCCCCGGCTTCGAGGCGCGCACCTGGCAAGGGATCGGAGCGCCCAAGGCGGTACCCGCCGAGATCATCAATCTCATCAACGGCGAAGTGATTGCCGCTTTGCGCGAACCGGCGCTCAAGGCCAAGTTGGCCGATCTCGGCATCACGCCGATGCCCATGACGCCGGCCGAATGTCAGGCGTTCATCACCGCCGAAGTCGAGAAGTGGGCCAAGGTGATCAAGTTCGCGAGCATCAAGCCGGAGTGAAGGAGTATCTGCTGCCGGCTGTGGCAAAGCCTATTCGGGCGATAGCTTGAAATCGTAAGCGGCGAGCGCTGGATCCTTTTGTTTTAGCACCGGCTCCGCCTTGTGTTTGAGATACGCGTCGAAAAACGCAATCCCGTATTTATTAATGAGACCGATATTGAGTTTGGCGGCCAGGCACGCTTCGGTCGTGCTCGCGCCGCCACAGTTGACCCAGGCGAAATGCCCGGCGTTTCTGAGCTCAACAAAAAATGCCGGCGGATTTGCCTGACGGTAAGCGCCGTTGGCTCCCTTCAAAAACGGCGTAATACCAATGTCCAGCGTGCCGCCTTGATACATCAGCGGGGCGCGGATGCCCTGCAAGGTATGGTGCACCTCAAACGGCATGACATAGGGAGACAGAGCCAACACCGCGCGAATCCTTGGATCGCGCCAGCTGGCCCATCCACCGGCCATCCCCACAACCGTATATCCCCCGAGCGAATGCCCCATGGCGCCGATATTCTTGGCGTCGATGACATCGCGGAAATCCTTATCGGCCAGCAGCCCGTCGATCGTCGCTTTAATGTCGTCGCGGCGATCCGCGAAAGTAGCAGCGGTCCATGTGTCCGCCCTGATAAAACTGAGCCGAGACGGGCGCGACGATGGTCCCAAAGCCTCGGGATCGATGTGGCAGAACAGTGCATCGGCGTGATCGGGCGCCGCAACCACATAGCCGTGCCGCGCCAGTTCTTCGGTCAGTGCGATCGATTGCATGCCGCATCCGGTAAAGCCGTGGGAGAAGACGACCAACGGCACGGGCGAGCGGCAGGCCGTGCCGGGCGGAGCATCCACCGCCACCATCCCGGAAAAACGCGGGCTGTAGGCGTGGACCGAAGCCGGCGCCGTGGTCGGATACCAAACGGCGACAAGCCGATGGCCGAAATGGACGACCCGATAACCGACCGAAGACGTTGGGCAGTCTTCGGCGGATGCCGGCGTTGCCGCAAGCAACACGAATACGGCAACGATCAGCGTTCGCCACATGTATCGCTGTGCTCTTTACGGCGCGCCGGTCACTTGCGGCGGCTCGAACGCCCGCACCGGCGGTACCGGCCCGGTCCAGCGTTCGATCTCCACCATGTTGCTGCCGGTGCTGGGGCCTTGGCTCAGCTTCGAGGTGCCGCGATCGTGGGTGAGCACGTTGGCGTTGCCGTGCACGCACAGCGCGCCGTCCTCGTCGCCGGCGGGATCGTACCAGGCGCCGCATGACAACTTGGCGACGCCGGGCGACATGGTGTCGGTAATGATCGCGCCGGCGAGGCACGCGCCGCGGCCGTTGTGAATGCGCACGATGTCGCCATCTTTGATGCCGCGCCGCCGCGCGTCTTCGGGATTGAGCGCAACCGCCTCACGGCCGCCGATTTTGCCGCGCGCGCTGACCGGCCCGGCATCCATCTGACTGTGTAGCTTGTAGCGCGGCTGACTTGAAATGAGATGCAACGGCAACGTCTTTGCTGCCTCCGCGCCGAGCCATTCGGAGGGCTCGATCCACGTCGCGTGCGGCGGACAATTGTCATAGCCGAAGCCGGCGATCTCTTCGGAATAGAGTTCGATCCGGCCCGACGGGGTGCTGAGCTTCTTGTTGTCGGGGTCGGCACGAAAGTCCGCGAACAGCGTGTATTCCTCGGCGCGCTGCGGAATTTCCAGAAACCCATCGGCCCAGAAACGGTCGAAATCGGGAATTGCCTGATTGGTGCGCACGCCGTCGCGCCAGCGACCATAGAGGTAGCGCAGCCAGCCCATTTCGTCGCGGTCTTTGGTATACGCCGCTTCGCAGCCGACGCGCCGCGCCAGCTCCGAGAAGATCGTGTAATCGCTCCTCGCCTCGCCGACCGGATCGATGGCCTGTTGC
>JBAUYV010000238.1:0-4334 GCA_049584975.1 Xanthobacteraceae bacterium | reverse complement strand
TCCCACAACGGGCCAGATCCAGCAGGTCACTCAATATGCCATCGGCACGCGCCAGATCAGCCAGACGACGACCCCCTTCAGCAACGGCCAGGCCGGGACGCCAACCACGCTCACGTTCGGTTACGACGGCCACGACTCGGTCCGTGTCCTCATCAACGCGGCTGGCGCAGTCGCCACGGTTGCCGGCGTGCGGCAGATCTTCAATTACGATGCCTACGGCAACGTCATTGGCTTTGATCTGAGCGCCGCGGCGACCACGCTTTTGTACAACGCTCAAGAAACTGACGTTGCCACTGGCCTGCAGTACCTCCGAGCTCGGTATTACAATCCAGCCTCTGGCAGCTTTACAAGCCTCGATCTGTATGCCGGCAACCAGACCGCTCCGCTCAGTTATAATAAGTACCTATACACACTCGCAGACCCAGAGAACGGGGCCGATCCAACTGGGCGCGACGACACTTTATTGTCCACGACGATTGCTATTGGCATAGCTGCCGGAATAGCAGGGTACGCAGGGTACGAACTTAGCTCAACGCTGCGTAATCCGTCGCAAAACATGGGTTCGCCCGGGTCGCTTCTTGCACCAGATTTCAACCTGGCCGAGGTACATTACCATTCCGTCCGGATTCACGACTCGGCATTGACCATTGACCAGCTTTTCAACGAGATGACCCTTTTCACGCAACGTGACTTGCGACCCACTTACGCAAATGGAAACGTCACCGGCGTTGGCGCTGTTCTTGGCTTTAGTTTGGCCTTCCCATTTGATATTGGCCAGGGCAGCTTTGAGGTAAAGGTAATCAATTTTGACCCGCAGGAGCACTTCTTCGTGGTCCAAACGCTGGCTGGACATCCTTTGGCGGGTTACCGCTACTGGGGAATTACGCAACTCCCTGGCGGAGATCTTGAGGTTGAGACCTTTTCATTCGAACAAGGCGCAACCGACATTGATGATCTCAAACTGGGGATGGGCGGCTTGGAGGCCATGTACGGGACCTGGACGAACTTCCTAACGTCGCTGGTGCGTGTGTCAGGCGGAGAAGTCGTCGACGGACCCGACACAGAGTTGCAAGGCCGACGCGAATACGATAGATTGCCATATTTTGAGCGCTTGGGGGTCGCACCGACTTTTACAAATGATTTCCCGCAATCTACGATCGAGCAGACAATGAATGGCCGCTATGCTATTCAGGACTTTTTTCAGTAAATGAGGTGTGATTGTTCGTTTCTCGTATGGGAGCGAGCCGGCGATAGGGGTGCGGTGCGGCATGTCGCGATCCTATGACACGTAATGGCCAAAGAGAACATAGCTTGCTCGCGGGTGGAAGAAGTGGCTAGCACTATATTTGTGTAGGTGCCGCGCCCTCGTGTTATATGCACGGGTCTGTCACGCGCGGGGACGTGCCGCGATTGGAACGAAATGAGGCGCTGCCGTGTTAAAATGTGTTGCGGTTGCTATGCACGTTCGGATCCTCGGGGCAATGTGCTGTTGCTTGGTTGGAATAGGTGTAGGGGAGATAATACGTCGAACTGGGCTTGCGTCGCTGCTTTTTTGGCTAGTGCTAACAATGACCCTTCCAACAGCTGTCGCGGTACTGATTAATAGAAAGTGGATGGTCTATACAATAGCAGCGCTTGGCGTCGCAGTTGGATGGATTGTAGCGCGACAGGTAAACTGGGAATTGCAGCACCGGATCAATCCAGTCGCGAGGTTGCAGGTTCACATTCTCACTACTTTGTTTTTGGCTGGATCCGTTGCCCTTGGCGGGGCAGTGGCTTGGGTTATCTTGCGATGGTGGTCGTCGGTTCGGATGGGGCCCTAGAGGTTTTCTGGTGGGCAGTGTCAGACCCTATGGGACAGGCAAAAGGGCAGCAAAAAGTGTCAGGAACGAATGGCACTTCCACCCATAGGCGTTGAGTTTAGGAGGAGCAACTGGTCGCGAGAAGTTGTGCGCGTGCGGCGCTTCGTGGCTCGGTCAGCCAGTCGTGGGGCTTGGGTCGACGCTTGATGGCGCGCGGTTCAACGCGATCCGGTCGGTTTCCGACGCGGTATGATGCGATTCCGATGTGCGTTGCACGAAACAGAGCGGCCTTCACTTCCTCGTCGAGGAAGAGCGTCGCGAGCCACGACGCGGCGATCGTCTGCAGGGCGCCCGTGAAGCTGAGTTGGTGCGGCAGAAGCTCGGCGGCGTGTGCGGCCTGAAGCATCGTGCGGCGGATGAGATTGTACGCCAGAAGGCCAGTCCAGAGTTCTTTGCGGATCATCTCTGGCGTCTTGGCACGGAGGTAAGCGTCCGGCGGAACACCTTGGTCTGCGGCACCGACGGATTCGGCCAGCATTGAGAAGAGCCTTGGTCAGCGCGGCGCCCAGTGATCGGGGAGCAACGCGCGGAGCTCGTCGCGGGACGCGTGGGGGAGCATGCGCGGCAGACGCCGCAGGACATCGCGGAGGTACGCGAAGGGATCGACTCCGTTGCGGGTAAGCGTCCGGCGGAACACGTTGGTCTGCGGCACCGACGGATTCGGCCAGCATTGAGAAGAGCGTGGTCAGCGGTGTCCTTCCGGCAAGCGCGTATGAACGGTTTTTGCCTGGCCGGTAACGTGGCTGTCCAGATCCTTGGATCGTGGAGGACAGCCGATGCAGCGCAGCAGACTACGGGAAGTCCCGGCCGATTTGTCAGGCGTGGCGGAACGGTTGGAGCGGTGGCGGCAAGGGCGTAAACGAGGCGACCGCATCCCCGCAACGCTTTGGGTTGAAGCCGCCGAGCTGGCCAGCCGGTACGGTGTCAATCGCACGGCCCGGACCCTGGGACTCGACTACTATCACCTCAAGAAGCGGGTGAAGACGTCGTCCCGGACCGGACCACGGAAGTCGGCGGCAGATGTCCGCTTTGAGGAGTTGCCCGCCTCAGCGTTCGCTGCTCCGCTTGAGTGCGTCATCCAATTCGAGAACAAGAGAGGTGCACGACTGCGGATCGAGTGGCGGGGAAGCACGGCCCCGGATGTCGCAGCTCTGGGACGCGACTTCTGGGGGGCCGGCTGATGCTGCAGCTCGCTTCCCAGATGCGGATCCTGGTGGCGATCGAGCCGGTCGATTTTCGAAGGGTGTGACCGACAATCCGCGCTACCCGGCGAGTGTTGTGATGCGTTCCAGCAGGTTGCGGTATTGTCGGGATGATTCCTGATCGTTTTGGATTCGCTGCTGATGAAACTCGTCCCAATAAGATGACTGGTGAATGGCCCGCACGTCGAGCATGGCCTGCGCGTGGGCCTTGGTCCAACGCATCCCGCTGCGTTCCATGCGATCCTTGACCAGGTGGCGACAGGCGCCCTCGATCACTCCGGTAGCGATGGGGCAGCCGGCGGCGAGGTACTCGTCGTACCGCATCCGGTGAACATGCGTGGTGAAGTAGCCGCAGACCGTGTCGATTTCCTGGCGTGGGTCGCCGCCGAGCCGACGCAGCGTCGCCATCCGGCGCAGGCCGCTGATGACGCCTTGGACATCTCCCTTCAGAATCCGCAGCAACCGTTGGCGGACGAAAGATTCCTGATTCTTCCTGTGGGAATGGAATGCTTTCGCCGCTCGCCAGATGTAACCCGCCACATGGATAATGTCGAGGATGTCGATCCGAGTCCCCTTGGGGACGCCATCCAAGCAGACATCGGCCGTGTCCCACAGGCTCGGTTGGCCGTCCATCAGGCAGACCAGTCGTTGCCCGGGACGCCGGCGCTGCTCCACGTCGCAGGCGGCCCAACTGAGGGCGATGATCGACCCCGAGATCGGCTGCTTGGCATCCAACTCCTCGAACAACTGCGGAAAACGGGCGATGATCCGCTTGTGACGCGGCTCGGGGCGCGCGTCGTCGGATGGCGCCGGTTCCTCGCGCACGTCCCGAAACAGGGCGGCCACGATCTGCTCCGGGGTGCGAACATGCCGATCCACCGAATACACGCCTGCCAGCGTCGCCATCCGGCGATTCCCCGGCCGGGTGGGACGCTCCTCGAAGCAGCGCAGGCGCTGCGCGTCGGCTTGAACCATCGGCACTCCTTTGCCGTCGGATGTCACCACCAACAATTCGCCCTCTTTCGCGGCGGGCGGAACGGCCAAAGAGTTCAGGAACTCCTCCGCTTGAGCCCCCATTCGCTGATTCGCCCGCTCCAACGTGTCCACCGACAGTCGCTGTCGAAAGATCCGCTCGAAGGCCTCTGCCGCCGGTTCGAAAGCCTGTTCGATGCAGAACAACTGCGTGAACTCCTCCAGCAAGTGCGACCAGCGCCCGGGAGGCAGGCTCATTCGGGTGTCGATCGGACGAAAGACAATCGGCGAATTCGGG
>JBAUYV010000237.1:0-5413 GCA_049584975.1 Xanthobacteraceae bacterium | reverse complement strand
CCCTTACCCTCGATCACCTCATGCTTCTTTGCATTGAAGGCGGTCGCGTCGTCCTTGAAGTGTTGGATCAAAGTTCCCGGCTCTGGTCCCTCATAGAGGACCTTCGCCTTACCTTCATAGATGCGGCGACGGCGGCTCATTGGAGTGTACCGTTGCTTTGTGAAATCCATGGGATGCCGTGGCTCCAGTTTGAGTTCGAGATCCGCGGCGGCGGAAGTGAGCGGCACGACTCAACATAGCGGCCCCTCCACGACACAAAGCTAGCCGATGGTGCCGCGGAGCACAATCGACATAGACCCGCGCGCGCTCCGCCGCAACGGCGATGTGGCAAGCCCAATCTCGGTTGCCTTGACGCCCCACCCCCTATATGCAAGGCCGCAGATGGTTAGCATTGTTCCAAGTCATCCAAGTCACATCGGGGCGAAGGCATGACGTCGTTCGACAAACGCGAAGAGGCTTTCGAGCAGCAGTTCGCACACGACGAGGAACTGCGGTTTAAGGCGACCGCGCGCCGCAACAAGCTGCTCGGCCTATGGGCTGCCGAAAAGCTCGGACTGACAGGCGCGGAGGCGGACAGCTACGCGCTCTCCGTGGTGATGTCGGCTTTCGAGGATACCGGCGATCACGATGTGATGCACAAGATTCGCAAGGACTTCGACGCGAAGAGCGTCGCCCAGTCCGACCATCAGATCAGCCGCGAGATGAACGAGCTGATGGCCAAGGCCATCGCCGACATCAAAGCCGGCAACTAGCAACCGCGCGAATACACACATTACCGTCACAGAGCGTTAACCATGGCCATCGCCAACTTCTCTCTCGCCAAGCGGCTGCGCGCCGGAGAAACCGTGTTCAGCGGCTGGTGCGGCCTGCCCTACCCCATCGTCGCCGAAACGCTGGCGCGCGACGGATTTTCCGCCGTGACGATCGAAAGCCAGCACGGGCTATGGGACATCGGCGGCATTCTCCAAGGCGTCGCCGCCGTGCATCAGGGCGGCGCCGCGCCGATCGTACGCGTGCCGTTGAACGATTTTGCGCTGGTGAGTCGGGCTCTAGATTTCGGCGCCGAAGGCATTATCGCGCCGATGATCAACACGGCGGCCGACGCGCGCGCATTCGTCGCGGCAGCCAAGTTTCCGCCGATGGGTGAGCGCAGTTGGGGGCCGCATCGTGCCATGACGCTCGGTGGCGTGCCGGACATGGCAACCTATCTGCGCGAGGCCAACGATCACGTCATCACCTTCGCCATGATCGAGACGCGCACGGCGTTGCAGAACTTCGAGGCAATTATCGGCACGCCCGGCATCGACGGTTTCTTCCTCGGTCCCTCGGACCTGTCGATCGCCTTATCGGAGGGCAAGAACGTCGATCCGCTGTCGAAGGAAGTCGACGCCCATCTCGACACCATGATCGCGGGCGCACAGAAGGCGAGGAAGATTCCCGGCGCCTATTGCCACTCCGCCGAGCGCGCCGCGGCGCTGGCCAAGCGCGGGGTGAAATTCCTCGCGGTGTCGAGTGATCTTGCGATGCTGCGCGCCGGGGCGGCCGCAGCGTTGAAGACGCTCAAGGGCTAAAGGGCCGGCTGATCATTTCGGCACGATGCGGTAGCTGATATTGCCGTTGATGTTGAAGACCTCGCCTCTGGGCTCGTTGAAATTGCGATTAGCGCCTACGTGCTGCACATTGATGTTGATCGATTCGAGGTGACAGTCGCTGGCGAGCACTTCACTCATGATAGCGCATTCGCGTCCAGCAATTGCATAAATCATCCGCCGCCCATCCTCTTGCGCTTTGAGCGCTTGCTCGCCGTCACCGTTGGGCGCCGGCGCGAATGTACTGACGCCGACCGATATGCGCACCGGCTCGGTTGCCGCTGCTGCCGACGGCAAGACCCCGGACTTATTCGGATTGATGACGATAGTTTGGGCATCAGCGGTGGCAGCGAACGCGATTAACGTCGCGGGCAGGAGAAACGAGCGCAACATGGCGAAATCCTTTTAGGCGGCCGCCAAAGTAGAAGCGACCTATTTGCGCGCCCGTAAGAAATTAGCTCAAATTGTCTAAATCGCTTGGCCGTGCGCCCGCGCCTGCAGCGCAAACCCGCCGATCACTTTGCGCCCTATCCATTTGCGCCGGGCAGCATCCGCACCAGGGTGCGATCGCGCAAAAGGCAGTGGTGCATGAGCGCCGCAGCCGCATGAATGCCGGCGAGGAGCACCAGAGCATTGGCCAAATATTCGTGTGCTCTGAGAACGCTTCTCGCCGTGGCGCGATCGGCCGGCCAGGGCGAGGTGAAATCCCAGAGACCCAAAATCGGCAGAGCGTCGCCGCGCTTTAACTGCACAACGATCCCAGCAAACGGAACCGCCAGCAGAAGTAGATAGAGCGCGTAGTGGCTGAGCTTGGCCGCCACTTCATGCAACCGCCCAAACCGAGTCTTTTCCGCTGGCGGTGGCGGATCGGCAATTCGCCAGACCAGGCGGATCGCGAGCAAGGCGATGACGCACTGACCAAAAGTCATGTGGGCGAGCAGAACATAGGAATGCGCCGCTTTGGGAAAATCGTCGATAAACCAGCCCAGCAGCCATCCGACGGCAATGAAGATAACGGTCAACCAATGGATGGTTTGCGGAATGGCGCCGTAACGCGTGTCTGAATTTCCCAATTGCATTGTTCGCCCCTCAACCCCAAACCTCAATCCCAAGCCTCGATCCATCGCATAGGCCTTATTCGGCCATGGCGAGAATTATTCCCTCAAGCGAACCGGCGATGTCGGCCTCGACTTCGCTGGACGGCAGGTCGATCACCTTATAGCCCCGCGCGGTAAGCCAGCTTCGCTTGTCGGCTCTCGCCTTCGCGGCGGCGGCGCTCTCATCCGCCGGCACGAGCTCTACGACCAGCCGCAGCGGAAATGAGACAAAGTCGCAAATATGCTGGCCGACCGGAGTTTGGCGCTTGAAGCCGCTTCCGGCAAAGCGCCGGTCGTTGGTAAGCGCCTGCCACAGCGCGCGCTCGGCCTCGGTCGGATTGCGGCGCAGGAGCCGCGCCAAGCCGCGCGCCGGCGACTGCGGCGACCTCCCGCGGGCGCCGCCCTGCTCGGCGATGAGCGCACGAAGCATCTCCGCCTCTTCGCCGTCCAGCACCCCGCCGCGCGCCGGCCCCTTACGGCCTTCGGCAATGGCCATGATCACACCGTGCAGGGTCTGGATGTCCTGCTGGGTCGGCTGCATGCGGCCGAAGATGCTCCGCAAGTTGATCTGCATGGTTGCGCGCTTGTCGGGCGGACGAAAGAATTCGACTTTTTCCAATTCACGTTCGACCGACGCGAAAAAGGCGAGCAGCTGTTCCTTCGGTGCCGGTGCAGACTTTTGCGGCATGCCGAAAGGCAGTTTGGCCCCGCTTTGCAGCTTGAACCACTCGTAGGCGACGATCACTACGGCCTGCGCCAAGTTGAGCGAGGCGAACGCCGGGTTGACCGGCAGCGTGACGATGCAATCGGCAAGCGCGACTTCGTCGTTCTCGAGGCCGTTGCGCTCGCGGCCGAACAGGATGGCGACCGTCTCGCCGGCGGCAACGCGCGGCCCCATCTCGGCGGCCGCTTCCGCCGGCCCTATGACCGGCTTGGCTTGGTCGTGGGCGCGGGCGGTTGTTGCCAGCACGAATGTGCAATCGGCGATGGCCGCTTCCAGGCTGTCGAACAGCACCGCGTCGTCGAGAATTCGGCCGGCGCCGGTCGCCATGATGCGCGCCTTGTCGTTCGGCCATGGCTGGCGTGGGCGCACCAGGCGCAGGCGCGACAGGCCGAAATTCGCCATGGCGCGCGCAGCGGCGCCGATATTCTCGCCCAATTGCGGCTCGACCAGGACGACGATCGGCCCAGGCGCCGACACCCAGTTCCTGGTCTTGTCGGTGCCAGCACCTGGCATGCAGCGCTCCTCGGCGGGCAAATGCCCTAAAGGCGCAGCCCCTGCCCAAGCCGGCCGCTTGCGTCAAGCGCCGGCACTGTCTCCGGATCCGGCCGAAACGCCCGGAGGCTTCGGCCGAAACTTTCGCTTCAGCGCTCCAGGTCGCCACGTGCGCCGCTATTTCTCGGAAAGCCCTTCACCCGCCGCCGTAGATCGCCACACGTTCCGTTTGCTCCTTCTTGCTCATGCGCCAGCCGCATTCTGGTCCGCCGGCGCTTATCTCGCACCTGCTCAACAAGGCTTTTACCAATGGAGTGTGGGTGCTATAGGGCGCGCGCCGAACTCCCGTCAGTCGAATTCCCGGCTGGCGATGTCCGCGCCGAGAACAATTCATCTGAGGGCTCGCGGGAGAAATCAATCCACCGCGCCCGCCAATGTTCAGTTTCCGGTCGGCCCAGACAAGCACGGCGACCAGAGGTGCAAACATGCCAAATCTCGAAATCATGTGGACGAAGGTCGATGAAGCCCCGGCGCTCGCGACCTATTCCCTGCTGCCGATCGTCAAAGCCTTCGTGGGCGCGGCGGGTGTGTCCGTGAAGTTGAAAGACATCTCGCTGGCCGGTCGCATCCTCGCCAATTTTCCCGAAAAGCTCACCCCTGCGCAACGGATCAACGACGAACTCACCGAACTCGGCGAGCTCACGTTGAGGCCCGAAGCCAACATCATCAAGCTGCCCAACATCTCGGCCTCGATCCCGCAGCTCAAGGCCGCGATCAAGGAACTGGAAGGCAAGGGCTACAACGTACCGGACTACCCGGACAATCCGACGACGGAAGCCGAGAAGGAGATCAAGTCCCGCTACGGCAAGGTGTTCGGCAGCGTCGTCAACCCGGTCTTGCGCGAGGGCAATTCCGACCGCCGCGCGGCCGCCGCGGTGAAGCAATATGCTCGCAACAATCCGCACAAGATGGGCGCTTGGAGTCCTGACTCCAAATCGCATGTGGCATACATGTCGGATGGCGATTACTTCGGCTCGGAAATCTCGACCACCGTTGCGTCGCCAACCAACGCACGCATCGAGCTGGTCGGCGCCGACGGCGCCGTGACGGTGCTGAAGGAGAAGACACCGCTTCGGGCCGGCGAGATCATCGACGCGGCGGTATTGAGCCGCAAGGCGCTGCGCGCCTTCTTTGCCGAACAGATCGAAGCCGCACAGAAGGAAGGCGTGCTGTTCTCACTGCAAGTGAAAGCGACCATGATGAAGATTGCCGATCCCATCGTGTTCGGCCATGCCGTGTCGGTCTACTTCGCCGACGTGATCGAGAAGCACGCCGCCACGCTGAAACGTCTCGGCGTCAATCTCAACAACGGCTTCGGCGATCTGCTGACGAAGATCGAGACGCTGCCGGAAGCCGAGAAAAACGCGATCAAGGACGACATCAAGGCCGAGTACGCGAAACGGCCGGGCCTCGCCATGGTCAATTCCGACAAGGGCATCACCGGCCTGCAC
>JBAUYV010000236.1:0-1672 GCA_049584975.1 Xanthobacteraceae bacterium | reverse complement strand
TAGGCTTGAGGCGGTCCAGGCCAACACCAGCAAGCGCCTTGGCGATAGCATCATCATTAGCGACGTCCGCAGCGCGTGGATAGGTGATCGAAGAGCGCAGAACGCCAGGAGGGATATAAGCATGGGTTGGTATGAACGCGATGGATTGGCGAGCCGGGCGACTGATATGGCCGCTTCCCCAGGGCCAAAGTCCGACGATCGCTCGGAAGAGCAGTGTTTTCCCCCCGCCGCGTTCACCGACAATGAGGACATGTTCGCCCGGCTTAAGCTCCAAATGCGTCTCGCTTAGCATGACGCAACCGGCCGGCGTCGCGACGTGGAGATCGTCGATGCGGATCGACGGGCCGTCACCCTCGTCGAAGGCGATACGGCTGGCGGTCAGACCAAGTTTGTCCATGGTCAGAATCGTCTTGCGGAAGCTCGCCACGCGCAAGAGCGTTGCGCGCCAGTCGGCGATGCTGGAAAAATTGTCGACGAACCAGCGAAGCGACGTCTGCACCTGATTGAATGCGCCGACCAACATCATCAGCTCGCCGAAGGTCATGTCGCTGGAGAGATAGCCGGGGGCCGCCACCAGAATCGGCGCGACGATGGTAAACCAGCCATAGCCGGCTGTGACCCAGGTCAGCCGCGTCACCGCGCTGACAATCCGCCGCGAGATATCAAGGACGGTCTCGAAAATTACGTCGAGGCGTCTCTTCTCGTCGGCTTCGCCGCCGTAGAGGGTGATGCCTTCGATCTCTTCGCTAACGCGGACCAGGCCGAAGCGCAGTTCCGCCTCCCGCGCATAGTGATCGGCGTCCAGAGCGATCAGCGGGCGGCCGACGCGCCAACTCACATAGGACGCGGCGCCGGCGCAGAGCAGCGCGCACCAAACCATATAGCCTGGGGGCGCGAACTGGTGCCCCGCGAACGGCAGAAACATGCCGCGCGAGAGCCCCCAGAGCACGCCGATAAATAACAGCAGAAGCAGCGTCGATTGCAGCAGGCCAATGCCCAGCTCCGTCGTGAGATCCGTGAGATGTTGTGCGTCCGCCTGGAGGCGCTGGTCCGGATTTGCGCCCATCGCGCCCGAATTCGAAAGACGGAAGGCCCGCCTGGGCGAAAGCCACTCGTTCAACAGGTTGTTTACTAAGCCTTCGCGCAAGACGATCTTGGACCTCTGATTGAGCCAGGTCTGCGCCACATTGAGGACCAGCAGGATAACGGCCAGCACAGCAAAAACGCCGATTTGTTCAACGAAGGCGGCCACGTCCTTGCGCGTCAGCGCATTGTAAAAAGGTCGGTTCCAGGCGTTGAGCTTGACCTGCGCATAGGCTGTCGCTCCCACGACCGCGATGAGCGCGGCGGCCATCATGAGGAGCCTGTTGCGCTGGCGCGAAGTCCTGAAAACCGAGGCCATGCCCATGACCTCGGACCAGAGACTGTCCTGAGCCGAGCTCTCTACGGCACCAACGCCATCTGGTGGCTCGCTGGATTGTTGCGCCATCGGCTCGCCCTAATCCCTCTCCGCTGTTTGAGTGATCCGGCCGGCACAGTCGCCACCCGCTTTGCGGAAGCCGTGCGGTTCACGATTGCATTGGCAGACCGTCAGACGTCCGAGGAGTCGCGATGTCATGATGGACACGATGACGGTCAAGGAAAAGTTCGGGCAGCTCAACATGGTCGCGTC
>JBAUYV010000235.1:0-3000 GCA_049584975.1 Xanthobacteraceae bacterium | reverse complement strand
TGGAGCCGCGAGTTTCGAGCGGCGCGGATTCAGGCCGAAAATCGGGGAGTTTTGAGAGATTGTCGGCTGGCCGGACTCGACCTGAAGTGGAGTTCGTCGCGACCTTTTGAACGGCAGGAGTCGACGTAAGGCGGTCGGTAAAGCTCTCAAATGGGGATCCCCGGCCGTTCGGAATGAATGCCGGCCGCAAACGTCTCCCCCGACAATCTGCACTGGCCAACTGATCGGGGACTTCCTTTCAATCCCGTCCGAGCGGCCAGACCTCGCGAATAGCGGCGTAGAGAAACGGCGTAGAGAAACGACGCAGCAATTCAGCGCCGTCTTGCGACTCGCTCCATGCCACCCCCCTGATGAAAGCTGGTGGGCCTTGGCCGGCGACCGAACTGTGACGCGCGTCACAGCCGGAGCGGTGGAAATGTGATAGATTCCGCATTTGTACAGTAGCATTACGGTGAAAGCGAGCGAGTAAGTCGCTTAACTTTAAAGTGTGTCGCTCTTTAGCAATGGGAGGTGTCTATGCATAACAGTTCATTTGCGGCCGTAGTAGCCCTGAGCGGGGCTGTCGTTCTGGCGCACCCAATTCTGGTGATTGCTGCACCGCCTGAGCCGATAAAAGAAAAAATAGCTGTCCTAAACAAATCCTATTCCGAAACTGAAAGGTACGCCGACGAAATGAACGAGTTTCTGGAGACGGTAGCCAAGAACCCATCCGGTTGGGTGTTCCGAACTGGGAAGGAGATCGAAATACCGATGACAAAGGAATTGGCGGCGATATTACTGAATGGTGCAGGGCTTCCGCCTCCGCCGATCGGGCCGGGGCAAAAATGCACCTTTACTGAGAGTTGCGTGTGCTTCAAGTCGGGCGGCATGATTTGTTACGCGCAATAAGTGTAATATCTTCGTGGATCGGCCGAGTATCTGGGAATTGTCTCGCTGTCTTGGCTCGCTTCGACAGAGCGCCTAGCACGATTTGCGCGAAACAATAACTCGGCCGCCGGTATTTCGGCGACGCCCGCCGCTTCGCTAGACTAACGATCCCCAGACGCGCCGTCGGCGGTGAGCCTGATCCGTTCGCCGAGCCGCCAGTGAACGGCCGCTATTTGCGCACAGCGGCCGTCCCCGTTGGCGAAGCGCCTTTCGCCAGAATTTCGGGGACTTTTGAGAGATCGTCGGCGACCGCTATCGACCCGAAGCTGCCATTCCTGGTCGGTTCGCCCTCCGGAAGCAATGGCGCATATAGCGGCCGTTCCTGAAGTGCTCAGGGAGTTCCGCTGCGTCCGAAGCGCTCGATAGCGAGATGCGGGGTTCCCCGTTATGCTAGATTTTCACGCTGATGTGCACTGGGCGTGAAGGACACCATGGGCGAAACACGGAAACTCGCCGCAATCATGGCCGTCGACGTTGTCGGCTATTCCCGCCTGATGAGTGAGGATGAGGCGGGTACAGCAAAGGCGGTGCGCGAACATCGTCGAGCGGCCGTTCCAATCGTTGCGGGCCACGGCGGCCGGGTCGTCAAGACCATGGGCGACGGTCTGTTGCTCGAGTTTCCCTCCGTCGTCGCCGCCGTCGAATGCGCGGTGACGATCCAGAACATGATGGTCGAGCGCAACGTCGGTACGCCTGAGGCGAAGCGGGTCGTCTATCGCGTCGGCGTCCATCTCGGCGACGTGCTGATCGACGGCGACGATATCTTAGGCGACGGGGTCAACATCGCCGCGCGGCTCGAGAGCATCTGCGAGCCCGGCGGCGTCTCAATATCCCGGGCCGTCTATGATCAGATCAGCGGAAAGCTTGCTTTCAGTTTCCGAACCCTCGGTCTGCAAAAACTGAAAAACATCGCCAAGGCGGTCGAGGTATTCGCAATCGATTATATGGATAAAACTGACGACGCTCCTGTGCCCGACGACGCGAACGTGGCGCAGACGATCAAATATTGCCGGGCGCCTGATGGAGTGCGCCTTGCCTATGCGATTTCAGGCAGCGGACCGATACTGGTGAAGTCGGGGAACTGGATGAACCACCTTGAATACGATTGGCAAAGCCCGATTTGGCGCCATGTTTTTCGCGGACTGTCGCGCGGGCATACGCTCATTCGCTATGACGCGAGAGGCAATGGCATGTCCGACTGGGACGTTGACACGCTCTCGCTTGACGCCTGGGTGACGGACCTCGAGACGGTTGTTGATGCGGCCGGCGTCGAGCGTTTCCCGCTCCTCGGAATTTCCCAAGGCGGCGCCGTAGCCGTTGCCTATGCAGTGCGGCGCCCGGAACGTGTGTCGCACCTTATCCTGTATGGCGCGTTCGCGCTCGGCGGAAAGAAGCGCAGTCCGGCTGAGAAAGAAATGCGCGAGGCGATGGCGACTTTGATGCGCCTCGGGTGGGGCGCGGACAATCCAAGCTTTCGGCAAATGTTCACCGGGCGGTTCATCCCAGGTGGAACCCACGAGCAAGCAGACTATTTCAACGAGCTGCAACTGAAAACGACCTCACCCGAGTGCGCGGCTCGATTTTTCGACGTCGTCGGTGATTTCGATATCACCGATCTTCTGCCCAAAGTGAAGGCGCCGACGATTGTGATGCACGTGCGGGGCGATCTCACCGCTCCCTTCGAGGCCGGACGCCAGTTGGCCGCCGGCATCCCGGGCGCCCATTTCATCGCCTTGCCCGGTCGAAACCATCTGTTCCTGGAGCATGAGCCGGCCTGCGTTCGATTCTTTGAAGAGATCAGCCTTTTTCTGAAGGGCTGATCCAATGCGCCGCCGCGGCGCCAGACGTTTGGTTACGCCCATTGCCGTGTTCACCATCGCGACCAGCGATGTCCGCTTTAGCGTCGAGTCCTGCCATTCCCAGGCGCCCTTTGAGAGGGCAGCTATCCGCCCCAAGCAGGCGTTCCGCGGCGCGGCGAGCGTATCGCTGGCGAACTCCCAGAAAAGATCCCATGACATTGCCACGCAACCAAATTCCCTCGGACAAAGCTTGCTGCGTGAATTGCCGGTATAT